>JAITRO010000069.1 GCA_031288335.1 Synergistaceae bacterium | reverse complement strand
AAATGGAACGCATCACCAAAGACCATTCCGTGGTTCAGACGCTGTTCGAAAACGGCGGCATAGACGAGGACGGGATGAGGACGCACCCGAGAAAAAACGTATTGACGAGCGCCGTCACCGCGGATCAGTCGGAGACACCGGAATTGTACGTCAGGGGTCTTTCGGGGGGCGAGGACGACGATTATTTCATCTGTTCCGACGGCGTGTGGGAGGCCATGCCGGCGAACGTCCTGAGCGCCGCGTTGAGCGGCGGTTTTCCCGAGTGCGCCGATTATCTGAAGGAACAATTGCTCTCGCTGAAATGCAGGGATAATATATCATTTATATTTTTAAAATCATAAACCATGATATTGCGGGAACTGGTATAGGGAGGTAAATATGGGCACACAACTTATCTTTAACATCGTAATCGCCGCGTTGCTTGGGGTCACTATCACTCTGCTTATTAAGGCGCTTATGCGGGAAAGCAAGATTGACGTCAGCGAAATCGCTGACCTGTTGAAACACAACAGCAGCGAGCAACGCGACAGTGTGGCAAAGCAAATTTCGTCGGGCGCGACCGAACAGTTCGCGAGGTTCGGACTGATTCAGGAAAGCGTACAAACCACATTGCAGGGCAACCGCGAAGAGGTCAACAAGCAGCTGCGCGAGTTTCAGGCACAGATTGACGCCCGCCTTTCCGCGATTCAAAAGAGCAGCACGGAAAGCAACGACCGAATAAACGCGAGCGTGACTAAAACCTTGCAGGAAAGCCGCGCCGAAACTAACGAACAGCTAGGCAAGTTCTCGACCCAACTTGACACGCGCCTGTCGGCTATTCAGGAGCAAACGCAGAAAACGCTTCAATCGAGCCGCGGGGAAGCAAACAAGCAGTTGCGCGAGTTCCAGGAACAGCTCGACACCCGGCTTTCGTCCATTCAGCGCGGCAACGCCGAGAATATCGAAAAAGTCAACGCCACGCTCGAAAACAAGATGAAATCCCTTCAGGAGAGCAACGAAAAGCGGCTCGAACAGATACAGGGCGTGGTGGACGAAAAACTCCAAAAGACCCTCGAAACGCGCCTCACGCAGTCGTTTGAGCTGGTCAGCAAGCAGCTTAACAGCGTTCAGCAGGGGCTTGGAGAAATGAAAAACCTCGCCGCCGACGCAAAAAGCCTGAAAAACGCGCTCATCAACGTCAAAGAACGCGGCACATACGGCGAGGTGCGCCTTGAAAAGCTGCTGTCCGATATTCTCGCTCCGAGCCAGTATGAAATGAACTCGGAGATTGCCAACAACAAGCGCGTCGAGTTTGTGATAAAACTTCCAGGCAACGGCGATACGCCGCTCCTGCTCCCGATTGACAGCAAGTTTCCGATCGAGGATTATAACCGCTTGCTCGATGCCGAGGACAAAACGGCAATCGACGATGCACGGCGGTCTTTGGCGCAGAAAATCCGCTCGTTCGCCAAAGATATATACGACAAATATATCGTGCCGCCGAAGACCACGGACTTTGCGCTGATGTTTTTGCCGACCGAGGGTTTGTATGCCGAGGTGATTCAGAACGCCGCGCTGTTCGAGGAACTCCGCGACAAGTACAAGGTAACAGCGGTCGGCGCGACGACGCTGTCGGCGTTCCTCGCCTCCCTGCAAATGGGCTTCAAAACCCTAGTCATCGAGCAGCGCTCGCAGGACGTGTGGAATACCCTGCGGTCGGTCAAGTCCGAATTCGGGAAGTTTGGCGATATGCTTGACAAAGCCCACAAACAAATTCAGACGGCCGATAAAACCTTGGATGAGATTGTCGGCAAGCGCACAAGGGCCATAAAGCGCACACTGCGCGGCGTGGAAGAACTTGCCGAAGCCGGATCGGCGCCATTGTTCGAATCGATGAAGTTAGACGATGATGATGCCGAATAGAGTTCAAATTCTCAAGGCGCTGCCCCGAATCCTGCAAGAGGGCGGCACCCTCTTAACTACCGTTAATTTTTGAGGGACCGGGGGGACGCAGTCCCCCCGGTTTTGTCTGTCTTCATGAATTGTCTCATTATATTGTGATATCATAACATCTGCCAATGAATCTTTTTCATGGAAAAAATCCGCCGACGGGCAATGTGGGAAGTGATAAAAATGGATCACTCGGAAACTGTTTTGAAAGCCAGGCAATTTATGGAGCGCGTGATGGAGCAGATGATGCTTGTGAACAAATTCGAGGAACAGGTGTTCGCTCTCTTCGCGCAGGGCAAAGTGCACGGTACGACGCACCTCGGCATTGGCGAGGAGGCGACCGGAGTTGGCAGCGTGTTTGCGTTGGAGGAACAGGATTATATATTCGCCACGCACAGGGGGCACGGTCAGGTAATATCGAAGGGCGCGCCGATCAAAAACGTCATGGCCGAGATACTGGCGAAGCAGGCAGGCGCCAACCATGGGCGCGGCGGCTCAATGCACATCGCCGACGTAGGGGTAAACGCGCTCTGCATCGACGGCGTCCTCGGGCAAAATTGCCCCATAGCATGCGGGGTCGGACTGTCGTTCAAGATGAAAAAACAGGACGACCGCATCGTTGCCGTCTTCTTCGGCGATGGTTCGATGAATCAGGGCGCTGTTCACGAGGCTATGAACCTCGCCGCCGTGTGGAGCCTGCCGGTGCTCTTCATATGCGTCAACAATACCTACGGCATGAGTACGCCGCTTCACAAAGTCGCCGCAGATACCGACCTCACGAAACGCGGCTATCCTTTCGGCATCAGGAGCGTCCAGGTCGACGGGAACGACGTCCTCTCCGTCTATCAGACAGTAAGGGAAGCGCGCGAATATATAATAAAAGAAGGAAAACCGGCCTTCGTGGTTGAGAACACCTACCGCACCAGCGGACATTCTAAGAGCGACGCAAACCAGTACAGGACAAAAGAGGAAATAGCCGAGTGGAAGGCGAAG
The DNA here is from genome assembly GCA_031288335.1 of Synergistaceae bacterium. Classification (GTDB taxonomy): domain Bacteria; phylum Synergistota; class Synergistia; order Synergistales; family Synergistaceae; genus JAIRKI01. The sequence goes on along the minus strand of JAITRO010000069.1, from coordinate 2,567 downwards.
AGTCCGATTGTGCGTTTCCGCAAGGTCATGCTCGAAAACGGCTTCACCGAAGCCGAGGCCGACGCGATAGACGAACGCACGACTAAGGCGATAGAGGAAGCGGCGGCCTACGCCGAAAGCTGCCCAGAGGCCGCCGCCACGCCCGAGCAAATCGAGGCCGAAGCTTACGCTTGAAACCAATTTGAAATCAGGGGCCTGAAGGGTAAAAATTTAAAGCTGAGCCGGCATGTCCTTCAGTAACATTATTAACGCGCTTTGATTGCGATTTGGCGTGAACATAAGAAAAGGGGACGGACGATATGCGTGAGATAACTTATGCCGAGGCCGTGCGCGAGGCCATGAGCGAGGAGATGCGCCGCGACGAAACCGTTTTTTTTATGGGAGAGGATATCGGCGTCTACAACGGCGCGTTCGGCGTTTCAAAGGGAATGATTCAGGAGTTCGGCGAGGAACGCGTGCGCGAGACACCCATTTCTGAGACGGGTTTCATGGGTGCTGGCGTCGGCGCCGCCATGATGGGGATGCGCCCGATAGTAGAGCTGATGTTCTCGGACTTCATGGCCGTGTGCTACGACCAGATAATCAACGAGGCCGCCAAACAGCGTTTCATGTTGGGCGGCGCGGTAAAAGTTCCTATGGTCATCCGCACCGCCTCGGGCGGCGGCACGGGAGCCGCGGCCCAGCACTCGCAGTCGCTCGAACAGATGTACTGCCACGTGCCCGGCCTCAAGGTCGTCATACCGTCGACGCCTTACGACGCCAAGGGATTGCTGAAAAGCGCGATTCGCGACGACAACTGCGTCATATTCCTCGAACAGAAACTTCTTTACAGGACGAAAGGAATGGTTCCCGACGAGGATTACACGATACCTCTGGGGAAGGCCGACGTAAAACGCGAGGGGCACGACCTGTCGATCATCACTTACGGCCGCACGGTGCAGATGTCGCTTGCTGTAGCCGACCGGCTCGCGAAAGAGGGCCATGAGATAGAGGTCGTCGACATCAGGACGCTGTCGCCGCTCGACAAAAACGCGATAATCGCTTCCGTTAAAAAAACCGGCAAGGCCGTGGTCGTCCACGAAGCCGTCGAATTCGGCGGTTTCGGCGGCGAGATAGTCTCAACCATCGCCGACAGTGAAGCGTTCTACAGGCTCGACGCTCCGATCAAGAGAGTGGGAGCGCTCTTCAGCCCGATACCGTTCAACCCGATTCTGGAAAAAATGGTACTTCCCGGAGAGGAACGCATCGAAAAAGCTGTCCGCGGGATAATCTGAGAGGGGGCGGCATAGACCATGGCTACGGAAGTGATAATGCCCAAAAACGGGATGTCCATGGAGGAAGGCAAGCTGATTCGATGGCTGAAGGAAGTCGGCGACCACGTCGACAAAGGGGAGCCGCTCATCGAGATCGAGACCGACAAAGTAACCATGGAGGAACCGGCCGCCGCCGAAGGATATCTTCTGGCGAAACTCGCCTCGGACGGCGATACGATACCTGTGCTCGTCACCATCGGATGGATAGGCGCCAAGGGCGAAACGCCTCCCGCGATCGCCGCTCCCCCGCCCAAAACCGATGGGCGGCAGACCGCGCCCAGTCAAACCGCTGCGCCAAAAACATCTCAGGCCATTGCTGTATCAGCGCCCTCGGGGCCTGTTCCGGCGACTCCCTACGCGAAATTTTTGGCTGCCGAAAAGGGCGTGTCCCTCGCCGGACTGCCCCTCGATCCACGGTTCGGAGCGGTCACGGCTGCGGCAGTGCTCGCCGCTGTGCCGTCCGTCACGCCGCTCGCGGTGAAAGTCGCGGCGGGCGAGAGAGCGGCGCTCTCCGAAATCAAGGGAAGCGGGCACGCAGGCAAGATCACTCGCGGCGATGTCTTGGATTACGTTCGCTCGCGCGCCGCGGAAACGTCCGCCAAAGAAGACACGGTAGTTCAGATGTCAGGCATGCGCAAAGCCGTCATGCGCAACATGATCGAAGCTCACGCCCTGATACCCGCCGTGACGCAGAACGTGCGCGCGGACGTCACGGAACTCGCGGAACTGAGGGCGAAGATCAACGAGGGCCGCGAAAACAAATTCACACTCACGGACTTCATAGTCAAGGCGGTGGCTAAAGCGCTCAGGCTGCATCCTGAAATAATGGTCTCTCTCGGCGAGGGAGACACCGTGATCCAACACGCGCGCATAAACATCGGCGTCGCCGTCGCGCTGGACGAGGGGCTCATCGTGCCTGTGGTCGAGGACGCCGACACGCTGTCGCTCGAAGAGCTGTCCGCCGTCATTAAGGACCTGGCGGGCCGCGCGCGCGCGGGAAAACTCCTTCCCGACGAATACACCGGTTCCGTGCTCACAGTCACCAACATGGGCATGTTCGGAGTGACGTCGTTCACCCCGATAATCAACATGCCCAACGCCGCGATCCTCGGCGTCTGCGCCGTGGAGGACGAATTCCGCCTCGTCGGCGGCAATGTGGTTGTGCGCAAGAAGATTACGCTGCCCATGACTTTCGACCACCGTCTGATGGATGGCGTGCCTCCGGCGAGATTCCAGGGCACGGTGAAACGGTTC
>JAITRO010000198.1 GCA_031288335.1 Synergistaceae bacterium | reverse complement strand
GAGCGTCAACACCTACGACATGAGCAACCTCGTCAAAAAGGACAACGTCACGGTCAACCTCATCGCGATCCTGTCGATCTTCATCGTGCTGCTCATCTCCCTCCGGTCGGGCCTCCTGCCCTTCATCCTGCTGCTCACCATCGAGACGTCGATTTGGATCAACCTGTCCATCCCGTATTTCGAGGGCAAGACCATCAACTTCCTCGGCTACCTCGTGCTCAGCGCCGTGCAGCTCGGCACGACCGTCGACTACGCGATCCTGCTGACGGACAACTACCTGAAGCGCAGACGAAAACAGCCGGCCGGCGAAGCCGTAAAGGACGCGCTCGGCGAGACCTTCCGCTCCATCCTCGTCTCGGCGGCCGTGCTGTCGGCGGCGGGCTTCTCCCTCTACGCCATCACGACGAACCCCGCGGTTTCCGAGATCGGCCTGCTGCTCGGCCGCGGCACGCTGCTCTCGCTCATGATGGTCAGCCTATTCCTGCCGTCCATGCTGCTGCTCTGCGACCGCGCGATCGGCCGGCTGACATACAGGTCGTCGTTCTTCAGATCCGGTTCCGCTCCCTGATTTCTTTTTAATTTTTTTGGAGGGGGAAGCCTCCCGCCACGTCATTCCGGCCCCGAGCCGGCGCATGGGATCAGACTCGGCTGCGCCTCGCAGCTATCCATTAATCAATATCTGCGCAATCGCACTACAGTCAGATAACCGCCAACCGCGCGAGCACGTGTCAGTTCATTCATCCCCGTGACACCCCGGCCAATTGCGTTGTCGATATGCGGATATTCTACAACACAAAACAACTGTCCCTCTGTACTGCCAGAGAACCATCCCGGCTCTACCCGGGCGTAGGCTCATTATCTCAATATTCGGTTGCCAAGGTTCGTTTATTCTATAAACGGTAAATCCGACTCTAAATGTGGCACAAAAGGATTTGCTTGACCATATTGCGGTTGTATTGCCCATTCGCCCTTTTCGTTAATATAGCCCCATAATTCACTTTGGGGATCATTTGCAAGAGCAAGCCCGTTCGCCGAAAAAGAATATATCTCCGAGAACTGCGGCGGTATCGCCCACTCACCTTTCTCGTTGACAAATCCCCATAATCCTTCATATTCCATATCTGCCTCTTCAGAATTCTCAGGCAGGGATTCCTGCACGCGTGCAAGCCCGTTCTTCGAAAAAGGAAATATCTGCGAGAACTGCGGCGGTATCGCCCACTCACCCTTCTCGTTGACAAATCCCCATAATCCTTCATATCCCATATCCGCCTCTTCAGAATCCTCAGGCAGGGATTCCTGTACGCCGGCAAGCCCGTTCTCCGAAAAAGGATACCCACTTGAGAACTGCGGCGGTATTGCCCATTCGCCTCGTTCATCAATATAACCGTACAATCCACTATACTGATCACTTGCGGCGGCGAAGTCATTAGGTGAAAAATTGCCCGCTCGATTAAACTGCGGCTGTATCACCCATGCACCCGTTTCGTTGATATAGCCTACCCCTTGATAAGTTTCATCCTCCACATAAACGAGTCCATTATCCGAAAAATAGAGCCCCGAATCATCTCCGAACTGCGGCGGTATTGCCCATTCGCCTTTTTCGTCGATATAGCCCCATAGCTCACTTTCTAAGTCCTTTTGGAGAGCAAACCCGTTCGCCGAAAACGGAACATCGCTTTTGAACTGCGGCGGTATCACCCATTCGCCTTTTTCGTTGATATAGCCAATTAATCCACTCTGGGAATCTCCTGCAGATGCAAGACCGTTCGCCGAAAAAGGATCTGCATCTATGAACTGCGGCGGTATCACCCATTCGCCCCCTCTGTTGATATAACCAGATAATTCGCTCTGGGGATCATTTACAAGAGCAAGCCCGTTCTCCGAAAAAGACTTCGCATCGCTAAACTGCGGTTGTATCGCCCACGCGCCCTGTTCATTGACGTAGCCCCACAACCCGCTCTGCGCGTCCTGTGCCGCAGCATAGGATCCCGCTTGCTCCTGCACGGCTTCGCCAGCGTCCTGTTGTGTCATACCTGACCTGCTGTCCAATTCCTCCGGTGAAGCCGTATCTTTTTCCAATATCGCATCGACATCTCCGCTACTCCCGCCGCACGCCGCGAGCGCCACGACGAGGGCGAGCATTAATAACGCAACCAATGCTGATTTGTTGTTTTTCTTTCTCCTTACGGTGATCATTTTTTTCTCCTTAAATCCATCGGTATCAGTTGTACCGCTTCGCATTATTTTATTATAGTAGGCTTATTGACAACTTCGCATTTGGATCGGTCCAGTCGAGCGCGGCCAACGTTCTGCATCCTTCTATTATGCGCTTAGATAGTCCCTCGTACTTCTTCCCAATAGTTAATCATTTGCTCGGCAAACAAGGCGGAAAACTGGTGAGCGTCTTCTTTACTATCAAAGACGGTGCATTACTCACAATGCATCCTTCTTACAATAGTTTGGCAACAAGGACGGACGTCAGCGCCTGTTCGGGTTTTGTTCCGCTTTGTCGGAATTCTCCCCGAACAGTTCGTCGTAAGAGCGCGGCTTTCTTTGCCCATCCTTTTCATGGGTCCGCCAGATGAACGGACCTATTTTCGATAACACCACGAGTGCGACGATCACCACGGCGATGATGACGCCGATGACATATCCGACTCCTTCCATGACTTATGCCCCGTCCTGCTGGATGACAAGTTCCGCTTCGGGATCTCTGTTTTTAATTTCTTCTAAAACCGCGTTCAGATAGCGCTTGTAGGGATCCATGCCGTGGATCATCTTTGGCCCGGCGGGAATAAAACCATAAACTTTGCTCTGCGAGGTCGTGTACGTGTCGAGTCCGCCGACGCGAAGAACGGTATTCCCTGCATCGTCGCTGTGGACGCTCGCACCGAAGGTACAGAGTTCGACGAGGTCCTTGCCTGAATTCAGCGCGAATTCGAAACCGCCCTCGCTCCTGTTCACGATGTTGATATGCGCGCCGATGTTCCAAAGGCCGGTCGTAAGCAGACTCGCACCGCCCCCCTTCACCGTACCCGCAGTCGCTTCGAGCAGATTCATCACCGTCTCCCTGTCGATGGACGTCGTCCCTTCAAGATGAAGCGACGCCCTCTGTTTTACTGTAAGTCCCATAATCTGTTTTCTCCTTCCTTCTCGTTAAGAAATAAATAATTTGACCTGACTCGGATCCGCCGGCTGCTCCACAGCGGCTGATGCGGAGGACGCGGAGGAGAAGAAGGTATTGATATGGGCCAGACTGACGCCCTCTCCGTTGATCTCCACGGCGTAGACCGCCCAGCCGGACGAATTCTTCAACCATTGGATATCGACGCCGCCTTCCGGCGAATCGCCGCCGATGTAGTTCACGAAGCTGTCGCCGCCGGATGAAAACTGTTCCCATTTCCCGCCGGGGCAATAGCTTTCGACGAACTCGCCGTAGGTCGCGCCGCTATCGGACGGTCTCACGCCGGTAAAGTCCACCGAATAGGGCTGCGCCTTCACCTCGTCGATGTCGTCGCTCCCGCCGCACGCCGCGAGCGCCACGACAAGCGCCAGCACCAACACCGCCGACAATATGAACCGACCCCTTTTGTCCCATAGTTTCTCCTCTGATTTTTTCGTCATCATGTTCTCCTTTCCTTTTCTGAACAAAATGTGCTTTGGTCATGCGGGGGGCTTCGACTTCCACGGCCAGCGGCACGCGGTGAAGCGGGCTCTCGCTTCCTTCATCCGATCCGCAAAAAACAAAAACAGCCCGGGCGCGCCGCGCCGACAGGCTGTATCTGTCATGTATTCACGCGGGGAAACGAAGTCCCCCTGTGGCATGATCGAAAGGGCTACCTTATTTGATACCCCCCCCCGTGACCATTTGTTCCCAAGTCATTTTGTTTCTGTGCATATTCCGCTCTCATGATGCGGCCGATCGCAGCTTCCGCGCGTCACCCCGTCCCCAAGCGTCCGAAGCGGCCGCCCACCGGCAAACTCACTTCCCAACGCCTATATTCCCATTACCAAAATCATAACACATCCATTACCGGCTGTAAATCACATTTCTGCGCGGGGCCAGTTGCGCCAATTCTTTTATAAAATGCAATACAATATCATCATCTATTATTACCGTTTCACCAAATTTAACATAAGAATTTTTTTTATATATACCTTTACCATCAGGAACATAACCCCGCTTTATATACATGATTTGGGCCGGTCCATAATCGGGAAAAAGCCCCACGCCAATTCCCGCAAAATCCGATTGTTCTTTAATCATTTCCTCGGCCTTATCCATAAGTTTATTCCCAATGCCCATTCGCCTGTATTTTATAAGGACATTTAAATCAACAATTTCAGGTATCTTATTTGTGAAAAAGAGAGGATAGGATGATTTCCATTTTATGTTGATATAACCAACAAATTTGTCGTCAATTTCCGCAATCAATGTTACCCGCTCATCGTTTTTTTGTTCCGAGAAATAATTGCGGTAAATTTCCATTGGTTTATTCCAACCTTGTGCTTTAAAAGCATTGGAAATTATTCTGGCATCATTGGTATCCATTTTTCTAATTCTTAAACCAATTAAATTTTCCGTGCTGTTGACACCTTTGTTCAATATTTTATATCCCTTTCAAGGGGAAACTCAGGCGGTCAGACGAGCCGGTACTTCTCCAGAAGTTCCTCCACGTCGGTGTGCTTCAACTCCTTGACCGTTACCTTCTCCAGGAACTTGGCGAACAGGGGCAGGTGTAGTTCCGAGAGTTTCCTGTGATCGAGCAGGTAGATGGTGGCCTTGAGCAGGAAGCGCACGTCGTAGCAAGACGCGAACACCTCCGGCACGCCGCGTTCGACGTCGAGCAGGGTGTAGACCGCCTCCATCGCCGTGCGGATCGAATACTCGGTCGTGAA
>JAITRO010000197.1 GCA_031288335.1 Synergistaceae bacterium | reverse complement strand
CTCTCGTTAACACTGGGAAGCTGCACGTAAAAAACAAGCATCAGGTGAAAGGTCGTCCGATAAAGCAATATTTTCCCGTAAAGGCACGTTGAAACAAGCGTTAACTTCATGAACCGCGGCGCTCCATCGCAGAGTGCCGCGGTTCTTTGATGGATTCAGGAAGAAACGGTTCTGGTTTATTTGAAAGCGGCTTTCGCTGCTTCGTGCGAGATATTGAGCCCCCGTTCGATGTCCTCGACAGGAACGTTCAACGCCGGGCGGAACCGCACTGTGTGTGTGCCGCAGGGCAAAATGAGCATGTGACGTTTCGCGCATTCGGCGAGGAATTTGGCGCGCAGCTCCGGGGTCTTTATGTCGTATGCGCACATGACCCCCTTGCCTCTCACATTATCGATGTAATCCGGGAATTCGTCGCACAGTTTTTCGAGGCCCTTTATCAGGGCAGGTCCCGCGGTGTTAGATACATAGTCGAGAATATGCTCGTCGCGGTATATTTCGAGGTACTTTGTCGAACGCACCATGTCGACCACGTTTCCGCCCCAGGTGGAATTTATCCTGCTCGACACCTTGAAACAGTTGTTTTCCACCTCGTCGACCTTCGGGCCGGCCAGGAGCCCGCAAATTTGAGATTTCTTGCCGAAGGAGAATATATCCGGCTCTATCTGATACTGCCACGCCCACATCTTGCCGGTGATGCCCATGCCGCACTGGACTTCGTCGAAAATCAGCATCATCTCGTTTTCGTCACAGATTTTCCTGAGCTGTTTGAAGAACTCGGTGCGGAAGTGGTTGTCTCCGCCTTCGCCCTGGATTGTTTCGATGATGATAGCGCAATGCCCGTCCGGGTCGTTGGCGATGACATGCTGTATCTGTTTGATGGCCTGTTCCTCGAGCCATTCGACTGTGCGCAGATTTTCCTCGAGCGGGTAGATAATTTTCGGGTTGATTATTCTCGGCCAATCGTCGAATTTGGCAAAACGCTGGTATTTGTTGGGGTCGGCGGTATTGGTGACGGAGAGCGTGTAGCCGCTGCGTCCGTGGAACGCTTCGTTGAAATGGATGATTTTGGTTCCCTTAGCGCCGGTTACAGCCTCGCCCTCGGTGATGTTGCCCTTGGCGAGCAGTTTTTGAACCTTCCAGTCCATCGCTACCTTGAAGGTGTTTTCCACAGCGAGCGTGCCGTAATCGATCAGAAATAGATGTTTGAACCCCTCGGGAATGGCGACTTCGCCGAACGTTTTGACGAATTCGCCCATTTCCTGCGTATATATGTCGGAATTGGCGACTTTGTTTATAGCGGCGCGGAAGATTTTCTCTTTGAATTCATCGTTGCTGAGGGCGCTATGGTTCATCCCGAAGGGCGAGGAAGCGAAGAACGTATAAAAATCAAGCCAATCGTCGCCTGTGCGGGCATCCGTGATATGACTTCCCTTCGATTTTTCGAGATCGATGACTATGTCATATCCATCGCGCAGCATATACTTTTCGATCGCTGGGAAAACTTCGGCCGGTGTTATCGTGTACTTTGCGGACATATTTAAAACCTCCCACTATTTTATTGAACTTTAAAGATTGTAACGCAAAGGGATGAAGGTTTCAAGACGGAAGTCAATGCCACAAAACGTAGTGATATAAGATCCTCTATCGTATGAAAGCTCTTCCGAAAATTCAAGAGACATACGGCGTCATAAAATCTCAGCTGCTATATTCATCGCGTACGCGTTCAGTATTTCGCTTATTTCATCGTATCCGTGAAAAATTCCGTTGTTCATGCCCGGACACGACAGCGCGAAATCGTCCCATGAACGCCTGCTTTCCATGACGTCGGGCCAGAATGGAAACGAGCCGCACTGCGCGGGGCGCGCCGCGTAGACGCCGCATCGAGCCCCGCCAAGCTCCATTTTAAGGAATACGCAATCATAATTGGGTTTTTCACGAAGAGAGAGGACGCCGTATTTTCTCCAGGTATAAAGGAGATCAAATTCCGTCTCGGAGAGGTCCAGCGCATATGCCATCGCCGATCGTTCCGGCGCGCTGAAACAGACCGTGCCCGGCGCGCCGCCGCAGCATATTCCGCACTTTGTGCACGAAAAATACACGCCATCCCTCCACCAGGGCGAAGGCGCTTTCCCCGGCAGTCTTTTTTGGAGAGCCAAAAAGCTCATTTGCGCGTCAGATGGCGCGCGGACGCCGCCTGCGGTAATTTCTGCGGTGTTCTGAATGTCCGCTTGGGTATACCACTATTTTGCGCAGCGGCTCCTCGCCTTCCGAGGATGTGTTGATCTCTTTGTTATCATGAAGCGCCATATGAATGATGCGCCTTTCCCAGCTCGACATGGGTTCCAAGCTCACGGGGAATCTCTTGTGAATCACTTCCCTCGCGACGCTTTCCGCAAGACGTATGAGGCTCTCTTCCCTGCGCGCCCGATAACCGGCGCAGTCGAAACGGATTTTGGGGATCGACTGGTCGGCGCGGTATATCAGATTCGTGAGAAACTCCAACGCTTTCAACGTCTCTCCGTGACGTCCTATGACTATGGCCGAATCGTTTCCTTCGAGACTGATAGTGAGGTCGCTTTCAATGTGCGCATCGAGGTCGAGGTCCGATTGAGAGAGCACTGAGTTCGCGAAATCCCGCGCCTGCAGGTACATCAGCGGAAACAATGTCGCAACCCTGATTTTCATCTTTCTGCCAAAAAGGCCGAACAATCTCTTCTCTTCGTCGAGCACCACAGTTTCGAGATCGTCTTTTTTCACTTTCCAAAGTTCGCACGCGGTATTGAGCGCGCTTTCCAGGGATTTGACCTCCAGAATCATCGATTCGTTATCGATAGTGGCGGCCGAGCGCTCCGTATTTTCTTCGCCGTTCGTCATCGTTTCCCCCTCTGATCTTTGCCGTCCTCATCCCCGTCCTCTTCTTCCTCATCCTCTTCCTCTTCGTCCTCGTCCTCGTATTCTTCATATTCGTCGTCGTCGTATTCCTCGTATTCTTCGTCCACGTCCTCTTCCTCCTCGTATTCATCCTCATCCTCGTATTCTTCGTATTCTTCGTACTCTTCTTCCCCTTTATTTTTTTCTTCCTTCGCCGCGCGTTCCGTCATGCTCAGGATCTCGCCCTTGCCGTCGACTGGTTTGTTTTTGAAAAGCGTCGGTTTTTTGGCGAGTTCTATTTTAGTTTTTTTGGTCGTGAACCATTGCTGTACTATACCTATCAGGGATGACGCCCCCCAATAAACCACCACGCCTCCCGGAAGGCCGAGACACATAAAAGAGAGAAATAAAGGCATCACGATGTTCATCGTGGCCATCTGAGGATTGTCGACAGTTCCCGACATCTTCTGCTGCAACCATGTCATGAAGGTGATGATTCCCGTCAGCACGAGGCCGGGGAGGTAATAGCCAACCTGAACGAGCCCGGCCGGATTGGAGAAAATTCCCTTCAACGCGTCGGAAATCCCGACGGCGGCGCCGTCGGCGATGGTCACGTTAGTGGCCAGCGCAAGGCCCTGAAAGACGGAGTATTCGAGGGGTATGCCGAGAAAAGTGGAGTTGGCCGCAACTTTGTAGTTCATCAGGACATTAAAGAGGATTATCATCACCGGAAGCTGGATTAAAAGCGGCAAACACCCGGCCATAGGGTTGACGTTATTTTCGCGGTAGAGGCGCATCATTTCCTCATTGAGCTTTTCCTTGCTGCCCGCGTATTTTTCCTGCAACACCTTCATGCGAGGCTGGAGTTTCTGCATCCGCGACATGCTGGTCATCTGCTTGTGAGAGAGCGGATAAAGCAAAAGACGGACTATGACGGTCAGTAGAATTATGGCCATCCCATAACTGCCCGTCATTCTATGAAAAAACTCGAGAACAGACTGCATGAGGCCGCTTGTGATGGATTTTATAAAGGCCCAAATACTGCCCAAAACATTCACCTTCCCCAGAATTTAAAGAAATAATAATCGTCCGGCACGGGGTCCTCCCCGCCGGGATTCCACGGGCCGCATTTCGCCAGTCTGCGCACTGAGAGGATCATACCTTTTAGGAACCCATATTTTTGAAACGCCTCCAAAGCATATTGGGAGCAGGTCGGATGAAATCTGCAGTGCGGGCCCAACATCGGAGACAAAAATTTTTGGTACGCTTTTATTGCCGCGATCGCGATATTTCTCGGCAGATTCGTGGATCGTCCACCCGCCAATCGGCTCCGTTCCATTTATCCGACAGCATATCGGATTTTTTCAGCAATTCCGCTATCTCATAGTAAATAGAAATAGCGTCGCTCTCGAGCCCCTTCTCTCTCAAAGAGGCTACAAGCCATATTCCTTCCTTCATCCAGGGGAGCAGCCTGCGTATAGATTCGCGTAAAATCCGCCGTCCCCGTACACGTGCCGCCGCGCCGGCGATTTTTTTGCCGACCGTGAACCCCACAAGTGTGCTGCCATCTCTATAAAGATAACAAATCCGCACCAACTCGCCCTTTAAGGTGCGGCCGGCACGGAAAACAACGTTGAACTCCCACTGATTTTTCAGGCGCCTCGACGTAGGAAGCGAGAACGAAGCTGCGCGATCCGTCATATACTGATAATTATATTGCACTCACACCGCGAGGCGATGCCTGCCCTTGCGCCTGCGGTTACGGATTATCCGCCGTCCGCCCGGCGTAGCCGAACGGACGAGAAAACCCATGCGGCGTTTCCTGCGCGTATTGTGCGGCTGGAATGTTCTTTTCAAGTCCTTACACCTCCCAAATACCTGAGCGCTCACAAAACAGCTGGATTAATATATCACAGAAGCGCACGCCGGACAACATCGGCAGCATTAATTTTCAAATAAAATCGTCCGACAAATAAGATAGGGAAGGTGATGACGATGTCTCCATCATATGAAAAAAAACTGTGCCGGGCGGCCGCAGCCGTGTTGGTGTTATTGCTGCCGGCGTTCCTCCTGTGCGGGGTGTCGGAAGGCAAGACGAAAAAATCCAAACTGCCGCCCTATCGCCCCAGCGGCGTCATTTCAGGTACCGACCTGAAATACGAAAAACTTTTCATCGACGACGACGGCGTCGTGAGCATCACCATACTGAATCCCAAAAACACGGGAGTCTCTTTTGTGTCGAACTTCAGTTTTTACAACGGGAAAAACGAATACCTCACCGGTTTCACCGTGGAGGGTTTTTCTCGGGCGAACGGACGCGCGACCTACACTTTGGAATTGGACAACTTCGCGGCGTACAAAAAAGCGGCTGTCATGAAGGTGCTGGGAAGGTCGGGGAGAATGGGCCGCACGCCGGATGACGGGGCGGAGGAAGACGACGGCGGGGAATGAAAAGACGAATGCAGGCTGTTATGGATTTCAGGTTTTCGTTGAAGTTTTGACGCTTTGATTATTACGCTTCGAAGTTTTGTGTCTGCGTCTCCAGAGCGCGTTTTTGTTCTTCGAGCGCAATGTGCGGCGCGATTTGCCCGCAAAGCAATGCCGGCGTAAACAGCTATAAAGGGGTCAAGGGGCTCGCCCCTTGCGGGGTTTGGGGCAGAGCCCCAAGATCCCGCTCTTATTATTTTTCGTCTTCCGGTGCGGTCGACAGGATAAAGAGCGTTTCGAGCTGGTTTTGTTTCACTCTCGACGGTGCTCCAGAAAGCGGGCACTGCGCTTTCTGGTTCTTGGGAAACGCCATAACATCGCGGATTGATTTCACTCCGCATATCAGCATGACGAGCCTGTCTAGGCCCAGAGCTATTCCGCCGTGCGGCGGAGCGCCGTGCGCCAGCGCGTCCAGCAGAAAACCGAACCGCTCCTTCGCGGTCTCCGGCGTGATCCCCAGCGCGTCGAACGCCGCCTGCTGGGTTTCGGGATTGTGAATCCTTATCGAGCCCCCGCCCAATTCGGCGCCGTTCAGCACTATGTCGTACGCGCGGGCGCGCACCCGCCCGGGATCGGTCCTCATGAATTCCGCGTCCTCCGGCATCGGCGACGTGAACGGATGATGCACAGCAGTCCATCGACCTTCTTCCTCGCTCCATTCGTAAAGCGGGAACTCGGTGACCCATAGGAATTTCCAGCCCTCGCGCGCTAACCCGAAGGCTCGCGCGGCTTCGAGCCTGATTTGCCCGAGTATCTCGCAGGCTTTTGTCCATTTTTTGCCGCTCATGACGAACAGGACGTCCCGCTCCGTTATGTCCGATTTTTCGGAGAGCGCCCGCAATGCGTCCTCGCCCAAAAACTTCACGAGAGGGCCCTTCAAGACTCCATCCTTGAGCTGGAAATTAGCCATACCGGCCGCGCCAAGCTCTTTGGCTCTGTTCTCCCACTCGCCCAGCTCCCTGCGCGAGAGCGAAGCGCCTCCGGGCAGAAGAAGGCCCTTCACCGTGCCGCCCGAAGCGATCGTCGAAGCGAAAGGGTTTTCGCCATCCCTGAAAACGTCCGACAGGTCGATTATCTCCATATCTATCCGCAAGTCGGGCTTGTCACTGCCGTAGCGCTCCATGGCCTCTTTCCACGTGAGACGGGGAATGGGAAGTGCGATGTCCGCGTCCGCGGTCTCTTTGAACAGTCCGGCGAGATAGGGCTCTATGAGCGACATGACGTCGT
>JAITRO010000195.1 GCA_031288335.1 Synergistaceae bacterium | reverse complement strand
GCCGGCAGATCACCATATCTCCGGAGGAACGCGTTGAATTGCCGGAAGGGGAATATTGGATAGACTCGCTCATCGGGCTTGATGTGATCGACGACGAGAGCGGAGTGTACCTTGGCAGCGTAGAGGAAATAATGAACACCGGCAGCAACGACGTTTATCAGGTCAGAACCGAGGACGGATCGCTCAAGCTGATACCGGCCATACAGGACGTTATCCGCGCCATATCGCTCAAACATGGAATTATGCGGGTAAAATTGCTTGAGGGTTTATGGGACTGAGCGAAACCGACCCGCCGGTTCCGCGGATTTCCGTGGTTACCGCTTTTCCGAATATCGTGAAAGGCTATCTCTCGTCGAGCATATTGGGGAAAGGGATAGAAAGGGGCTTGCTCGACGTGTCGGTAGTGGATTTGCGCGGTTTCGCCGACGGCAGTTACAGGCAGATAGACGATTACAGCTACGGCGGGGGCGGCATGGTATTGATGGCTGCCCCCCTCGAATCGGCGCTGGAATCCGCGGCGGACGGAGAAGACCGGTATGTGATCTATCCCAGCCCTCAAGGCAGACCGCTCTGTCAGGAACTGATCGAGGACCTGCTCAGCATCGCGTCACACAGGCGTCTCGTGTTCGTCTGCGGGCATTATGAGGGTGTCGACGAGAGATTCGTCCGAAAGAACGTGGATATGGAGATATCCATCGGCGATTTCGTAATCACGGGGGGAGAGCTTCCGTCTCTCGCGACAATAGACGCGATTGCGCGTCTCGTTCCCGGGGTGGTCGGGTCGTTCGATTCCGTAAAAGAGGACTCGTTTTTTTCGGGCATGTTGGATAATCCACATTACACCAGACCCGAAGATTGGGGCGGTGACAAAGTCCCGGATACCCTGCTGAGCGGCGATCACGCGGCGATAAACCGTTACAGACGCCGCGAGGCCGCCGGCAGAACCGTTTCGAGAAGGCCGGAATTACTGGCCAAAGCCGGCATCATGCCTTATCTGGAGTGCGGGGTATATGTTCTGGAGCTGCATCATCCCGTCCTCGACAGGAACGGGCGCAAGTCCACGACGGCGATAACGGGCATGGATCTGCACGATATCGCACGTGCCTGCCGCACCTACGGCGTCCGTAAATTTATCGTCGTGACGCCGCTTGAATCTCAGCGGGAATTGATAAGCGAGGTAGTCTCTCACTGGATAACCGGTTACGGGGCCGAATTCAATCCTGACAGGGCCGACGCCATGAAGGGAATAAAAACGGCGTCCTCCGTTTCAAGGGCGCTCGACTGGATAAACGGGAAGGAGCATCGCCCGCCGTTCGTGATAGCCGCCACGGCACGCGAACGAACGGGCTCTTTGAGCTGGCTCACGTTGAAGGAGACGGCGCTGCGCGCCGAGCGTCCCGTCGCGTTCATGTTCGGCACTGGCTCAGGGCTCTGCGAGGAGACGCTCGACTCGGCCGACGCCGTTATGTCGCCGATATCGGGGGGGCAGATATACAATCACCTCTCGGTCAGGAGTGCGGTCAGCATTACGCTTGACAGGTTTTTTGGTTTCAGATGATCATTTGGAAAGGAGCGGATTAAGATATGATCGATCCGAGAATAGCTTTGGTCGAAAAAAGTTTCCGAAAGGAAAGCGGCGTGCCGGAGTTCCGCGCCGGAGATACGGTGAAAGTCCACGTAAAGGTAAAAGAGGGCAATCGCGAGAGGATACAGATATTCGAGGGCGTTGTCATAGGACGCACCCACGGCGGCCTGCGCGAGAACTTCATTGTGCGCAAGATGTCGGGCGGCATCGGCGTGGAGAGAATTTTTCCCGTCCATTGCCCCAGCATCGACAAGATAGAGGTGACGAGATTGGGGAAGGTAAAACGGGCCAAGTTATATTATCTCCGCAAGCTTAGCGGCAAAGCGGCCCGCATCAAAGAACGCAGGGAATTTTGAAAAAAACGTTGGGATGGCGGGCGTGGACAGGATGAAACGGAGAAGTGCGAACGAACTTCGCGAGATGTTCCTGACTTATTTCGAGGAGAAGGGGTGCAGGAGGTATCCCAGTTTTCCTCTCGTTCCAGACGACCCCACCCTCATGTTTACCGTGGCCGGAATGGTGCCGTTTAAACCTTATTTTCTGGGGCTGCGCACTCCCGAGGTAACCAGGGCCGTCACCTCCCAAAAATGCATCAGGACGAACGATATAGAAAACGTCGGACATACGGCACGGCATCACACGTTCTTCGAGATGCTGGGCAATTTCAGCTTCGGCGACTATTTTAAGAAAGAGATAATCCCCTGGGCATGGACTTTTCTGACGAAGCATATAGGGCTCGATCCAGACCGCATGTACGCCACGATATATCTGGACGACGACGAGGCCCACGGTTTCTGGAAGTCCCTCGTGGGCCTGCCCGGCGAGCGGATAATACGCCTCGGAGAGGACGACAACTTTTGGGCCGCCGGCCCCACCGGCCCCTGCGGGCCATGCTCGGAGCTGATCTATGATCAGGGGCCGGAGTTTTCCTGCGGGAAGCCCGATTGCGGGGTCGGGTGTTCGTGCGACAGGTATCTCGAAATATGGAACCTGGTGTTCATGCAGTTTTCGCGCGACGACATGGGCGTCCTGACGCCTCTGCCGAAGAAAAACATCGACACAGGCATGGGGCTCGAACGGCTTGCGTCCGTGGTTCAGCGCGTCAATGGCGACTTCGAGACGGATCTTTTCAGGCCGGTGATCGACCGCGCGTGCGGGCTGGCCGGGATAAAATACGGGGATTCGGACAAGGGAGACCTGTCCGTGCGCGTCATATCCGATCACTTGAGGGCGTCTGCGTTCATGATAGCCGACGGGGTGCTGCCGTCGAACGACGGGCCGGGCTACGTCCTGCGGCGTCTGATTCGCCGAAGCGTGAGATACGGCAGGATAATCGGCGTCGAACGCCCCTTCCTGGCCGGCTTGCTGCCGGTGGTGAACGAGATAATGGGCGGCGAGTACAGAGAACTGATCGAGCAAAAATCCGCCATAGAACAGATCATCTCACTCGAAGAAGAACGCTTTCTGCAGGCGCTAGCTCAGGGTATGGAAATCCTCGACGGCGAGATAGCAAAGCTGAAACGCTCCGGCTCCGGCACTTTCTCGGGCGAATTGGCGTTCCAGCTCTACGACACATACGGTTTCCCGCTGGAGCTGACCGAGGAGATCGCCTCCGAAGCAGGCGTCTCGGTCGTGCGCGCCGATTTCGACAGGGAGATGGAGCGTCAAAGGGAGCGCGCGCGCGCGTCGAGCAAACAGGCGACCGCGGCGATGACGAAAAACGTCTTTACCGAACTCGCCGACAAATACGGCGCCACCCGGTTCGACGGCTACGACGCGGACAATGTGAGCGCGGAGGTCGTGGCGATAGTGGCGGACGGCAAGTTGAAGCGGGAAGCCGGCGAGGGAGAGGAAGCGCTCGTGGCGCTTTCGCGCACGCCGTTTTACGCCGAACGCGGCGGGCAGGTCGGCGATAAAGGTCTTTTATCGTCCGATGAAATGCGTTTTGAGGTGTCCGACACGACGCGCCCGAGCGGAGA
>JAITRO010000172.1 GCA_031288335.1 Synergistaceae bacterium | reverse complement strand
TTGTATTCCTCGGGCTTGTCGGACTTCATCTTTTTGAGCGCGTCGAGGACTTTTCGGACCAGCCCGCGTTTTATCAGCGCGGTGAGCGAGTCCTGCTGCAATATCTCGCGCGATACGTTGAGCGGCAGGTCTTCCGAGTCGACGACGCCGCGGACGAAACGCAGGTACTCCGGCATCAGGTCGCGGCAGTCGTTCATGATGAACACCCTGCGGATGTACAGCTCTATCCCGTGTTTGCCGTCGCGATAAAAGAGGTCGAAGGGCGGGCGCGACGGGATGAAGAGCAGCGCGTAAAATTCGTTCGTGCCCTCGGCCTTGTAGACTATGCGCTCCATGGGGTTCTCCCAGTCGTGGGAGACGTGCTTGTAGAACTCGTTGTACTCATCGTCGGCGACAGACGATTCAGCGCGGATCCAGAGCGCTTTCATGGAGTTCACCGGCTCCGGCTTCGCGTCCTTGTCCTCCGTCTCCTTCTCGCTTGTGTCCTCGAGGTATATCGGATAAGAGACGAAGTCGGAGTATTTTTTGATTATCTCGCGCAGCGTCCAGCGCAACAGGTAGTTTTTGGCCGCCTCCGGCGCTTCGTCGTCATCTTTTTCCGGTTCCCTGACATACAACGTCACGTCGGTGCCCCGGCTCGTCCTCGTCCCGGGTGATACCGTAAAAGTTCCGTCGCCGGCCGAGTCCCATAGCCAGGATTCGTCGCTTCCGGCCTTGCGCGAATCGACGGTCACGCGGTTCGCCACTATGAAGCTGGAGTAAAACCCAACCCCGAACTGGCCTATTAGGTCTCCGTTTCCCCTGGCTTCCCGCATCGCGTTTATGAATTCCCTGGTGCCGCTTTTAGCGATCGTCCCCAAAAAAGCGACGAGATCATCGCGCGACATGCCCATGCCGTTGTCGGAAACGGAGATCGTCTTTGCCTCGGGATCGAGCCTCACCGTGATTTTGGCCTCATCCTGCCGGAAATCGAGCGACTCGTCGCTCAACGATGCTATCCGCAGTTTATCCAACGCATCCGAAGCATTGGAGATCAATTCCCTCAAAAAAATGTCAGGGTTGGAATATACCGAGTGAATCATCAGGTCCAGGACCTGCTTCGCCTCGCTTTGAAATTCATATTTGCTGTCTGTCTCGTTCACGATTGAATCCTCCCAACTCGCGTGTTTAAATTTAACATGGCTTTATATTATATCAAATTCCGCGCCCCTTCCATTGGCGTGAATGTCGTGTCCTTGTTGATATTGATCTGGAATTTTCCGCTCTTTTGCCTCATAATAATTTTGCGGGCAATAGGGTTCAAAAGGGTGTTTTTTCAGTTGGAGTGAAAAGACGGATGAGTTTTCTCGAAATGAGCGGCATAAGCAAGTCCTTTGGAGGAATAAGGGCGCTCGACGGTGTCGATTTTAATGCCGAGGCGGGCGAAATTCATGGTCTCGCCGGTGCTAACGGCTCAGGGAAGTCCACGATCGCGCATATACTGGCGGGAATCACGATTCCCGACTCCGGCGGCGTGCGGCTGGGCGGAGCCGCGCTTAGGACGGGAGATATAGCCGCTTCCCTGGCCGCCGGAATCGGCATAGTCTATCAGGAGAGGCAAATCATAAGCGGAATGACGGTCGCTCAGACCATTATGCTGGGACGGGAGCCGCGATCCATGTTCGGCGTCATAAGCGACCGGCGAGTCAACGAGGCCGCAGCCATTTTTCTGAGTAAAATCGGCCTGGGGAATATCTCTGCGGAAGCTCGGATTGGTTCTTTGCATGAAAACGACGTTAAATTGGTCGAGATAGCTAGGGTCGTATTGCTTGGAGAGCACGTGGCGATATTTGACGAGGCTGAGGAAGGGTTGGGCCGCCCGGGCGTTGAGAAATTGCGCGGCGTCTTGCGGATGCTGAAAGAAAAGGGCGTCACTACGATAGTCGTCTCGCACGACCCGGAATTTCTTCTATCCATGTGCGATCGTGTCACGGTGCTCAGAAACGGCAGGAAATTTTCGACGGTCGAGGCGTCGGCGCTCCAGCCCGGCGAACTCGTGGTGCTGGCAGGCGAATCGGCCGCCGAAATTCCGACGCGCGAGGCGTTGCTCGGTTCTGTCGCGCGCGAAGTCCCATCGCTGGGGTTGTCGTTTCGCGGCGGTGAGATAACGGGGGCGGAAATTCCGGACGGAGCGGCAAAGACAGGCGTGATAAGGGCATTGTTCGGCGTCGATCCAAGGACAAGCGGGGATGTCGGCATATTCGGCTTCTCCGTGCGAATGCCGCCTCCCGGAGGGGCCGTGAGGCACCGCGTAGGGCTTTCGCACGAAGAGAGAAAACTGCGGGGTTCCGCGCTTTATCTCACCGTTCGAAAGAACACCGCCTACGCGAGAGTCGAACACACCCCGATCTGGGTGGGAGGGGAATCTTTTTTTTCGGGCGTGCTGGGCTTCGGCAGACGTTCCAATCCGGTGGAGGAGACCTTGGCGGCGTCGTCGGAAATATTCGCGCCGTCCGAAATTTACGGCGGCCTTTCTCCTGCCGACCTCATGTTCATAGACGTCGACACGGTGATCTTCGACGAGCCGTCGCGCGGCACGGACGAGTCCGCGAAATCGGAAATTTACGCCCTCATCACAGAACTGGCAAAGCGCGGCAAGGCAATATTGGTCTTCACAACGCAAAAAAAAGAACTGGAAAAATTGTGCGGACGCGTGACTGAAATACAAAAAATAGAGTAAAAGCGCCGTAGATAAAAACCTCGGGCTCCGCCCGAACCCGGCAGGGAGCAAGCTCCCTGCGCCCTCATTAATAAAAAGGGGACCGGGGAACTGGCTCCCCGGCGAGGTTCGGGGCAGAGCCCCGAGCTTTTAATTTTTTAGTTTCAGTTCAGTATATGGAGTTTGCGGCAGGGGGGATAGAATTTTGGGTTGCTGAAGAAGTCGTCTTTTATCTCCTTCACCTGCCCGGACATCGCGCAGACGCCTATCACGTTCGGAATGATTATCGCGGCGAGCAGGACGTCGACGAACTGGTAGAGGAACTCCAGCCCTCCCACTACGCCGGCGCCTATCGACGCGACGTAGGCGACGCGCATGACTTTGGCGGCCTTTGTCCCGAACAGGAACTCGACCTGTTTTTCTCCGTAGAAAACCAGTACCATTATCGTCGAGTACACGAACATCAGTATGCACATGGTGATTATGCCCCCGCCGAGCCTGTCACCGAGCAGCATCTGAAAGGCGCGGGCCGGCATTGACGCGGCCTGATTCGCGGGAAGCTCCTTCCATATGTCGGTGACTATCACTATAAAAGCGGTCGCGCTGCACACAAACAGGGTATCAACGATTATCTCGAATACGCCCCACATGGCCTGACGGGCGGGATGGTCGGTGATGGCGGCCGAGTGCGCCAGCGGCGCCGTGCCCATTCCGGCTTCGTTCGAGTAGCATCCGCGGGCGACGCCCCACCTTATGCCGGCCGCTATCGCCGCTCCGGCGAATCCCCCCTCGGCCGCCGTGGCCGTGAATGCGTTCATGAATATGTGCGTTATCGCCGCCGGGACGTGCTTGATGTTCATGATGACTATCACAAGCGCGATGCCCATGTAGACTATCGCCATGAAGGGCACCAGTTTTTCGGTCACGGTTGAGATGCGTTTTATTCCTCCGAACACGACCAGCGAAACCAGCACGACCAGCACGACGCCGCTGACGTATTTATGGATGCTGATCGTTTCAGCCGTCTGCACCAGCGATACAGTCTGCGTGGCTATAGAACCGGCAAGCTCCAGCATGAGGAAGAACGCGAAGAGGGTTCCCAGGACTTTTCCCATGGATTTGTTTTTCAGCCCGTAGGTGAGGTAGTACATCGGGCCGCCCACGTATTCGCCTTCCTCGTTCTTCGCGCGGTATTTGATGCCGAGAATTATCTCGCTGTATTTCATGGCGCACCCCATGAGCGCCGTGATCCACATCCAAAACACCGCGCCTGGGCCGCCGAACGCTATCGCGACCGCCACTCCGACGATGTTGGCCGCTCCTATCGTGGAAGCCAGGGCCGCGGTCGCCGCCCCAAATGGAGAGATGGTGCCGTCGCCGCTGGGCTTCCCGAACATACGCCCGAACGTCTGCCCGCATATGAACGGAAAATGCCTGAACTGGAAGAATCCCAGCCTCACCGTCATAAAAATGCCGCCGCCGAGGAGTATCACGAGCATCGGGACGCCCCATATCCAGTTTGAGAACGATATTATCGCCTCGATTATCGAGTTCATGTCTGCGCCTCCCTATGACATTCTCCAAAAATTTATCGCCGGCACACGGCTGCCGGCGATTTCGCGTTTATTTGAACGCCGCGCGTGCCGCCGCGCGGGATACCTCGATGCCGAGCCGGATGTCCTCCATAGGCACGTTGAGCGCCGGACGAAAACGCACCGTGCGCGTGCCGCAGGGAAGTATCAACATACGGCGTTTTGCGCACTCCGCAAGGAATTTCGAGCGCAGTTCCGGGGTTTTGATGTCGTAAGCGCACATCAGCCCTTTACCCCTGACATTGCCGATGAATTCGGGAAACTCGGATTCCAGGGCATGAAGTCCGTCGAGCAGGGCCGGACCGGCCGTGTCGGAGACGTAGTCGAGAATTTGTTCGTCGCGGTAAATCTCGAGGTATTTGGACGCGCGCACCATGTCGGCGAGGTTGCCGCCCCAAGTCGAGTTGATGCGGCTCGATATCTTGAAGCAGTTCTGTTCCACCTCGTCGACTTTCGGGCCGGCCATAATGCCGCAGATCTGGGCTTTCTTGCCGAACGCGAAGATGTCCGGCACGACGTGATACTGCCATGCCCACATCTTGCCGCTGATACCCATGCCGCACTGCACTTCGTCGAAGATCAGCATCATCTCGTTTGCGTCGCAGATGTCCTTCAATTTTTTGAAGAACTCGGTGCGGAAGTGGTTGTCCCCTCCCTCCCCCTGGATCGTCTCTATGATGATGGCGCAATGCCCGTCCGGATCGTTTGCGATGGCGTTTTTAATTTGTTTTACGGCCTGTTCCTCAAGCCATTCGACGACGCAGATATTTTTTTCGAGGGGGAATGTGATCTTGGGATTGATTATCCTGGGCCAGTCGCGGAACTTCGCGAAGCGCTGGTGTTTGTTGGGGTCGGCCGTGTTGGTGACCGAGAGCGTGTAACCGCCGCGTCCGTGGAACGCCTCGTTGAAGTGGATTATCTTGGTACCTTTCGCTCCCGACATCGCTTCGCCCGGCGTGATTTTTCCGCGCGCGGCCAATTTCTGAACCTTCCAGTCCATGGCCACCTTGAAGGCGTTTTCGACCGCGAGCGTGCCGTAGTCAACCAGGAACAGATGCTCGAACCCTTCCGGGCGGGCCACTTCCCCGAACGTCTTGACGAACTCTCCCATTTCGAGCGTGTAGATGTCGGAATTCGCCACCTTGTTGATGGCGGCGCGGAATATTTTTTCCTTAAACGCGTCGGTTGTGAGTGCCGGATGGTTCATTCCAAAGGGCGACGAGGCGAAAAACGTGTAGAAATCGAGCCAATCGCCGCCCGTTTTCGCGTCAACGACATGGCTGCCCTTCGATCTCTCCATGTCGACGACAATGTCGTAGCCGTCGCGCAGCATGTACTTTTCGATAGCGGGAAAAACCTCGTTGGGCGTTATATTGAATTTCGCCGTCATAAAAACCCTCCTCAGATTTTTAAGTCATATGCGAATGTGTAAATATGTTTCGCACCAGTGAACAGATACTAATGCGCACATTTAAAAAATAAATTGGCATTTTTACGTAATTTATTTTACGGTGAATCCAATATAAGGATACATAATATAATAAAAATTTATTATTAGATTCTATATCCCCCAAAATTATCCTCAAACCCCATGTTGTAATTTGCGAGGAAAAATGCTGACATCAATCTATTAATACCTTACGGATACACTTCATCAATAAAAAAACAAAAATTTGGGCTGCGGGCACAGCCCAAATTTTTGTTTTTTTATTAGCGAAATATGTCCGGCCGCGCGGCACTTCGGGAACGCAAGCTGCCTTTTGAGGCTGCCGACGCCGATCCGTTTTACAACGAAAGCAATATAACGCATCTGCGACAGGTCAAAGCCAACGCGGAGGCAGGGTGTAACATGTCTGTGCATAAGTTGATCGAGGCGGAGGATGCGTAAGTTATGGCATGAAACAGCTTGGATGGATTATGAATTTTAGCGGATACAAGACAAAAAGACTTTGCGGAAAATTAATCTGTTGCTCAAGGATATTGAACGCAACTGATATAGCGGTATTGGAAAACCGGAACCGCTGAGGGGAGATTTGCCGGGATGGCGGAGCTCCAGGGTTGATGGGAT
The DNA here is from genome assembly GCA_031288335.1 of Synergistaceae bacterium. Classification (GTDB taxonomy): domain Bacteria; phylum Synergistota; class Synergistia; order Synergistales; family Synergistaceae; genus JAIRKI01. The sequence continues at coordinate 7,121 of JAITRO010000172.1, read as the reverse complement.
CAATCGCATTATGTTGCAAATTATTGATGACAGGCTCGCAATTTATTCTTGCAAAGGCCATTGCGGCACGTGACGGGAAAGTAGCCGTTGGCTGAATGTCGCCGGCGTGAATGATTGAGGAATAAGGGATATTCCCAAAGTAAATTTAAACAGTAAGAGGCGCATGGAATTTATACTGAAAAACCAAGAGAATTTGCATGGTATGTTCGCGGGTGGTAAAATCTCTGCGGATAGATTTATCGCGGACAAGAAAGCTGAAAAGAAATTTGAACTGTAAGGATGCTGATACAATCGGCCGGATAAAAGCGAAGCTCCCATCGTCGGCGGCGGCGCCGATGATCGAGAAAGAACGAGGGGGATTTATGTGAAGCCGATGACAGTCCTTTCCGTAACGCAACTGGGAAACCTGCTCGGTATACGCTCGGAAACATGCGTCATCACGACGCTTTTGAAACGCGGGATTTACAACGCCGCAAAAAGAGCCGGTTATCTTGTAATTCCTTATATCATCCCTGAATATGCCGAAATATCGGGAGACGACCCGATCACACTGGTAGAGGACGAGCCCGGCGAGGCACTTTCGCCGTCGTTCGCCGACGCCCACCTCCTTCTTGAACTCGGCATGGCGATAGCCATGGGAAACGGATATTGCGAACCGTCGGAAATAAGACAGCTGTCCTACATCCTGGAGCGGAATTTCATATTTACTGAGCTGGAAATCCGTGCGTTGACGGCTCTCAAAGAGTTGTCTTGCATGTATGCTCCAGACATAAGCAGGGTCGCGAATACGTTGTCGAGGCGTTTCCCGCCGGACGAATGCCGCGAAATAACGCGCATGATGACTACGGTAGGCGCGGCGGGGCCGATAGAGAGCGGCAAGATAATCGCGCTGAAAAAACTTTACGCCGCCGTCGAGATTGACGAAAGGGAACTGTACCAATTGATGATAAAACGCCGTTATTCCGAATCCGGCGTGATAGAGGTGAAACGCGTGTTCGCGCCGAAAGGCGAAGAGCCGCGTTTGCGGCGCGGACCGGCGATAAGTCTGAATTTCAGCGTCGTGGCCGCAAAGAAAAAGGAGACTGAATCTGTAGGTGTTATATTGTCCGAAATATTTGCAAACGGAGAGTGACCTGTGGTTTCTTACAAAATAAAGGCACATGAGCGGGACGCCGTGATAAAATCACTCGCCGCCGGCGTGATCCCGACAATAGGCCTGCATCACATACAGGTCGACCGCAAGGACGAGATACTCGCCATTCTAGGCGACCTGGAACGCATCGAAGAGGGCGGCGCGGCGGCGCGTTTCGTCGTAGGCAATTTCGGCGCGGGAAAGAGTTTCTTCCTCAATCTCACAAAGTCTGTCGCCATGGCTAAAAAATTTGTGGTGATGCAAGCGGACATCGCCATGAAAAGACGTCTCGCCTCGACGACTGGTTACGCAAGGGCTCTTTACGCGGAGTTGGTATATCATATGTCAATAGAAGCCAGGCCGGACGGCGCGGCCTTCGACAACGTCATGGAAAAATGGGCGCGGGATATCGCTTCACAGCGCCCCGAAGGTTTCGACGTGGACGCTGCGGTGCGCGAGGAACTGAGTCCGCTTCAGAATATGGCGGGCGGTTTTAATTTCATCTCGGTCGCGGCGCAGTACTGCAAATCCGTGTTGTCGGGCAACGAAAAAACGTCGCGCGCCGCCCAAAAGTGGCTCTCGGGAGGTTTCGGCAAAATCACCGAGGCCAAGGCCGAACTGGCGGTCGAATCCTTCATCAACGACAAGGACATCTACGATTACCTGAAAATTTGGGCCGTTTTCGTCAGACTGGCCGGCTTTTCCGGCCTGCTGGTGATGATGGACGAGATGGGGCTGCTCGCGCAGGGCTTGTCGAACCACGCGACAAGAGACGGCAATTATGAGGTAATACTTCAAATTTTGAACGACTGTCTCCAGGGCAGAGCTTCGGGAATCGGCTTCATTTTCGCCGGAGCGAATTTCTTTCTCGACGACCCAAAGAACGGCCTCATGGGACACGGGGCTCTGGCAAGCCGCCTCGCTCCCAATCCTTTCGCGCGCAACGGGTTGAAGGATTTGTCGACGCCGGTGATCAGGCTCGGCGAATTCACGCCAGAGGACCTCTATCTGCTCTTTGAAAACATACGGGAAATTTTCGCCATGGGGGACAAATCCAAATATCTCATTCCCGACGAGGCCATTCAATCCTTCATGAATCTATGCGCGTGGTCATTGGGGGAGGATTTTTACAAGAACCCGAGAGATGCCGTAAAATTGTTCACGGGCTTCCTGTCGGTATTGCGGCAGAACTCCGGCATAAACTGGCAGAATATCCTCGACGGCGCGGTCATTGGAAAAAGCGGGAGCGAAATTCAGCCGGGATCGGCATTTCCCGGACACAAACAGGAGTCCGAACCGATATTCGAACCAGTCGTGCCGCCCGTCAGCGAACTCGATGAGATTCCGTCGGAAATTGAAATTTTGTCCGAGACCGAGGCCGCGTTCGGCACGGACGAAATTTCCGCCGACGAGGAACACTCCGACGGGAAAGGGGACGCGTATCTCAAGTTTGAACTCGATTTCGATCCGGACATCGGCGGCGTTTCGAATTATGCCTCGGAGTGCGCTTTCGAACTGGGGCCCGGCCCGGCGCTTTACGCCGTGAAACCGCGTCCCGAGACTTACGAGCCGAATCTCTATATCCTGCCTGGCGCCGGGCTTTCACGCGATATTCCGCAATGTCTCGCCGAGCCGGAGCGGCGCGGAATTATTGAAATAGCCGCCGCCGAACCCTTTATCTCGCTCGCCGCGCTTGCCGCCGCGGCACAGGGCGAGGATGACATGCGGGTGGGACACGTCCTGCACGGCAACGAAAACGATCTCAAGGTATTCCTGCCAAATATGATCTCGCGAAACCCCCTGATTGGCATGGAGCGAATTCCGCCGGGAGTGCGCAACGACCTGGTGCGCATGTCGGGAAAAATCCTGATAAACTCTCACAACGGATACCTGCCGAACAGTTACGAGAAAATGCTGCTGTCCGTGACCCTCATCGATATTGCCAAACACTGGACATCCGACGACGAGAAATTATTTTGGAATTTCATCGGACGCCGGTTGGGATTCGAGAAGGACACCCGTGAAGCTCTTTACGGCACGATGTGCAACGCTGTTTTCGAGACCATGAAGTCGCACCACAGATTTTTTTCGCACGACCGAAAGACCAACAAGAAGGAATTTTACGTCACTATAATGGCTCACGCGCTAGCAGCAAGCAGCATGTATTCGCTGTTCGATTTTTTGTTCGAGTTTTACCTGGAAAACTTGCGATGCCGCGTCATAAAGGGAGACTCCGCCGTGGGCGTGATGGCCTCGGAACTGCGGCATCGGTTCGGCGAAAGCGGCGAACCTTGGAACGTCCGCCTCAAGGGGAAGTATTCCGGAATAAACGCCGGACTGGCGGCCATAATCGTGAAAAGGCCGAAATTTTTCAGGAAATTCGTCGAAGAAATACTGATGAAGATGGAGGAACTCGCCTCCGGATCGAGATTCGAAAACGCCACGTATCTCGACGAACTCCTGAACACGTGGAGCGGACAAAAGGCGTCGCTCGAAATCGCGCGCGATGCGCGGCGCCCCGGCCTGAAATTTCTGCCTGCGGTGACATACGGCGAAATCAGGCCGCGTTACGAGGCCGCCAATACAAATTCTGTCGATCTCGTAATTCCGCCCGTGAGGCTGGACGCCGAGTCGCCGGGCATGGACGCGAGGGTCGGGATAATGTGCGGCGACTCCCGCCATTTCGAGGATCTCCGCGTTTACGGTGACGAATTCGCGCGCACCATAGAGGAAAAGCGAATCGCGCTCTCCGGTCTGTCACGGTTTGAGTCGTCGAGGGATTTGATGATAAAAGCGATTATCTCCGCCGGCGGAAAAACCGTCTACGATTCGGAGACGTCTCTTTACAGAGATATAATCGTGTTTCGCGGGAACGACGAGATACCGCCTCAAAGTGTGCGAAACGGTCTTTACAGCGTATTTTCCTCGATTGACAAGCGCCTGTCTTTCGACGAATCGGCGGATGACAGGGTCGTGCCGGCCTCGTCCGGACAGATGCGGGCCGTGAAGTTCGGGAGAAAGTACAGCGTCGCGGTGGATGGCCGCCTGATCCACGCCGGTCCGGAGAACGCTTCACTAGGCGTAGTGATCTCCGCCGAACCGTGCCGCGGGGCGGCATTTTTGCGGAGAGGAAACGAGTACAGCGTCTACACGGAGAGATTCCGCGTGATAGTCCGCGTCCCCGAGCGGCATGATCTCAGCAGATACGCGTTCAAACTGGGCGGAAGCGAAATTCCCTTCAGGAAATGCGTCGTCCGAAATTTCGAAGGCATGGCGGAGTGTGCGGTCAAGGTGACGCCCGACCTGTGCGATGACGGAATTTTCGATGCCGCCGTTACGGACGCGGACAGAGACGGGGAAGAAGTATTGCGGATATGCTGTTGTCTCATCGAAGGACTCGGTATTGCGTTCGACAGACCGTATTACTTCGAGGACGCCAACGGCGGGATGGTCGCGATAGATGCGAATTCCCGGCGGATCGAATGGCCTCTCGGTGACGGAGAGTACGTGGTCGTGCCGTTCGAGGACGGAGAACTCAAAATCAAAGTTCCCCTTGTCTTTTGGCGCACGGTTCCGTCGTTGGGGGACATCGACAAAACCGGCAAAACCGGTAAAAAACGTCGCACAAGGCAATGGCACGCGTCGATACCTCCGGAAACCAGACTGGAGGTCGTCTGTCCCGACGAAGCCGCGTGTAAGTTGAAGTTAGGCCACAATATAGTAGAAGGCGCCGCAAAGGAGAGCGGGCTTGTCGTTTTCAATCTGGGCGAATCCATGCGGGCGGCGGAATTCGGGCGAGACGAGGAAATCGTTCAGGCCGAATTGCTCATCGAAAGCGCGGACGACAATTGCGGCGCGGAGCTGTTCTCGATATGTCTCAAAGAAAGATTCGATGAAACCCCGAGATTCGAGATACGCGACGGTGTGCTCTCTTTGAAGAACCATTGGGCTTTCGTGGGACCGCGGGACGGGAGGCTGGAGTACTCTTTTAAAGGGAAGGTCGGCGAGTCCTACGTCGTCAGGGCGGGGGATTCGGTGATATCACGGAAATGCGGCCTGTTTAACGGAAATTACCGGTACAGGATCTTCACCCTTTCGGGAGACGAGGCCGCACCGGAGAAGAAAGTGATAATGTCGGGCTCTTGTATCCTGGGAGACTCTGATATGTTGCATTTTGATAATAAACTGTTAGAGATACGAAGGGCGCGCGCCGGGTTCAAGGAATTTTTCATACAGCCTGTATATGTGGAAAAACTCGAGTTCGCGGGAGCCAGGGCGCGGTACGACGACGGCGTTTTATATCCGGTCTATGAAGGCGTCTGTTATAATATCAACCGCGAGGACAAAAAGGTATACTTCGGGGATGATTTCAACCCGGTGCAGATCGTCATAATCAACGGGCGCGACGTATGCCTTTACAGAAAGGACGGCGGCAAACCCTGCTTGGTTTGCGATTCGCGCCATAAAATAGCGGCGGAAGCCCCGGATCCCGAGAGCGGGATGGCCTACTGCATCCCGGATTTCTACGAATACGAGGCGCTCGATGAAAATTAGACGCAACGGAAGGCGATGAGGAATGGCGTGGAATACCCAATTGTAGGAATCGGCGCGAACGTCGACGACGACTCTCCAGGAGTGCAAAATATTTACGACAGCTACGTGGACGCGGTGTACGAGGCCGGATGTCTGCCTTTTATAATCCCGCTTCCAGACATATCGCTCAAAGGCGAGTATGAATCGCTCGCAAGACGCGCGATGGAATGTGTGGATGGCTTGCTCCTGTCCGGCGGCGACGATGTCGACGCACAGATATACGGCGAGGACAATATGCCCTTCAACGGCAGCTTCACGGAGGAACGCGACCTGTTCGAGATAGCGCTCGTCAGTACTGCGGCGGAGATGAAAAAACCGGTGTTCGGAATCTGCCGCGGCGTTCAGTTGTTGAACGTGGCGATGGGCGGGACGCTTTATCAGGACATCGAGCGCCAGAATGCGGACAAACACGTGCTTGCTCACAGACAGAAAGCGCCTTCGTATTCCGCAGTGCACGGCGTGACAATAGAGAGGGATTCCATCCTGGAGAACATAATTTCGGAAGCCCTTACAGAAGAGGATAAACCGCGGAGAGACTCCGGCGGCAGAGTTCATATCGGAGTAAACTCGTTCCACCATCAGGCCGTGAAAGATGTCGCGCGCGGTTTCAAAGCATCCGCCTTCGCCGGAGACGGCATAATAGAGGCCATAGAACCGGAACCGGGCAACAGCGCCGCGCATCCCTTCACTATAGGGGTCCAGTGGCACCCCGAGCGGATGTTCAAATACCACGCCCATGCGAGGGCGCTTTTCACGAGGTTCACGGAAATAATTAACGGCAATTTGCGCCTGAATGCCTGATATACTGTTTTTCAACCGCCCCGTCAAGTGCGCGTTTCACGCGCGCGGGGTCGCCGCCGGTGTTCGCTATGATTCCGTCCACCGTGTCGTAGCCCAGAATGGGGACATAAGATGCCGCGAACGCGTATGAACGGTCAAGTATCTCCGCGCATCTCGCCGCGTTGGCGGAGAGCGTGTCGATGCAGTTTGTGCGGAAAATCGTCACGGCGCGTTCCAGCAACTCCAGGTTTTCAAGTATGGTGTCGGCTATCAGGGGCAGGAAGGCGTTCAGCTCAAATTCTCCGTGAGCGGCTGCGATTGTGACGGCCGTGTCTCCGGCTATCGCTTTCATCGCGCATTGCATGGTCATTTCAGGGATGACCGGATTCACCTTGCCCGGCATTATCGTGCTTCCGGCCTGCATGTCGGCCAGTCGTATCTCGCCCAGCCCTCCGCGCGGGCCCGAGTTCATGAGGCGCAGGTCGTTCGCCGTCTTCATCAGGTTCACGGCCAGCGCCTTGAGCAGCCCCGAGACCTCCACGAAAACATCGTTGTTCTGCGTGATGTCCATCGGATACTCGGCGGCCGCCAGGCCGATTCCGGTAATGCGCCGCAG
>JAITRO010000147.1 GCA_031288335.1 Synergistaceae bacterium | reverse complement strand
ACCTTGCGGACACACTTCACCAATAAAAAAACAAAAATTTGGGGTTGCGGGAACAGCTCGCTTTGCTCAGATGAATATCCATAAGCAAAAGAATCTCCCGAAGCGCGTTAGTTCCGCCTCGGGAGATTCTTTTGCCTGTATCGTAAAATATTGGAAAAACACTCTCGGCTCGGAAGTGCCGAGTAATCAAATTACCCCATGTGGGGGAAACTTACGTCCGCAGGAGGCGAATAGTTGTCCTTGACCGACCTTGGGTTGAGCCACCTTATCAGGTTGAATGCGCTTCCCACTTTGTCGTTGGTGCCGGACGCCCTGGAGCCTCCGAAGGGCTGCTGTCCCACCATGGCTCCAGTCGTCTTGTCGTTTATGTAGAAATTGCCGGCGGCGTATTTGAGCGTCTCCGTTGCCTTGACGATAGCGTCCTTGTCTTTGGCGAAGATCGAGCCGGTTAATCCGTATACGGACGTTTCATCGCATATTTTAAGCGTCTCATCGAACTTGTCGTCGTCGTAGACGTATACGCTCATCACGGGACCGAAAAGTTCGGTCTCCATGGTGGCGTATTTCGGGTCCTTGCAGAGAATGACGGTGGGTTCGATGAAGTATCCCTTGCTCTTATCGCTCCCTCCGCCTATTATCACTTCGGCGTCGGGGGATTTTTTAGCGGCTTCGATGTATGGCGTGATGGAATCGAATGACTTTTCGTCTATCACAGCGCCGACCAGCGTTTTGGGATCGGTCGGATCACCGGAGCGAATTTTGCCGACGCGCTCTTCGATTTTTCGGAGCGTCTCGGGCCAAATTGATTTGGGGATATAACTGCGCGATGAAGCGGAGCATTTCTGCCCCTGGTATTCGAAAGCCCCGAGGACGATGGCGGTCGAAAGCTGGTCAGTGTCCGCCGAACGGTGGGCGAAGATGAAATCCTTCCCTCCGGTCTCGCCCACGATGCGGGGATAGGAGCGGTATTTTGGGAGATTCTCGGATATCTGCCGCCACAGGGCGTTGAAAGTGTCGTTCGAACCGGTGAAATGCAGTCCGGCGAAGTATTCGTGTCCCAGGACGACGCCGCTGATGACGTCTCCGCCGCCGGGGACGAAGTTTATCACGCCGTCCGGGAGTCCGGCCTCCTTATATACTTTCATCAGGTAGTAGCTGGACAGCACCGAGGCGGTCGCCGGTTTCCAGACGGTGACGTTGCCCAGTATTGCCGGTGCCATGTTGAGATTGCAGGCTATGGCCGTGAAATTGAACGGAGTGACCGCGTACACGAAACCCTCCAGCGGGCGCAGCTCAACCCTGTTGAACGTCTTGTACGACTGAACGGGCTGCATGAAGCTGAAAAGCTCCGACGCGTTGTAGCAGTTGAACCTCAGAAAATCGCACACCTCGCACGCGGAATCAATCTCGGCCTGCCAAAAATTCTTACTCTGTCCGAGAATGGTGGCTGCGTTCAGCAGATCCCTGTATTTAGTGCTGATCAGTTCCGCTGCCTTGAGCGATATTGCCGCTCTGTCGTCCCACGGCATAGCGGCCCATTTTGCGCGTGCGCCGAGAGCCGCATCGATCGCCATGGCGACCTCTTCTTTCCTCGCTTTGTGGAAAACTCCCAGTTTGTGGCCGTGATCGTGAGGCATGATGACTTTGCCGGTGTTGCCGGTCTTTATTTCCTTGCCGCCGATTATGAGTGGGATTTCAACCTCAATCGAGCTTTGCCTTCGTATCTCGGCGATGAGAGATTCCGCTTCGGAGCTGCTGGGCGCATAGTCCCTGGCCGGTTCGTTTTGGGGCCTTTCGAGTTTGAAAATGGCGTTGTTCAAGTCATCTCCTCCTTATAATATATGCAACTTAGTTGCACATATTATACTATGCGCGCGTAAAAATAGCGAGAGGATTTGGAATTCTGAAACAAGGGATAAAACCTCGGGCTCTGCCCGAACCCGGCAGGGTGCAAACGACCAGCACCCACGTTATTAATAAGGGGTACCGGGGACTGGGTTCCAAGACGGGTTCGGGCGGAGCCCGAGGTTTTGCCTGTTCGCGTCCTCACGATTCGACGACGTCTCGAACTTCGTCCAACGAAGCGAAAGGCCATTTCCTGCGGTTCGCCGAAATGCGGAGCGCCGCCGCGGCACTGCCGTATCTCATGCAGTCGGGATATGACATGCCCTGGAGAAACGCGTAGATAAAACCGGCGTTATACGTGTCTCCGGCGCCGGTGAAATCTTTGCCCGCTTTGCCCTCATATTTTTCGTCAAGGTCGCAGATTGGGCATTCGAGGATCGGCTCCGAGCCCGTCGCCAGTATAGAACCTCTCGATCCGAGTTTTACCGCCGAGACGCGGCAATATTCCGCCAAACGCCGACAGGCCTCGTCCGGGGATTTTTCCTGCGTTATGGCGAGCGCCTCCGATTCGTTCGGGAAGAAAATATCCGTGAAACGCAGCAGATCGAGGACCGCCCCGCTCCATTCGCCGGTCGGATCCCATCCGGCATCGAGCGACGTGGTCACTCTGCGTCGGCGGGCGGCCTCGAATATGCGGATGAACATATCGGCCAGGTGATGCTGGAGGAAGAATGAGCCGATGTGGATATGCCTCGTCCGCGCCAGGATATCATACACCGGGACATCCGCTTCCTCCAGCGAACCGCAAGTGCCGGTGTAGGTGATGAGCGCCCTGTCCTGTGAGGATGTCAGGGAGACGGTGACTGGCGAGTACGAGCCTTTGCGGACCGTCACTCCCGAAATATCGACTCCGCACGAGGCGAGCGCGTTCATCGCGTATGTGCCCATATGATCGTCGCCTGCGCGCCCGAAAAAACACGCTTTTGCCCCGAGGCCGGCGAACGCTCCGGCACAAATTGACGCGGAGCCTCCGAGCGTGAGGTAAAAATCGTCGCAAAAGACCTCCCTGCCGAACGCGGGCACGGAATCTCCCCGAAGGATCATGTCCGGATTCAAGTCGCCTATGAACGTGCAATCGAAGCGGGTCATCGCTCGTGCTCGATTCTCTTCTGTGACGCGCGCCGCCACAGTTTTATTGCGTCTTCGTAATTATTCATCGTGCATGACATCCTTCTTGCGTATTCGCATCGCCGCTTCGTTGGAAGTTATGTCGAGTGCTCAGTGAAAGTAATCGGTCAGCGCGAAGCAGGGCGGGGAGGAGTAACTCCACACGCTCACGCAGGGCTTCGTACCGCAACACTTTAAGGCGTGTTTCAAACCCGCGTAAAGATAAAATGAATCCCCGCTCTTTAAATGATACTGCGTGTTTTTTTCGTTTTTATCTATGATTACGAATGTCATTTCTCCTTCCAAAATGTACCCTAACTCGTCCGTCGTGTGAGGCATGGAAATTTTGTATTTCTTACCCGGGTACAGTGTAACGCGCAGTCCCTTGAGGGTCTTTTTGCTTCCGCTTGTGATCAATTCGTATTTCAACAATCCTTCTTTCTGATAAATTACCCTGTTTTCGCCATTTCGCACGTGAACTATGTCTTCATCTGCTGAGAAGCTTAAAAACTCCTCGATGTCCATGTCGAAAACGGCACAAAGTTTCAAAAAAACGTCCAGAGAAAGGTTTCCCTGATTTCTCTCCACTTTGCTGAGGTACGAGACAGAAAATCCCGTTTTTTCCGCGAGGCTGGATAGTGTTAAATTGAGTCGTTTTCTCGTTTTTTTGATCCTGTCGCATATTGCTTCCATGTCGGTCATGGGCGCGCCCTCCCACAAAACGCCTCGTCAATTCGCATATTTAGGAAAATTTATCCAGATGATTTCACTTATTATAATTATTTATTGAGGCTGAATCCCTCCCTGAAGGGATCCCTGCTGTCAATGAGGAATTGTTGGATGCCGGTCACATAGCCAGTCCCGCTCACTTCCGGGATTACCGCCTCATATCCGAAGTACTGGATTTTTTCGAGCAGCTTACCCTGAAAGCGAGTCCCGATGATGCTCTCGGATGTTATCGTTCCGCCTGTTTCAAGCAGGCCCTTTGCGGAGAGCAGCGCCAGAAACGCGCTTGTCCCCGTGCCGCATGGGGAGCGGTCGATCTGTTCGCGCCCCATTACGACGCAATGCTTCAAATGGCGCATTTTCTCGTCGTACTCGTAAAAGGTCACGTGGTCGATGTAGTTGATCGGCCTCGCGGGGTGCCGCACTAATACCGCTTTGTTCGCTATATTCCTGATTTCAGTGCCCATGCCGGCGAGTTGCTTGCTGTTTTTCAGCTCAACGCTGAGGCCAAATTGTTCAATCGACAGCTGCGCGAATACGTTGCCTCCGAACGATACGTCAAAACAAAATCCACCGAAGCCCGGCAATTCAGCTCTGCAGTCCCTGTGAAAAACAAAGGATGGGACATTTTTAAAGCTCACAGACGCGGCTCGCCCCTCCTCAATTACGGCTCGCGCCTCGACCAGACCTGCTGGGGTGTCCAGATTCACCGTTTTTTCCGTCATACCTCCGGCATCTATGATGCCCAATTCCATCAAAGCTGTGACCGTGGCTATCGTTCCGTGCCCGCACATATTCAGACATTCGTTGGATTCCAGAAAGAAAATGCCCAGATCGGCTGCCTCATCGCACGCCTCGCAAATTACGGCGCCGAACATATTATCGTGTCCCCTTGGTTCGAAGATGAGAGACTTACGCAGGGCGGCGTACGCTTCCTCGAAATACTCCTTCTTCTGAGTCATGTTTTCGCATTTTTTCCACAGCAGCGGGCCGACTATTATCCTGGCCGGCTCGCCGCCCGCGTGAGAATCGATCGCAATCACATGCCGTACGCTCATGTCCTCTCCTCCTAAGCGGCAAATTTCGCGCTGATATTGTTATTATCGGTTCCGTTCGTCACATCATCCACTTTTTTTCCAGATCGAGGATAGCGCGTTTCTTGTCCGGATCGAACTCGCGAGGGACGTAGTTCTCGAAGATGTCCCTGACCTTCCTGTTCAGCTTGTCCGTGACGAGTTCCTCGGTCTTCTTCGAAAGCGAGCGGTCGAAAAATTCCGGACGCCATATCTTTCTGAAGTTATTCAGCGTGTGATTCTGACTGATAAAACTGCTTGTCTCCAGAGACTCTCTGATCGACGGCAGGGCCAGATTTTCCTCCGTCACATCGATGCCCTTGGTGATGACCTTCACCATTGAGACCAGCTCGTCGCTCAGCACATATATTTCGGGGCAATAGAGATTGGCCGAATCCATGAGCCCTATGTCGTGTATGAGGTTGGCTCCGGAAAGCCCGGCCATCAGGAATCCGTACGAAAGCTCCGCAACTGCCTGCGGGTCTATGGACTTCGAATCCGTCGGCCCGGCCGTGCCCCAGATCGGTATCTTGAAGTAGTGCCCGATGTCGGAAATAGCGGAAGCGCAGAGCCACATTTCCGGCGCTCCGTAGCAGAACTTCATGGTCTTCAAGTCCATTATAGACGGTATAGCCCCATACACGAACGGCGCCCCCGGATTTGTGAGCTGATGTATGACCAGGCCGAACATTATTTCCGCGTGTGACTGGGCCAGCAAGCCCGCCAACGTGACCGGAGCCGTCGTTCCTGCCATGGTCATTGGGAAATAAACCAGCGGGACCTCGTGCTCCGCGCAAGTCATCACGTTCCGGACCGCCATATCGTCGTGCATCAGCGGGCTGATGGGCTCCTCGATATGAAACAAATACGGATATGCGCGTAATTTTTCGTGGCTTCCAGCCGCGATGGCTCCCATTTCAATTATGTCTTTCAGCGAATCATTATCCTTACAACTGAAACAGATTGGCTTCCTCATGTTAAACATGTACTGACGGATATTCACTCTGTCCCTGATATTAACATGGACGTCGAAAGCGAAGTTGCACGTGTTTATAAAATCGATGTTCGGCAGATAGTCGATCAGTTTCCCCATGTTGGCGGCATCCAGGCTCGTAGGTTTGCGAGTCTCTCCGGTGTAAGGGTCGATGTACAGGGGATTGTCGGGATTGCATCCGTAGTAAGCGTTGTATCCCTGCACGCCGAGAAACGCCTCGCCCTCCCTCGTATGCAGTGTAAAGCTGCTGGGGACGCTCTTCAACGCCTGCTCCACAAGCTTGACGGGCACCTTTACGACAATGTCTTCCACATATGCCCCGTGGCCGTGCAGCATCTCCCTTGCCGTTTCACACTCGAGCTTCATGCCGATATCCGTGAGGATTTCCAGCCCGGCATAGTGAATTTCCTCGATCTGCGAATCCGTCAACACCCTTAAATTAGGAGTCGATTGGGCGAAGCTGCTTCTCGGCGAATTGTCCTTGATCATTGTTTTAACCCCCATCAGATGATTTATCAGCGCCATGGAATTCTCAAGCGGCGGCTTATGGAGGCGATTATATTTATGCGTTTGCAAATTACAAGACGATAAACTGTTTTTATCCAATTGCGAAAAGTTTTTTTACTGTAACGCAATTTACTGTCGCTTGCAAACGATCGAACGGCGGAAATCACGCGCCCGGGCGAGATGATCATAGCGCTGAATTGTGCGGGATGCATGTAATTTGATAAATGGAAAAAATTTTTACGCATTTGTGTAAAAATTGAAACTGGTCTTGATTAAATGAAAACCTCCCCTAAAATGTTGCATCAAGCAAAAACACGAGCCACTATATTTGACTAAATTGACGAAGGCGGTGATGGGTTTGAAAAAGTGGAGGTTGGGTATCCACAGTTATGCGCTTCACCTTTGGGGTTTTGGGCAGAATTGGTGCGTCAGCGAGCCCTATCCGAAGGCGATGAATCTCATTCAGCTCATGGATTGGGCAAAGGATAACCGACTTGACGGTTTGCATATCACCGGCTGCGACCTCGAGACGAAGGATGATGCACGGCTTGCTCAGGTCGCATCGGCCGCGAAGGAGCGGGGGCTGTATCTGGAGTATAACTGTTCGCTGGATGAGGAATTCGATGCGCGGTTGAACGAAACCTTCGAAAGCGGCGTGCTCACAGCGCATAAACTTGGGGCCGAGATCGCCAAATTCAACCTCGATATCCGCAGGCCCAAGCCCCTTTATGGAAGTTGCCGCAACCCGTCCGTGATGCGCCAGCTTGCCGATATCCACGACCAAATCAAGGCGGCGATCCCGGTAATCGAAAAATACAACATGCCAATAGCGATAGAAAACCACACCGAGACATACGCGGATGAGGTGCTGTGGCTGATTGACAGCGTCAGCCACCCGCTCGTCAAGGTCTGCGTGGATACCGTCAACTCTTTTGGCGTCCTTGAGGGCCCGGAAGAAGCCGTAAACAAGCTTGCGCCTCAGGCGATTTGCAACCATCTGTGCGATCACAAGCTCACGCGGGATCAATATGGGGCGCGTTTCCACGGAGTCGCCGTGGGTGACGGCGACATGGACATCCCTAAGATCGTCGGGCTTTTCCGCAGGGTGTGCCTCACCGACAAGATAACGTTCGAAATAGAGTGGGATATGGAAAACGACACGCTCGAAGAAGCTGGAAAAAAGCAGATGGACGCCTGCAAACGCAGTATCTCTTATCTTCGTGATGTAATAAAGGTGGGTCGCGAGGACGAGATCGCTCATCTGTGACGCAAAGGTATCAGCTCTCTGGTCTGGGGCGTGATGAAAATCCCGAACTTCGCGCACGGAGAATTCCATCTCATAGGCGTTTACGCGTGCTATTTCGGCGTAAATAAAATAAGGAGGACAATTACTTGCAAAGATACCAGATTCTCACCCAGAACGAAATTGAGCGGATACACGAGACATCGTTGAAGATAATGGAAAATATCGGTATCGTGTTCAATTATGCTCCGGCGAGGGAAATTCTGGCACATCATGGGGCCAGAGTAGAGGGAGAAACGGCGCGTTTCTCCCGTTCGCTGGTTGAAGAAAACCTGAAGACTGTCCCGTCTTCCTTCACGCTTTACGCCAGAGACCCGAAGAAAAACGTGACTGTAGATACTCGGCATATCGCGTTTGCGGGCACATCCGGCCCCCCATTCGTTCTCGACCTCGACAATGGCCGGCGTGCGGCCACGCTCAATGATTTCATAAAAATCGTCAAGCTCTGCCAGAATATGAATATAGACATTCAAGGCTACATACCATGCGAACCTACCGACGTTGCGGACGATATAAAACACAACGTCATGACTTACAATGAACTTAAATACAGCGACAAGCCTATCATGGGCAGCGTGCAGGGCTATGATAGTTCAATGCAGTCGATAAAAATGGCGGCTCTTGTATTCGGCGGTTTGGGCGCCATAAAGGAAAAACCTGTAATGGCATCCATTCCATGCACACTTACGCCTCTCGGTTATGACGGCAAATCGAGCGGCGCGATAATAGCTTACGCAGAGACCGGTCAGCCTCAATTGGTTAACTCACTGTCTATCAGCGGAGCCACGACTCCGGCTACCGTTGCCGGCACTGTGGCGCTTCAAAACGCTGAAATCCTGGCCGGCATAGTCCTCGCGCAGTGTGTCAATCCAGGAACGCCCATTGTGTACTCCGCATCAGCGTCAAACGCTGATATGCGTACCGTGGCCTTGACGATAGGTTCCCCGGAGGATGCAATCTTTTCACTCGTGAATGGACAGCTCGCCAAATATTACAATATACCGTGCCGTATCAGCGGAGCGTTGAGCGACTCAAAACTGATGGACTCACAAGCGGCATACGAGTCGACGTTCACTCTGATGATGGCGGCTATGGCTGGAGGCAATTTCATACTTCACTCAGCGGGAATAATCGAGACGTACAACTGTGTTTCGTTTGAAAAACTCATGATAGACAACGAAATAATCGGCATGATCAAGCGAATTGACAAGGGCGTGGAAGTGAACGACGAGACGCTGGCGTATGACGTAATCGAGGAAGTTGGTCCCATGGGTGAGTTCATAACGCACGAACATACGCTTGAATATTTCAGAAGCGAATTTTATATCCCGTTTCTGAGCGACCGCAAAAACTTCGATCGGTGGAAAACGGAAGGGAGCGTTCCCATAGAGCGCAGGGCTAACGCGAAATGGAAGGAAATGCTGGACGCTTATGAAGAGCCCGAACTGCCGGCTGATGTGGACGCGGCGCTTCGCAAATTTTGCGGGGGCTGATTTGACGATTAAAGGCTGAATCGCATGTCAGTTACGAAATGAGGGAATTGCTGTGGAAAAAGTGAAAAAAATGAGATTGGGTATGCACACATATACACTGCACATGTGGGGGTTTTGCCAAAGCTGGTGCAGCAGTGAGCCTTATCCCAAGGCTATGAACCTGATACAGCTTATGGATTGGGCTTTGGAAAACAGGGTAGATGGACTGCACATTTCGGCCTGCGACCTCGAAACGAAGGACGACAAGCGCTTGGCGGAGGTCGCGAAAGCGGCAAGAGAATGCGGTTTATACCTCGAATACAACTGTTCTATGAACGAGGAGTTCGACACGCGGCTGAACGAGACGTTCGAGAGCGGCGTCACGGTGGCTCACAAGCTTGGGGCGGAAATCGCGAAGTTCAACCTCGACATTCGCAGGGAGCGCCCTCTTTACGCGAGCTGTTTTCATCCTGCTGTGATGCGCCAGTTGGTGGATTTTCACTATCAGCTTAAAGCGGCAATCCCGACTATCGAAAAATACAACATGCCAGTAGCTATCGAAAATCACACCGAAACCTACGCGGATGAAATTCTCTGGCTGATAAACAGCGTAAACCATCCGCTCGTGAAAGTTTGCGTGGACAACGTGAATGCGTTTTCAGTCCTCGAAGCACCGGAAACTGCCATTAATAAATTAGCGCCATATGCGATATGCAATCATTTGAGTGACAATAAACTTTCACGGGAAGAATACGGCGCTCGCTGGTACGGCGTAGCAGTAGGAGACGGCGATCTGGATATTCCGAGGATTACGGAGCTTTACCGGAGAGTCTCCCCGACCGACAAATATACTTTCGAGGTCGCGTGGTCTCTCAATGGAAATACTCTTGAGGAAGCCAAGAGAAAAGAGATGGAAGCCTGCAAGCGCAGTATCGCATATCTGCGTGATGTCATTAAAGTGGGCCGAGAGGAGGAGATTCCGCGGATAGATTTTACGAATAAGCGTTGAAGCGGGTTGTTTGTTTTAATAATATAAATATATGGAGGGAAACATGGTGAAAAAAGTTTGTTCTGTTTTGTTGGCGGCGTTTTTACTCGCGACTGGCGTGTTTTGGATGAACAAAGAGGCCGAGGCGGCGCGAAAACTCCGGATGGGTTCTCATTATGTCAGTGGATATTTTCTGAATGAGGGTTTCAAGAGGATCAACGAGAGAATCAAACAGGCAACCAACGGAGAGATCGAGATCGTCATGTACGAAAACAGCTCTCTTGGAAGCTACGAACAGATGCTTCAGGAAGTGATGCGCGGGACACTCGATATGCAGGCGGCGTGGGGCACGCCCCGATTCAACAAACAGTTTGAAATTCTGGCCACGCCAGGGCTCGCGGCGGGATGGGAACAGGTATACAAACTCACCAGTTCTGATTCTCCGTTCACGGCATATCTGAAACAAATATACGGGGAGATCGGTACCGTATACATTGGTTCGCTGGTCGATTCGTTATCTGCCGTAGCGATCAGAAAAGCCAAAACGATCGAGCACCCGTACGACAAATCGAACAAGGAATGTACCATACGCGTGGTTGATTTTGCGGCAAGCAGAGCGTGGTGGAAGGCTATGGGTTACCAGATCGCGTCCACGCAGTACGCGGAACTTTTCAGCGCAATGCAAACCGGAGTGGTCGACGGCGATATGGGCGCCGGTATGGAGAGCACATATTTGAGATACCGCGACGTTGTTTCGGCACTGTACGAGATTCCAAACGAGTTCTGGCTTCTCGATCTCGTCGTCAGCAAGAAGTTATGGGATTCGCTCGACGATAAAACGAAACAAATTTTCATAGATGCTTTCGAAGCGGAGAGGGAGAGCGTTTATGAGGCTGCGAAGGCGAGCTGGAACGATTATAAACAAAAACTTATCGATTCTGGGATCAAAATAGTGAGCCCCACACCCGAGGAGATTAAGTTTATGAATCAGATTGCTTTCGATTACGCATGGCCCGAGGCGGAAAAAGTTCTCGACGGCAAAGCCTTGCAAGCCATCAGAGAATACCTCGGCAATTAAATCTTCGGTTCGCTTCAAACGCTGCGGCGGGGGTATTATACCCCCGCTTTGCCCCAAACCATAGCTGAATGGGAGTGACAGGTGTGACGTTGAATGAAAAAATACAGGCTTCGAAACCGTGGAACTATATCTTGACCATACAAAGAGTAATCTTGTTCATAGCGACCGCAGTCGTCATCATTACTCTCATGGTAGTTGTATTGGCGCGGCGTTTGTTTCACGTCAATATTCTTGGATACGGCGAACTTCTTGTGGCGGCCGCATTCTGGATGTATTTCATCGGAAGTGCCTACGCAGGCTGGGAGGAATCCCATATCAAAGCGGATATGATGAGCCTGTTCGTGAAATCGGAACGCGTAAAACTCAAGATCGGTATCGCGGCCAAAACAGTCGAAGTATTGGTCAGCATTCCCATTATCTACCTCGCTTACGAAATGCTCGTCTTCGACGTCGAGACTAAACAGTCGACTATTGATCTTGATATCCCCATGGTCTTCATTCAGAGCGCTATGTTGATATGCTTTGTGCTTATGACTTTTTATTCAGTTGTATATATTTTGAGAGACCTAGGGAAACTTAAGAATAATTAAATTATTCTGAACGAAAGGGGTGGAGCATTTGCTATTGGTGACTGGCGCAATGGTTCTTGTGATGTTTTTGATGGTGTGCGGCGTGTCGATCTTATTCTCATTTTCGACGGCAGTCTTTCTGTTGGTCGTGTCTTTGCGGTACGACCCGAGTTTCTTGCTGTCTTACGGATTCGACGCTATAAGCGCCGTAGTTTTGTTGTGTGTCCCGCTGTATGTATGTGTCGGAAACGTAATGGAAAAAAGCGACATTGGAAAATCTCTCGTCGATTTCATCGACGTATTCGTCGGCAGGATCAGGGGCGGACTCGGTGTGGTGGGCGTCGTCACATGTGCCGTATTCGGCTCCATATCCGGAAGCAGCACCGCGACGCTGACATGTATAGGCGGCATAATGATTCCGCGAATGATCGAAAAAAAATATCCCCGGGGACACGCGGCGGCGCTGATGACACACGCTTGTCCGCTCGGCCTGCTCATCCCGCCGAGCGCGTCGATGATCCTTTATGCGTGGTCGGCCCGACAGTCCATACTTGCCTGTTTTCTCGCCACGGTCATCCCTGGGTTATTTCTGATGGCTATGTTGTCGATTTGCAACATCGTCATGCTCCGCAATAATCACGAGGTCGAAGTGGAACACGCGCTCTCCGGCGCCGAATTTGCGCGCCGTCTTAGGACTCAGAGCAAAACAGCGATTCCCGCGCTGCTCATGCCGATAATCATACTCGGCGGGACGTACAGCGGTATCTTTACCCCGACGGAATCGGCGGCGGTTGCGGTATTTTACGCCATCCCGGTCGGGTTCTTTATCTATAGAAAACTGACCTTGCACAGTCTATTTGAAACATTTGTCAATACAGCATCGACGACCGGCGTGGTCATGATCATGATCTTCGGCATGATGATCCTGAGCCGTATTCTTATAATGATGGATTTACCCGCTTTGATAGTTGAATTCCTGTCAGGCATTTCGCAAAATCCGACGGTCATTCTGCTCTTCATCAACCTTTTGCTGCTGTTCCTCGGCATGATAATGGACGATACGAGCGCGATGCTGCTGACAGTTCCGATTCTCGTGCCCATAGTTCAGGCTTTTGGCATCAGCCCAGTCCATCTCGGCGCGATTGTCGGCGTAAATCTTGGACTTGGGATTATCACTCCGCCCTGCGCGCCGATGCTTTATCTTGGTTCAAGGGTAAGTGGCGTGCCGGTTGCGGAGATGCTGAAGCCCACTATCATATTCATCATCTTCGCGTGGATCCCCACGCTTGCTGTTACGACTTATTTCCCGAAATTATCTTTATGGCTTCCCAAATTGGTGCTGGGAAACATTTAGGGTTGTAGATAAAAACTCAACTTTCGCAGCAGTTGAACGGCGTCTGGAATCTTGAAAATTTAATTCTGTGACGCGCGCCGCCGTTCCCGTTCAAGTGACTTCTTCCATGTCCGTTCCGTCTGACGCATGAGGAACAGGAGCATCGGTTCCAAGTCCTCGGCATCGTCATAACGCGCAAGTGCGTCATAGTAGGCGCGTTTGTCCTCGTCGTGAATGATTACCGGAGGATGGTCGTGAATCATCAGCCAATAATTGAGCAGCGTCCGTCCTACGCGCCCATTACCGTCCGCGAACGGATGGATGTACTCGAAGCGGGCGTGAAAACAGGCCGCGACCCTCGCCGGATCTTTGTCCTCGTAGTCGTCGAGTTCGTCGAGCAGTTCGGCGCGCCCATTTTCAAAAATTTCCTGCGTGTCGGCGTATGTAATCGCATCATTTTCGATTTTGCCGAAGTCATACGCAAACAAAACGCGGAAATTCTCGAGGCGGCGGTCTATGTCAGCCTCCGTCGTCACGTGCCAGCGCCGCCACAGTTTTATTGCGTCTTCGTAATTTTCGCCTATTGAAGTGCAGTCAAAGCGGGTCAATGATAGCCGTCCCTTTCTCGTCAACAAGGCGGGCAACTCTTGAAACTCATATCCGGCACTTTAACTCATATTCGGCACTTTAATGGAGACACGAGAGGAATTAATAGCAAAAACAGCCAAGTCAGTTTTGGGCGAGTAACAACAGAAACGCGAGAAACGCGATTCTATAAAAAAATCTCCTAAAGATATGGCATTGTCTGGATTTGTGGG
>JAITRO010000066.1 GCA_031288335.1 Synergistaceae bacterium | reverse complement strand
CGAGGCTTGGAAGTATTTGCTGCAATCGGCAGTTATTTTTCTACCCTGAAAAAATCTTCTCATAACCTGTTTGTCTCTGTTTTGTCCAAGCTGCGACTCAACCCCACTGTACTGTAACCAATAGGACTTCAACTAAACAGGGAAAGAACCAAAAAGTCCTTGACATTCCGTTTCAGGAATAACCATATAATCTTTTTTAACTTTAACTACTGCTCGTGTGTTTCAAACTCTACCTCCGAGCGTGGCTATGACTCTCGTCATACAATCAATACACAGTCAAACTTCTTTCGCATTGAGCACGCCCGCCATGTAACCAATGAAATCATCGTACCCAAGCTTCCAAAAATATATCTCCCCATTATCCGTAATCGGACATACGCCTAACTCCTTCAGTTTATAGCGCGCTATTTGTACCGACTGTCGTTGCAGTTCACGCCAGCTGGCGCCTTTATGCTTGATGCGTTCCGCAAGCTCAGCGTTTACAACCACTATACGCGTGTCGGAGTCGATAACGATAAAATTTTTACTGACAAAGGGGAAGTCCAGTGCCGTTTCATTTCGCAGCAATTCGCTATGCAATGAATTCAAGCCGTAAAGCTTGATCTCCTTCTCGATCGCTCTTGTCGTAAGATGTGGAGTAATCTGTTCATTCTTTTCAATGAATTCGCGCAGAACTGCGGCGGCGTTCTTAATGCCTGGATTGGATTTCAACATTTCGTCGTCGGTCAGGCGGAACAGATGCATTTCCGCATCGTCGTACTCACTATCGCGGTTGATTCTGCCCGCTGCTTGAAGCAGCGATGTCAGCGAGGCAATCTCGCGGAAACCACTGCGGAACGATAAGTTCACGCCAGCTTCCACGCACGATGTCGCAATAAGCGCCCAGTCTTGATTTCCTTCTTTGTGCCGCATTGCACGAAGCCGTTTCTTGACGCATTCTAACGTCACCGCCCTGTCGTTGGGAGTGAGCGAGGTCGAAAGATGCTCAATTTTTTCACGTCCAAAGCGATCGCTAAAATAATTCGCGACAACAGCCGCGCTCTGTACCGTATTCAATATTACCAGGCGTGGCCCCGGAGCCCTGTGGACGTACTCGGCAAATTCGTCCAAACTCTTGGCGGAGAGGTCGTGTGTATATCTAATGCGGCTGCACTCAAACACGTCAAGCGAAGTTTGTAACTCTTTAGTCACGATCGACGGAACATCACGCGCAACCATTGAAATCTCTTTGCTCTCCCAGAAACGGTTCAACGAGCCGGACGCAAGCACCCAATAACACGACCATTCGTCAGCCAGAATGTTCATCCAACGCCACGCAATGGGCAGCAATTGCGCAGGCAGTGCGGCATGTGCCTCGTCAACGAATATCGCGCTGCCCGACAGCTCGTGCAATCTGCGGAGCACAGACGGCCTGCTCGCCGCGAGCGTTTCAAAGAAAGCGACGGATGTCGTCACGATGATTGGGGTCCTCCACAACGCGGTCAGTTGGCGCACATCCTCGGATTCAAATTCGGCGCGATGATGAAGCTCCGCGACTACTTCTTCCGGGTTTTCGCCGGGCAATGTCAGCGCTTTTCGATACACATCGACAGACTGCTGAATGATATTCGTAAAAGGCAACACTACAAAGATTCGCCTCAGCCGGCGCTTTTCCGACTGTGCCAGCAAATGTGCCATGACGGCAGTCGTTTTCCCGGTGCCGACAGGGCTGTCGCATGACGCAATATTTTCGCTGATATCGATGTTTCGGCAAACGTTGTACATTTTCGCGCGTAATTGTCCGCGTTCGTCGGAATCCGACGACGTTTCATTCAACTCGGCGACGTATTCATCGAGCCTGGCAAGCCGTTCAGATGCCCTCAAACCGATATATTCCGTTTCAAGCGAACCAGCCGCGTCACTGTGATCGGCATCAACAAGACACGACAGCAATATCCGAATGAACACGCTTGTGTCGCCGCTCGGAAACGCGTTATTAAATTCCGAATGTCCGCCGACAAGCCGCGCATGCAACGCGGCATACCCAGAAAGCTCGGAGTCGATCTCATCCTTGATATTTGCGTCGCGGAATGCCGCGTCTTCTCTGTTCATCTCAGAAGGAATATCAGGCAGCCCTGCGTGGTGCGACGCTACAGCTATTGCGGCGAGCACCGATGTATGTTCGTCATCCAACAAAAATGCCGCGCCCGCGTCCGCATGGTTGATGGGTAGTTTGGCCGCGTATACTTCTCCCGCCAGCACGCGCTGATTTTCCGGAGCGAGCTTGCCCAAATCGTGATATTCCGCGGCGGCTTCAGACACGCTTTGCAACAGCGCTCCGTCGTGCGAGTATCTTCCCGCCTCGGATGCAAACCGACATACTCGCGAAAGCACTCCCGCAACGTGCTGTAAATATGTTTGTGTTTTGGGACTGCGGGCGTAGTATTCCATCATACAGCCATGAGGTCAACCACGCTGTCCACGCGTGTCAGCAGTTCTGCCGGCAAAGCGGTCTTGTCCTCGTAATCCGACCACGAGTTTGATGGCGCACTCAAATTGCCAACACGCGTCGGCGTCAGCGCGTCGAGCAGCAAATAGTCAGGACAACTGCCGAGGACGTCTTTGTGCTCGATATACCATGCGTGACGAATACGCACGTCAGGGCGGATTGCCGAGCGATTCAAGTCGTATGCCTGCGGAATGAGCAGTTTCATCAGCTCAATATCGTCTGCCGTGCAGCCTGACTTTGCCGCGTAGTTCGGATTTACAAAAAACGGCATCACATATACGCCGTGCTGAACGATGCGGAACGCGAGAGGCGCCATACCGGCGTTTTTCCCCTCTTGAACGCCGGCTTTGTTGGTGTTCGTATGGCGCACGATGTCGATCGGAGATATTGACACTCCGACGCCAAACTGAGCGACGCCAGTCTTTATGAAGCCTTTTGCAGATCCCTCTTCCAGGAATGTGTTGCCAAATATACGAGCATCCCAGTATTTAGTCACAAATACGCTTTTCAAAAAATCCTGCTCTTTGAAGTTTTCCGTATCGCCCATTTCTTTTTTGATTTCCTTGCGATCCCGTCCGCGTGACTCCAGTATATGATAGCGCTCAGGATGGCTCGAAAACTTATCCGGCAACCCCTTGAAAAAAGGCGTGTCGGAGTCCTCCAGCAGATCGCGCAGTTTGCGTTTGAACGAAACAGGGGAAATTTCGCCGCGTCCATTTGGGCGCTGACGAGGTTCGCTCTCGCGGTCGGGGTCACCGTTGGGATTCGAATTCACAACCTCAATTACAAGCAGCCCGGTAGCACGCTTTATTTTTTTGTCCTTGATGTCATTGTCCATCTTCTGCGCCCTCCTGTTTTGATGATTCTTCTTTGTTCGATTTGTCCGATTCCGGCAGCTTAGCAAGATATCCGATAAATAATTGAGCTTTTTCCAAATCGCCAAAGCGAATATTCGACGTTAACTTTTCTTTCAGCTTCGGTGCCAGTGTCTCACATTGGCGCAGATACCAATTCGCAAGACCGCTCTTTTCCTCCTTTTGCCACCGATACTGCTTTGCCCATGCTATGTACGGGTTCATGCGCACGCACAACAACGCAAGCGCTTGCACAGGGGTCTCTGACGCAGTAGCGAATACCGAGTTACCGGCAAGTTGAGGCGGTATATCACCGCCACGTTTTATCTCACAGTACAGCGCGTGCAACCCGTCCGATATTTTCAACAACTGTCCCACCAAATACGCAGTCTCTCGCATATAAACCTCCTTTGCAATACCGCTTTTGAACAGTAGCAGCCCTAACAGCGGAAGTAAATACTCTATCTCTTCTTTTTGCGCCGGTTTGATTTTTCCCTTGGTTCGCGGCAATTGGTTAGCGGCGAACATAACCAAACCCAGCGCGTTTGATGTCACTCCATGCACAATACGCATAATCTGCGACGGTTGAGGTTTATCGATCAACAGTTCCATTCCCTGGTAATATCGCATCAGCTTGGCGGAACTCTTTCCGTCAGCTCTCGTACCGTCGCGCTTCCAAACTTTATTGACAACTTTCGGCATATTGAGCGGAAACGGAATCTTTATATCGATATCAATATCGAGGCCCAGCTTGTCAGGCAAATTTTCACAGCCACGCTGCCATGTCTTTGCCGCATCAATCAACCCATATACCGTGAGATTGCGCGTGAATACGACTTTCGCGTGCTTTGAGAGCACGGGAGGAATCTGCTGCAGCGCAAAGATGAGGATATTCTCTGGTCTCTCTTTGTACTCAATTGCGTCTAAAGTTTCAATGAAGCTCTTCGCAGCGTCTTTGAACCTGCTTTCAGTCACGGCATTCCTTGTCTCTGTCTCATTGCCGCCAAGTAAAGCGGCAAACTTGGGCAGGACTTTCGGTAGTTTATCGGGATATACAAAAATTATCGCGCCGTTATCGATTTTTCGCCACATCACGCCTTCATTTTCGGCTTGCGAAATCCATCCTAGTGAAGCTTGTAACACGTAGCGCCTTTTCATTATAATCGGAAACGAAGCGTCCTCAGCTTTTTGATAACGACATTGACATTTTTGCTCATCAAACATGGTCCGAAGCCTCACTGTAAACATAGGAGTTAGTTTCACCAACGGCATTTTCTTGTTAACATTGCTGTAAGGATCGCCAAACGCGTCCAGCTCATCGGAAAATAACGGCGTTGTCTCTGTATCGTACGCAATAAGCCACTTATTTATCTGTCTTGTCACCGCTTCGCTCGCAATAGGATTGCCGTATTTTTCCCAGTTGGATAGATCCAATATTATGGATAGCGAACCATCGGCTTCTTCTGTTTTTTTATTTTCGTTTCCTTTGTGAATAAGCAACGGCAGATATGCTGAAATGTCATCCCGTAGCCGATTCCATATACAATTTTCGATAGAATCTCTGAATGCGGCATTGTCGAGCCGACATGTGATACGCATAAGCTCGGAAATGGCCGAATTCGTCGGCATTCCAGGAATGGTTTTGTGCAGACAACCGTCGATTTTTTGCCGCAGCTTGGCGCTCCAATTGTTGCATATGCAAAGAGCCTTCAGTTTCGTGCTGTCATACGCGGCCTTGCCATTTATCAGCAAGTCAAAATATTTTTTATCCTCGTCCGATGTAACGCGATACAGTGCCGCAATATTGAAAGCGGGGAATGTCTGTCGATTGTTTCCGTATTTACGACACGCCGCAACGAGCGTCTTATCCATGAGTTCGATATGTGCGACAGTGCCGTCAGCCGCAAGCCAAATGCGAAAACAATTATTACTGGGCAGCTCTTCGTATTCATAATGCCATTTATACTCCTGAAGGTCTATGTTGTTATTAGCGAGTGTTACCGACAACCTATGCAACTCGTTCAGCATGCCGGTTTACCCTTGTGATATATCAGGACGCCGCCCTCTATTTTCACATCGGTATCATAACGATACGAAAGCTCTGATCCATATCCGTCGGGAAATACATGCCGAAGCATCGACGGAATTATTATCGTCGGCATATCGCAACACACACAAGTCTCTTCACGGAATTCGCCGAAATACGAAGGCGTGAACTCCCGCCAACCCAGGCTCGGCACGGAGTAACACTGCCCGCGTTTGACGCGCCTGTTAAATATGGCCTGGTATGCGTGACCGGGAGAAGTGGTGGCCTCGTCCCACTCTCTCGCTTTTTGTGGCAGGCGATCCTTTTCCCAGTACGGCACAACCCGCGCATATAACCGATAACATACGTCAATGAGGACGGTAGCGCATAATTGATAGCTGTTGCCACTCTCAATATTTTGTGTCTTTCGCAGCGGGCCTCCATAATTTGTGTAATACGTGTGAAATTGCACCGGGGCGCAAATTTCTGCCTTGACAGGGATAACCTCGATCGCCGGCCCCCAGAGAACTGACTTGAATATTGCCTTAACGGCTGAATAAGTAGGGGCGGGGTAACTCACCGGGCTGTCTCCTGTGTCGGGCCGTGTCCACATCGCTGTATCGCCGGCAATTTCCAACTGAACTATGTAGGACGGCAATATCAAATCAATATTCCTCCTCGCTTTGAGTCAATCAGGCTTTTCGTGTTTCCGGTATTTGAGGTTTTAGGAATTGGCGCTAATAACGTGTACCTATAATTTGGCCGAGAATTTTGGACAATAAAAAATCTAAAGCTCATCTTCCGCACATAAAAAAAGCGTGCAGAACCTTGAAAAATCAATAACGGACAGACATAAACAAGCAAATATCACGCGCACTGGAGCAGTTTATCTCGCAATGCAACAGGGAGTGCGGCGATAAATGTTTCGAACAGGGAGTCGATCTCATCGTCCTCCAAAAGGTACTTATCCGCTATTACCTCCAGAAATGTTTCCAGCAAAAGCCTGAACGCTTCAATCCAGGTGATATCCGACAATTCGTTGCAAGCAGAATAGAACAGCTTCCCCATGGACCGCTCATCTCTTTGCATTCTATTACAATAAAGACATTAACTCTTCGTCGCTTGTCAAATTTACGATGTTGTCATTTATAATCTTGCCCGCCAGCAGGACGGTGAAACGCATCCAATTTATGCGGCAGGAATTCAGGAAGCGGTAAAAGACATCTTTGGCATGATCCCTATTTTCCGCCATATCAAGCATGGTGGAAAGACTTTTGTGAGTGAAGGCCAGCGCGAATAACTCTCG
>JAITRO010000002.1 GCA_031288335.1 Synergistaceae bacterium | reverse complement strand
TAGCGTGGCGGATTTTTGGCATTCAAATGCCAAAATGCTTAGTCGCTTGGTAAGCTACAGGCCAACTATTTATGGAAGTGGACAACGTATCTTTAGAGTAATGAGACCCCAGGACAAGGGCAACTACGACGAGGACAACGACGAGGACAGTAGCGATTCAGACCCACCCGGGCCCGGGGCGCGGGCGCATCAACCATCCTCTATAACATCTCCCAAAAATAAACTCAGATACCTCAACCGGTGTGCGGCATGACTTTCAAAAACACACTTCCCAAAAAACATAAGGCCGTGACCGAAGCGGCAGCACCCACGAACGCCGAACAATTCACAACTCCCGCGCTCCTGAGCGAAAAGCAGGCAGCACAGTACCTCGGCATCAGCGTCGCGTATTTGCGTCGGGCGCGGCGTGAGGGCGCTCCGGGCGGCAGAACAGCCGGGCCGAAATTTGTGCGGTTGGAATCATTCGGTACGAGGGGCGGTCGAAACGGTGGTCGCATACTATATGCCACCAAAGACCTCGACGAATGGCTCGCGTCGCTCGAAAGGAAGGGGGTGATTTGAGGTGATGGCGCTTGAAAACATCCCCTTCGAATTGAAAACCCTGCATCAATGGGTTCTGTGGCGTGCCGAACCGCGCGACGGTCGTGTGTCCAAGGTTCCGTACCGCATGGACGGACGGCGGGCAAGCTCGACGCACCCGGACAACTGGACGAGCTTCGACGCAGCATATCAAAAGTATGCTTCCGGCCAGGGGCAATACAGCGGGCTCGGCTTCGTGTTCCGCGCTGACGGCGGGTTCGTCGGCATCGATCTCGACCATGTCATCAACGAAAACGGAGTGATCGAACCGTGGGCGGAGCGCTTTGTCCTGGCGTTCAATAGCTACACCGAAACATCCGTATCAGGTCGAGAGTTGCATATCCTTTGTAGGGGTTCTATTCCTGACGGGAAAGGACATCGGCACGACCGGATGGAAATTTACGACCGTGGCCGGTATTTTACGATGAGTGGCTATATTTATGGTGAACTACGCCCATTGAGAGACACCCAGCCTGAGATTGACAGGCTTCTTGCTGGCGAGTGGATGAAGCGCGATGAGCCGAAGGCACAGAAGTACACCCCCAGTGTGTCCGCTTGTCCGGATGACCACAAATTACTCCACCAGGCGGCGAGCGCGAAGAACGGATACAAATTCGCTCGCCTCTGGCAGGGCGACACATCCGATTACGGCGGCGATGATTCGCGCGCGGATATCGCGTTGCTGTCGATGCTGATGTTCTGGACGAACGGGAACGAGGCCCGGGCCGACGCGCTTTTCCGGCAGTCCGGTTTGAACCGTCCGAAGTGGGAACGCCGCGAGGATTACCG
This sequence comes from Synergistaceae bacterium, assembly GCA_031288335.1. Lineage (GTDB taxonomy): Bacteria > Synergistota > Synergistia > Synergistales > Synergistaceae > JAIRKI01. The sequence goes on along the minus strand of JAITRO010000002.1, from coordinate 1,640 downwards.
AAAGCGCTGTTTCGGTTTTCTGGCGAGGGGGTAGGGAAAATGACGAAAAAAGACGAAAAAAGACGAAAAAAGACGAAACCCCGCTCATCCCACAGGATGGCGGCGGTCATGAAATATCTGAGGCACAGGCGGCGATGGAAGCGGAGAAGGCGCTTTTCAATTACGGTTGCGCGATGACGGCACGAGGATTGAACAAGGACGAATTGTCAATTCTTATGCGTGACCACAACTCGCGGTCAGACACGCCGTTGAGTGATGGTAAGGTTGACGAACTGATAGAATCGGCATTCATGTTTACAATGAAAAACGACACGAATATCAACCTTCCCACGATTACGGCGACGCAGCGTCAGTTATTGCCGTTGCTGAATGAAATTTACGAAAGCCTACGCCCGGACGTTACGCTCTACCGGCACGGCGGAGGTTTGGTATCTCTCAGGAACGGCATAGTAAGCCACTATACCGCCGAATCCATGCCGAAACTGCTGTCGGCCCGGGCCAATTACGTGAACGGCAAAACCAATGACAGCATGTTTCCTCCCATGGTAGCAGCAAAGGCCGTGCTTTATTCCCTCGACGACGAGGACAAGATTCGATCGCTGAAGCACATTACAAACGTCCCAGTCTTGCGGCCTGACGGCACGGTTCTCGATTCGCCGGGGTATGACACGCCGACGGGAATTTACTATCATCCGACGGGTAAGCCGGTTCAAATCCCGGAACGACCGACACAAACGAATGCGCGTGAGGCAGCCGCATGGCTGCTCGACATGATAGGAGAATTCCCCTTCGAGAGCGAATCTGACCAAACAAACTATATCGGTTTATTGCTCACGTTCGTGGTAAGGGAATTATGCGGGTGTGTCCCGCTCACGTTGATCGACGCGCCTTCTGCCGGAACCGGCAAAAGCCTCCTGTCGAAAATTGCGGCGATTACGGCGACAGGCAAAACGGCGGTGTTCGGGGTACAACTTGGCAGCGAGGAAGAAATGCGCAAAAACATCACATCCAGGCTGAGGGAAAGCCCGTCCATCCTGATCACCGACAACGCTGAAGAAGTAATCAAATCTGCCGTAATGGCAACACTGCTCACCACTGAGGAATGGGAAGACAGATTGCTGGGGAGAAACCGGGTGCTCCGTCTACCCGTGCGGGCAGTCATGGTTTTTACCGGAAATAACCTCCGGCTTGGCGGAGACATGCCAAGGCGGTGCTACCGAGTGCGTCTCGACGCGAACGCGGCGCGTCCATGGATGCGGGGCGGGTTCAGACATCGGCTTCCGGAATACGCGATGGAGAACAGAGGAAGGATAATCGCTTCCTTGTTGATTATGGCCAGGTCTTGGATAATGGCCGGACGTCCGGAGGGCGGTAATACGACGCTGGGGAGCTTTGAAAGCTGGTGTGAGATTGTGGGCGGAATCCTCGAATACGCCGGGCTGAACGGATTCCTCGATAACCTTCAGGAGATGTACCGCGACACGGCGGACGGCGAGGACGATGCCGAACAATGGGCGGAATGGATGGACGCGATACACGCGCATTTCGGCGACAACGCTTTCACGGTCAAGACTCTCGCTGAGGAAATGAGTGATTTCAACGCTGTGAGATTGCGGGACGACGCGCCTTACTCGTTAGGT
>JAITRO010000183.1 GCA_031288335.1 Synergistaceae bacterium | reverse complement strand
GCGTTCAGCCTGTCGTATGCGAAACGGGCAGCCACGGTACCCTGGAACGGATCTATAAAGCAGGGACGGAAGGCGTATTCCTTCACCTTCTCGGTCTTCTGGTCGATGGTGACGTAGGTGTTGGTCGCGGTGGTCACCACCATGGGTATCTTCGCTCTTTCGAGCACCGGGCCGGTGGCAAGCGCGTTTCCGCTCTGAGCGGGGCCTATTACCGCAACGACCCCGTCGCCTATCAGCCTGCGCGCCACGTTGACCGACTCCTGCGCGTCCGCGCGGTTGTCGTAACGGACTATCTCTATCTGAGCCCCGAGGACTCCGCCGCTCGCGTTGATCTTTTTGACGAGCAGGTCTACCGCTCTCGCCTCGGATTGCCCCCATATTGAAGCGCTCCCCGTCAGGGAGACGGTGTGTCCTATTTTGACGGTATCGGCCGCGAACACGCACGCCGAAAGGATGAGGACCAACAGAATGACGACGCTGAGCACAAGAAATTTTTTCATCAGATTATTTCTCTCCTTTGTATAGTTTTCTATCACTGCCAAGCAACCGCCAGGAAGAAAGCGGCGAATGAACTTCCATATTGACCTCCTTCCCCCCAGAATCCAATTTAAAGAACATACTCTATTGGCTTAACTCCCGGTTGTCAATAAGGATGTCATCGATTACCGGGGCAAACGCGTCAAAACTCGGGCATTGACGTTTTCCCTTGAGACGTATCATAATGGCGAGTATAATAATGTATTGAGAAAGGGAGTGGTCGGCGATGAAAAAACGCGTCGTGATGTTTGTTGTTGTTTTTTTGTTTCTCGCTGGGATTCCCGGCGTGTCACGCGCCGCTGTCACCGAGGAAATGGTTCGCAGGGCGTGGAATGAAGTGGTTAAAACCGCCGAGATGAAACCGTTGCCACTGTCGATCGAGAATAACACAATTCCCAACGCATGGGTCACAAACGGCAAATCCGTCACCGTGACCACGGGATTGATGAATCTTCTCGAACGCGAGGAGGAGATTTTCGGCGTTCTGTCACACGAGGCCGGACATGCCAAGCTGAACCACTACGCTTCCGCCGTCACCTCCAGCGTGGGCATCGGCGTTGCCGGAATTCTTCTGGATAAAGTGATCGGCGGCAGTATCGTCGGAGATCTTGCCGTAAATGTCGGTTCCAATCTGGCAAGCGCGGGTTTCAGCAGGGAGAAGGAAGTGGAGGCCGACGATTTCGCGGTGGATCTCGCGTTCAAGGGAGGCAAGGACCCCACCGGCATTTATACCGCGCTGGAACGTCTGGCGTACTATGGGGGCAAGCTGCAGCCGTCGGGTTTCAACTCGCACCCGCCCGACGACCGTAGGTTGTTGCACGTCAAAAATAGGATACATTCCCGCGATCCCAACATAAAAATTACAGAGACGCCCAAACCGAAACAAACGAAGGAAAAATAAACCTCCAATGGCCACATCGTCTCTCGATCCTTGCCGGAATCGCAATTTACAGTCAGTGCGGCGGCGCTTGACAATATGCGGGCTTTGTTATAAATTAAAATTATTCTAAATTGCGGCGCAGCCGCTTCACCAAAGGGGAGGATTTTCAATGGCAAAAACTCAGGACGATCTTATGGCGGCATTTGCCGGCGAGTCGCAGGCAAACAGGAAGTATACGGCATTCGCGGAGGCCGCGGAAAAAGACGGCTACAAGGGTGTAGCTAAGCTTTTCAGAGCAGCCGCCGAGGCTGAGACCATTCATGCCCTGACCGAATTTCGCATCGCGGGTCACGTGAACGACACAAAGGCCAATCTCAAAACGGCAATTGACGGCGAAACCTATGAGTATACCAAGATGTATCCGGAATTCGAGGCGGACGCGAAGGCCGAGGGACAAAAAGACGCGGAGCGGGCTTTCATACGTGCCAAAGAGGCCGAAAAAGTGCACGCGGAGCTATATCAGGCAGCGCTGGACGATATCAGCAAGGGCGTCAACGAAGAATCCGACTACTATCTCTGCCCCATATGCGGCTACATCGAAAAGGGAAAAGCGCCGGACAGCTGCCCGATTTGCAAAGCCAAGGGATCAGCGTTTAAAAAGTTCTAAAAACAAGCCAAAATACACGATTATCTTTTTAAAATATTCAAAATATGGCCGCGGACTGGTTCCGCGGCCATATTTTGCGCCGAGCAAACGTAAATATACCGGCGCGCGCCTGGTCGTCACCTTTTTTAGTTGACAGCACGAGATATCTTGATACAATAAACTTATATTAATCCTATCTGTTTAATGGTTATAAATGGGCGTCGGAGAATGTACGGCGAAGCCGATTCAGCGAAATATCAAGGGGGCGATCTTTTGGAGCGTTATCAGCGGATGGTTCAAGAGACTGGAGCTGAGGACCAATTATATTCGCGGATAAAAATATTTGCCAAAAGATCAGATTGTTTGGTGCAAGGAGATTTCGTTCTCCGGCAAATCTATTCGCTCGTGAGTATACCTCACGCCTTACGCCGCTGGAGTGTCTGAAAGATGGGAAACGTGACAATGGAGTCAGAGACGACCAGGACACTCAAAGCGAGCCAGATACATCCATGCTTCGCGAGCGGCGCTCACAACAAATACGGGAGGCTCCATCTTCCGGTCTCGGCATCGTGCAACATCCAGTGCCGTTTCTGCAATCGCGCTTTCAACAGGGATGAGAAACGCCCCGGCGTGACATCCGGCATCCTTCGTCCCGAGGACGCGATACGAACCGTCAGCCGAGCATTGGAATTATGCCCGCGGATCACCGTCGTCGGGATAGCCGGGCCCGGCGACACTTTGGCCTCCGACGCGGCGCTCGAAGTCTTCCGGGCCGTTCACGCGTCTTATCCCGACCTGATAATGTGCCTCAGCACCAACGGGCTGATGCTGCCGGAAAGTCTGGAAGATCTGGTCGGCGCTGGAGTGAGGACGGTCACCGTGACCGTCAACGCCGTTGACGCCGCGATACTCGAAAAAATCGTATCGTTCATCATCTTCCAGGGTATGCGCGTGACAGGCCGCGAGATGGGCGAAATCCTCATCTCGCGCCAGCTGGAGGGCATACGCAGGGCCGGCGCTCTGGGTGTGACCGTCAAGGTGAACACAGTGCTGATACCGGGGGTAAATGACCTTCACATAGAGGATATAGCGAAAGAGGCAGGGGATGCCGGCGCGGATATCTATAACATCATACCGCTGATACCCCAGCACGAGATGGCGCACATAGCCCCTCCCGACTGTGAAATGCTCGGAAGGGCGAGGGCGGCGGCGCAAAAATATGTCGAGGTATTTCACCACTGCAGGCACTGCCGCGCTGACGCCTGCGGGATACCGGGAGAAAACGACTTCTCGCGGGAGCTGTACGGCGAGACGATGGAGACATTTTCTCACGGTTAGGCCGTAAAAAGGAGGCTCGAATGAAATTTAAGACGGCGATAGCGAGTTCGGATATGGAAAACGTCAATATGCACTTCGGCAGGTGCCGCAGTTTCGTGATAGCCGAGGCCGACGACGAGGACGGCAGTTACAGGCTGAGCGAGACCCGGCTCGTGACGCCTCCATGCCCCTCGTGCGGAACGCACGGCGAGCCCGACGACGCCATAGAACGCATCGTGGCATTGCTTTCAGACTGCGAGTATGTGATAACGAGCCGAATCGGCAGGTGGCCGGATTCCCTGCTGTTCGAGAACGGCATACGGAGCGTGATGTTCAGCGGTCCTATACGCGATGCGATGCCCCTGCTGATCGCGGAGCGGAAACGACATAAAAGCGTCAGAGGAAAGTACGGAGAATGAAACGAACTTTGCTCCCGGGCGGATGCGGCGGCTTGATGGACGATGCCGTGCGCTAGTATTTCAAACCGAATATGGGGTGGAAGAAGCGTTCGTCGTGCAGATAGAGCGCCTCTTTTTCCAGCGCTTCGCGGGCCGATTCGCCCATATGGACGACCAGGGACGACGTCAGAAGATGCACAAGAAATACCGGGCCTATTATGCTGCTGCCGAACGTCGGGCTGGCCGCGGACACGAAAAACGACAGCGACGCATACCGGCAGACAGGCGCTGCGGGGCTGTCGGTAATCGTGATAATTTTCGCGCCTCTGGCGTGCCCTTCGGCCACGGCCTCCGTGACGTCAACGGCGTAACTGGGCATCTCGCAGACCAGTATGAGGCTGTCGACGGATATGCCGCGCATCTGCTCGACTATTGAGAGGCTGCCTCTTCTCATCAACACCGACGGCAATCCCATGACGCAGAAGCGCATGTAAGCCAGTTCCATAACAATGGACGAAATTCCCCAGCCGACGAACGCGTTGAGTTTCGAATTTTCCACAATGCGGCAAAACTCCGCCACCTTGGTCATGTCGGTCTGTGTCCATGTATCCTCGACATTTGCGTGCTCGATCTGCAATATTTTTTCCGGCAGCTCGTCCTTCATGTCCGTCGCCTTTACCAGAAGTGCGGCCGGATTCACCTGTTCGAGTATCGTCTTCTGCAGGCAGGCCTTCAAGTCGGAGTAGCCCACGAAACCGAGCACACGGGCCACGCGGACCAGCTGCGCCTTTGAAACCTGAAGTTCGTCGGCGACCTCTCCTATGGATTTGAAGGCGGCTTGTCTCATATTGGACAGCAGATACGCCGTCACTCTCCTGGCTTTGTTGGGCAGACTGGGGAGTTTCTGCAACATTATATTCTGAAGATCGGAGCCTTCCATTCTCGACACTCCTTCAAGCATTTTTCGTCGTTGACGGCGTTTTTAATCGATAATCCGTAATTTATAAATAATATTACGCAATTTCAGTAATTATACACCAAAACGTGACGCAACTTATCGAAAAATGATATATTATTTTCCGATTGACATATCCTTGCTTGATTGTATATTTATGATATTATCTCACATCTCGGAGGTTTTTATTTAAATGAGCCAAGCCGCGCAAAAATCTCTCATCTACGAAGGGAAAGCCAAGAGACTTTATTCTACGGACGATCCAAACACAGTCCTGATCGAATACAAGGACAGCTTCACCGCGTTCAACGGCGAGAAACGAGCAGAGATGTCGGGCAAAGGCCGCCTCAATAACCTGATAAGCTCCGCGATATTCGATTATCTCGCGAAAAACGGCGTGCCTGTCCACTTCATTGAACGAGTCGATGAAGTGCGCCAGTTAGCGGCGCGCGTGAAGATATTCCCACTCGAAGTCGTGGTTCGCAATATCACCACCGGCTCCATAGTGAAGCGCCTTGGGGTCGCGGAGGGAATGAAGCTGCCGCGCTCGCTGATGGAGTTTTACTACAAGGACGACGCCCTTAAAGACCCGCTCATCACCGAGGACCACGCGCTGTTGTTCGGGTGGGCGGCAGAGGCCGATCTGAAGACGATAAAGGAGATTACTCTCCGTGTCAACGATCTGCTGAAAGACTTCTTTGAATCCATCGACATAATGCTGGTCGACTTCAAGCTGGAGTTCGGGCGCGACAACGACGGCAACCTGCTCCTGGCGGACGAGATATCGCCCGACACATGCAGATTCTGGGACGTGCTGACGGGCGACCGCCTGGACAAGGATCGTTTCCGCAAAAACCTGGGTAACGTCCTTGATGCCTACGAGGAAATCTGGCGCAGGATCTCCCGAATGGGCAAATAGCCCGTCATGAACTATAAGGAGACGGGAGTCGACATCGACAGAGGCAACGCCTGGATAGAGACGATCAAACGGCTCGCGGCGAGGCGCAACTCAATTCCCAAGGTTGGTATAGGCGGGTTCAGCGGGGCCGTCAGCATCGGCGGCGGTCGATCTATCGTGGCCTGCTGCGACGGCGTCGGCACCAAGGTCGAGCTTGCAAGGGAAACCGGAATTTACAGAGGATTGGGCCAGGATCTTGTCGCCATGAGCGTGAACGACCTGGTAACTTGCGGCGCGACGCCTCTGTTTTTCCTCGATTATATAGCGTGCGGCGCTCTCGATGAACGCAAGATGGAGTCGGTCATCGAGGGCGTCCTTGATGGCTGCGAGGCGAGCGGCTGCGCGCTCTTGGGCGGGGAAACGGCCGAGATGCCGGGCGTGTACGCGCCGGACGGGTTCGACCTGGCCGGTTTCGCCGTCGGCCTGCTCGATGAAGGCCGCGGCGCTGACGGGTGCGACATCGTGCCGGGAGACCTCATAATCGGGCTTCCCAGCTCTGGGATACACAGCAACGGTTACAGCCTCGTGCGAAAAATACTGCGAAGCTCCGGCGTCTCGCTCGGAGAAAAACCTACCTGGGGCGACGGGGCGACGTTGGGCGAGATACTAATGCGTCCGACAAAGATTTACGTGCGCCCCGCCCTCGAAGCGTCGTCCATCGGAGCGGTCAAGGGAATGGCCCACATCACCGGCGGAGGGATCGAGTCGAACATCAATCGCGTGATGCCGGCCGGGCTCGAATGCGTGATGGATTATTCGTCGTGGGAGCGCCCGAAGGTGTTCGACTTTATCGCGGCTTCCGGTGTCAGCGAGGCTGAAATGCGCCGCGTGTTCAACCTCGGTCTCGGATACGCGCTTGCGGCGTCGCCAGCAAATGCCGATGCGGTAGTAAACGCGCTTAAATCGACCGGCGAGACGCCGTTTACCGCCGGACGGGTGAGGGAGGCGGCGTGAATCGGCATGAACGCGGACGAAAAACCCGGAATGGTTATAATGATATCCGGGACAGGCAGCAACATGGAGGCCATAATATCGGCCGCGAGGCGCGGTTCGCTCGCCGCCAGGGCAATCCTGGTAATCAGCGACAACCCGAACGCCCTCGGCCTCAAAAAAGCGAGAGCAAGAGGCGTCAAGACACTCGCCGTCCCTTATAAAAAGGGAGTTCCGAGGGAGGAGACCGAATCCGCCATCATCGAGGCCATAAAAGCCGAGCGGGCGGAGTGGGTCGTATTGGCCGGGTTCATGAAACTGCTGAC
>JAITRO010000061.1 GCA_031288335.1 Synergistaceae bacterium | reverse complement strand
GTGTCGGCATCGAGGAAGAAATCTCCGCCATCGACCGGGATCGGCCTGCGTCGGCCCGACTCGTCAGGTTCGCCAAGCTCCATGCGTATGCAGTCGACGCCCTTCAATTTTCCGTCGCCGCCGCCGACGTAAGCCTTGGGATTCGAGAGCCAGTGGAATTCTATGCCCTCCTCCACAGCGTGATGATACTCTTCTATGCGCGCCGGCAGTTCCGCGAGAGAGCGACGATACACTATCGCCACTTTTTCCGCACCCAAGCGTTTCGCCGAGCGCGCCGCGTCCATCGCCACATTGCCTCCGCCAATCACCACCACGCTACGCGATTTTTTTGTCGGCGTGTCGTACTCCGGAAATTCGTAAGCGTGCATCAGGTTTATGCGCGTCAGATATTCGCTCGCCGAGTAAACGCCGTTCAGCGTCGTCCCAGGTATCCCCTGGAAGTGCGGCGCGCCGGCCCCGACCCCTATGAAACACGCGTCATACTCGCCAAGTATCTCCGACATCGTGATCGTGCGGCCGACGATCACGTTCAGCTCGATTTTGACGCCGAGCGCGGTGATGGATTCTATCTCCCTGGCCACTATCGATTTTGGGAGACGGAACTCGGGGATTCCGTACATCAGCACACCGCCCGGCGCGTGAAGCGCCTCGAAGATCGTGACCGCGTGCCCTATTTTCGCCAAGTCTCCCGCCACGGTCAGGCTCGCGGGGCCGGAACCCACGACGGCTATCTTTCCGCCGGAGGGTTTTATATCGGACGTGCCGGCGGTGAGGACTTCCTCGCGCGAATAATTCCAGTCGGCGGCGAGGCGTTCGAGTTTTCCGATCGCGACCGGCTCGAAGTCCTTCGCCTTTCCCAAGCGGCAGAGGCCCTCGCACTGCGTCTCCTGCGGGCACACTCTGCCGCACACGGCCGGGAGATTTGTGTAGGCCGCCATTATCTCGACGGATTTTGCCATGTCGCCATCTCGAATTGCCTTGATGAACGCCGGGATGTCAATTTCGACCGGGCAGCCAGCGATACAGGGAGCGTCCTTGCACTGCAGGCAGCGCACGGCCTCCGCGCGACCCTCCTCGACCGTGTAGCCCAGGCAGACTTCCCTGAAATTGCGGACGCGTTCGGCCGGCGGCTGTTCGGATATCGGAGTCTTGGTCTTGCTTACAGCCATGAGAGATCACCAACTTCCGATTCGTATTTTCCCATCGAAATTTTTTCTTCCTCTTTATATTGTTTCATTCGGTTCATGAAATCATCCCAGTCGACCTTGTGCCCGTCAAACTCCGGCCCGTCGACACAGCCGAATTTGACGCGCCCGTCGACGCTGAGACGGCAGCATCCGCACATTCCGGTGCCGTCGATCATTATCGGGTTCATCGAGACCCATATCGGCAGTCCCAGCCCGCGCGCGGTCGAAGCGCAGAACTTCATCATGATGCTGGGGCCGATCGCCCAAACCCTGTCGATCTTTTCGCCGCGCTCCGCCACAAGCTTCATGGCGTCGGTGACGAGGCCCTTAATGCCCTCTGAGCCGTCGTCGGTGGTGACGATCAGCTCGTCGGAGTATTCCGCACACTCGCATTTCATTATCACAAGGTCGGACGTCCTGCCCCCGAGGATGGTGACTACGCGGTTGCCCGCTTTTTTCAGGCCCCGTATTATCGGATAAAGCGCCGCAATGCCGACGCCGCCGCCGACCGTCATCACGGTTCCGTAGTTATCTATCTCGCTGGGGTTACCCAAAGGCCCGGATATATCGAGTATCGAGCCGCCCGTCTCCAGCGACGCGAGCAGCGCGGTGGTCTTGCCCACTATCTGAAAGACGATGCGGATAGCGCCCCTGTGCACGTCGAAATCGGCGACAGTGAGCGGAACGCGCTCGCCTTTGTCGTCCGACCGCAGAACCACGAACTGTCCCGGCCTTGTATGGCTCGCTATCCTGGGAGCGTCCACCCAAAAATCATATTCTTTCGGAGCTATGCGCTCCTTCGATAAAATTCTGAACATCTCCATCCCCCGCAACAAAAAAATTGATGCCGCCCCAAAAATTATACACTAATGTCGGCCTTGCCAAACGCGATGTTTATGTTAGGCTTAACGTGTCGATACAAAAGATGATGCGGAGGCTGTGCAATGAAACTTTCTGATTTTTTCAATTCTGACAAATTTCGTTTCAACGGGGACATCTTCGATATCACGCCCCCGAAACCGAAGAACTTTAAGATTGCCTTCAAGGCAATTGTCGCGGCAATAATGGCAGTGATAGTCGCATACTGTGCGACGCGCTCATTTTATACCGTGCCGTTGGGCTCGCAGGCGATACTCTTCAGCTTCGGGCGCTATATTGGAACGGAGGAACAGGGTCTCCATTTCAAAGCTCCCTGGGCGGAGGTGGTCAAGTTCGACGTTCAGGAGGTGCGGCGGTTCGAGTTCGGCGAAAAGACCGAGGTTCCCGGGCGCGCATACGTTCAGGACGAGAGCGAGCAGAAGATGGTCACTGCCGACAGCAAAATCCTTCTCATCAGTTGGGTGGCGCAGTGGAAGATATCCGATCCCTACCAGTATTTCATCACCAACAACGTCGAAGTCGATGCCGAGAGCAACTACCGCCTCATATCGGGGCTGGCCGAAGCCGATTTCCGCAAGGAGGTCGCGAGCATGAGATACGAGGACATACTGACCACGGGCAAGGTCACTCTCTCGGCCAACGCGAAGGCACGCATCACGAACACCTTCAAATCGCTCGGCGTCGGAATCTCGATAGTCGACGTACTGATAAGCGACGTCAAGGTGCCGCCGTCGGTTCAGCAATCGTACAACGATGTGGAGACGGCTAAACAGGCCAAGGCGAGCGCTATAAACGAAGCGGAAGCCTACGCTAACAAGACCGTCGAGGAGGCCAAAGGCAAGGCGCAGGTCGCCATGAACAACGCCGAGGCCTACAAGATAAACAAGATCGCCGACGCGACAGCCATCTCGACCCGTCTGTTGTCGTTGAACGAAATGTACGTCACCAATCCCGGCCTCGTCCGCACTAACCTGTGGTACGAAAACGTGGGCGACATAATGAAACAGCTCAATGTCGTCTTTGTCGACGGCTCCAGTAAGAGCAACATCTTCCTGGGCGACGTCCCTATAATCGGAAGATAGCGAAAGGAGGCGGCGGCGTTGAAAAAAACTCTCTTAATCCCGGCGGTTTTAGTCGTTCTGGTGTTAATCTACTCGTCATTGTACATGCTGTATCCGTATGAGATAGCCCTGGTCACTCGGTTCGGCGAAGTCAAGCAGACGGTGCGGGAGCCCGGACTCCACTTTAAGGCTCCGTGGATCGACAAACTCACAAAATACTCGTCAAGGCTCTACGAATATTACAGCGACACGGCCAGCGTCATCACGTCCAACAAACAGACTATCGAGGTCGATATACTGGCAACGTTCGTCATAACCGACCCCAGAAAGTTCTACCAGACAAGCCGCACCATAGACAGAGCAATACGCAGGCTCGATGATGTCACCTACTCAGCGATGCTCTCGATAGCCGGTAAAAACACCTTCGAGGACATTATCGTCAACAACCGCGAGCCGATCCTGAACGAAATACTCGATACCACGCGCGAGCAGACGAGCGACTTCGGTCTCGACATCAAGACGGTGCAGTTCAAAAAGGTGCTGCTTTTGGCCGCGAACGAGGAACAAGTCTACAAATCCATGATAACGGAACGCGAGCGCGTCTCCATTCAAACCTTGGCCGAAGGCGAGGCCGAGAGCAGCAAAATTCGCTCCAAAGCCGACTGGGACGCCGCTGCGATAGTGGCTGACGCCAACGTCAAAGCCGCCAAGATAAAAGCCGAGGGCGACTTCGAGGCGCAGTCGATCATAAACAAGGCTACGCAGAACAATGTGGAGCTATACACCTACCTCAAGCAGCTCGAAATGTACCGCTCCAACATCAAATCCGGCACGACAGTGATCCTCGACCCCAAAGAAGGCGTTTTCAAAAACCTGCTCGTGCCGTAAGGATCAAAAACCTCGGGCGAAGCCCGAGGTTTTTGATCCTTATTGATGTCACATCGCGCATATCACTATTGATTCGTTGTGGACTCTGTTGAGGGCGCGTCCGTTTTCCACGATAGTGGGGCATATTTCGCCGTACGCGTAAAAACCCGAGATCGTAAGGTCCTCGGGAATATTGCCTTTGAGCATATAGCCTTCCACGGCTTTGTCTTCTCCCATGACCATGTACCGCCCTCCGCATGATATACATATAACTGTGGAGTATTTGCGGCCATCTTCGGAAGCCGCGGCGATTTTTTCCTTGATCTCGCGAATCGCCATATTGCAGGAAGCCTGAATATCCTGCCGTTTCATGGTCACGATGGAGATAGCCGAATTTTCGGAGATTGCACCGAAGAGAACACCGGAGCCGTCTTCGGGGTTAAGCGTCTTTATGGTGCGCGCCACGGGAATTTTGTCGCGTTCGTTCTTCGAACTCAGGTAAACTTTCAGCGGCGTGGAGACGTATATGGCGAGGTCTCCCTGCGCTATAAGCGTGTCCACCGGCATGCCGAGGTGCCTCAGATAATCCACGAAGGTCATGCCTTCGACGGTGCGAATCACATTCTTCTCGGCGCCGGTGACGATGTGCTTATGCTGGGAAATTTCGCTCAGGAAATTCTGCACCGAAAAAACCGGTTTTACGTCGCCGCTTATGAGCACCAGAACCGCCCGATCGCTGTGGACTTTACCGTTCGCGAACATCAGGATATCCCCATCCGCCAGGTTGGACGATGGGAGACCTCCGAAAATGGGTGTGCCGCCGGATAATTCGTCCAGAATATTCACATATTCGTCCAAGGGAACCACGTTGTTGAAAGGAGGCGTCAGGAATAAAATTTCGCCCCGTCCGCCCGCCGCGTCAATGACCGTTTTGTAGGCTTTCTCCAGCTCTTCCTTGATGTTGCCGGCATTAATCGCGTCCGTGAGCGCTGTGCCGAATCGAACGTCGTCGCCGGTCAGCACAGTCAGTACCGACGAAAGGATAGTAGCGCCGTTATTTGTGTCGAAGTTGGCTATGCTGGTGCATCCGACGATATCGAAAGGCAGTTTTTCTTTCAGCCTGGCCATGAAATCCTCATGAGTCATCTCCACATCGCAGAAAACAAAGCCGCAGCTGTTTTTGCCAAGCGGCCCCCGCGCGTTTATCTGTTCGACCAGTTCGCCGACCGCTACTTCGGCATCGTCCATCTCGTTTGTTACCGCTACTATCGAACGCATTGAAAATATCCCCTTTCGCCGGGTTACCGTTTTACATTTTCATTATAACTGAAACTTCATGCCGCGAAAAGCGCGTTATATGACGTGCGGTAAGCATATATGGACGGATATGCTTACAAGTGATAATATATTCTATTATAATACAGAGGTGATTTCAGTGTCCATAACTAATATCAACATCAGTACCGACAGCGAAATCAAAGCCAAAGCGGCGGCAATCCTTGCCGACCTGGGTCTTGACATGAGTACGGCATTTAATATTTTTCTAAGGCAGGTCATCAACAGGAGGGGTATCCCCTTCGCCATTATCCAAACACCAATAAAAGAGCCAAAACCTGGCGGTTGGGAAGGCAAAATTTGGATGAGCGACGATTTCGATGAACCGCTTAGCGACTTTAATGAGTACATGGAATGAATTATCTCCTTGATACGCATACTGTCCTTTGGTTCGCTGAAAACTCGCCCAAATTGTCAGTAGTCGCAAAAGAGACGATCCTACGGCAAGACGGCATGAACTTCGTAAGCATCGTTTCCGCATGGGAATTGGCTATTAAAATCAGCCTTGGCAAAATACGCATTGATGGCGGTGTTGAGGAGTTTTTTAATATCGTTGACCGTAATGGCTTTTTGTTTTTGCCGATAAAGCGTGAACACATCCAACAGGCGGAAACATTGCCATTTGAGCATCGTGACCCATTCGACCGGATTCTCATTTGTGCGGCGATTCGCGAAGTGCTGACCGTTATTACCCACATTCGGCAGTTGCGTTTTTTTAAAAGTTATTTTCCAGAATCGCAATAATATCATCGGTGCTCAAAGAAAATTTTTAATGTGTCTTGACGATAATTCAATAAACAAAAA
>JAITRO010000207.1 GCA_031288335.1 Synergistaceae bacterium | reverse complement strand
AGGGTTCTATCTGTCGATGATCTGGTGGATTACGCCGCCCTCTCCCTGTGCCGGTTCGGGAACATCCAGAAGCCGCGCAGCCGTCATGGCCACGTCGACTTGGCGGATTACGCGCTCGGTTTTCATTCCGGGGATGATGCCGTTCCCCGCCGCGATGAACACCGGGGTGACCGACGTGCCGAAATATCCGTTGGCGGTAGAGAACCCGTCTCCGTGAAGCCTGTTAAATCCCTCGGCAATCGTGAAAAAAATATCTCCGGCCTCCGGGCCGCCCACGCCCAGCACAATCGCGTCCTTATTGCGGAGGGCGATATCCACCACGCGCTTTCCCGTCGCCGGGTCGCGGTAACCGTACAAATCCGAGATGATACGTTCCTCCAATTCATATTTTTCGCCCGTTTCGACGATGCCTTCAGGATCCCTGTCCCGCATGTTGAGGTATATATAATTACTGCGGATCTGGACGGCTTTGGTCTTGCTCCAGTCCACTTCCCGCAGCTTATTGCCGTTCGAGTCGCGGCGCAAAACCGTGTAGCCCAGCTCCTCCATGACCGGGACGTTCAGTCCGGCATATTCTCCCAGTATCGGGGGAACGTTTTCCCCCACCAACAGGCCGTGATCCGACACGATGAAAATGGTCCAACCCTCCTCCAACAAGTGAAGAAAAGCCCCCAGATAACGATCCGTCTCGGCGTATATTTCCTCGATGAGCCGCTGATATACCTTCTCGTCCGTATGTTTCCAGGGCTCCAGGGTTTTCGCGAGATGCCAAATCTGATGCCCCGCGCAATCCACATTATGCAGATGACTGAACACTACGTCATAACCCTCTTCCGATATCAGCCCATTCAAAACCTTGGCCTGCCATTCGTTGTATTTATCCCATGACGGGGCAAATACTCTGTCCGCCAGTTCGGCGTCCTCTCCCCCAATCAAGCTGACCGGCGGGACATGCCCGGCTATTTTTACCGCCATTTCGTACAAATCCGAGGGATGCCAAAGCGTGTCGTTCGTTATGTCCAGCGCGTTGCTCATCCAGAGTCTCACGCTGTTGTCTCCGGCTTCGAGCAGTTTGTATGATCTGAAAGACGGTTTCGTAACGCCGCGTTTGACCGCGTCATCCACAGCGCTCACTATAAGTCCTTCGGGAATCACAACCACAGGCTCCCTATCCTTTTTTTCCCTGTATATTTTCACGCAGTATCCGGATTCGGCGTCAAACGTCAGCAAACCATATCTGCGAATATTGCCGCCCGACGATGGTATGACGAATTCCAATGCGCCCCGTGGCGCGCTCTCCCACCCCTCGGCCGGCACAAGAGGCGACTGTACTTTATCGTATGCCACTTTGGCCCCTATCATCATCTCGGTGTCGTTCAGATCATTGACATATGTGCGGATGTCCCCGCCCTTGCGGGCCGCGTCCCCCCACCATAACTCCATCACCTCGTCTTCTTCTTCGCATGATATGCCAATGACTTCTTCCATGTCGGGGATATTGCACCCCACGCCCGTCCGTTTTTCCGTATGCGGGCAGCATGTCAATCGCTCTATGTCTCGCGATGCGATTACTATCTTCTCCCAATCCATCTGCGAAACTCCCATATTTACCGATCCCGGTTGTGTGCCGTCGACCACGCTGAGCAGCGGATCAGCCGAGGTGGGAGGCCATGAAGAACCGGGCCAGTGCCATACCAACGTCTTGAGCCCCTCCCGTGAAGTCACGTTCCACAATGGTTCCGCCCTGCAATTCCTGGAGTCCATGTTATAAACGACCGAATCGAGACAGTTCGGGGACTGTCTCCAATAACACGTTATTCCATGAGTGGAAGGATACGCTCCGGTCGCCAGGGTGGTCCAGCACGGAGGAGTAATGGTCGGGAGCGCGCCCAGCATTTGCAAATCGTTTCTCGCGGCGCCAATATCGATATATTTTTTTACATTCGGCAATTTCCCCTCTTTCACCATTCTAAGCGTCGTCTTCGAATCCATTCCGTCTATTCCTAATATCAGCAATTTCTTGTTTTTCATGTTATGCGCGCTGCCTCTCGTTATTAAATATATTCATAGCATAGTTATATGTTATAGAAAATTCATGATTTCATGCAGAGACAAATTTCGGTACGGGATATCAGGTATTGCGATGCTCGTTTCTGTTTATGTCAATTGACAAACGATTTCCGGCGACGTATATTTATCGAAAGTTATTTTCATACTTAACATGTAGGTATTATGAAAATTATATGAAGCGATAAAGCGCGGTGGATCCTTATGAAATTCGAACAACTCTCTTATCTTCAGGAAGCGGTGAAGTACAAATCAATATCGCTCGCGTCCGAGCGAAACTACATAGCCCAGTCCTCCTTCAGCTCCGCGATTACGAAGCTGGAGCAAGAGCTGGGCGTAGCTCTGCTGCATAGAAGCAGCACTGGAGTGTCGCCAACCGAGATGGGGGAAATAGTGCTGGCCAACGCCAAGAAAATTTTCGCCGCGAGGGATGAGATACTTGAAGCCGCCGGCTCCAGAACCGGCGGCGGAACGGTGTCCGTCTCCTGCGTCGCCTGCCTGTGCGATTGGATCATACCCAGCGTTTTACACCGCTTGAGGACGGGGCATATCGCCGTATCCCTGTCGGTCAATACCGCAGAAAGCCGCGTCATCGCCAATAACGTGTTGTCGGGAATTGTCGATTTCGGCATATTGATCTATTACGACGAGTTGCGGGATAACCCGGATTTACAATATGTCCCGCTGTTTCACGATTCTTTCGGCCTTTACATCGGGCCGGAGTCTCCTTTGTGGAATAAAACCTCCATTAAAATGGAAGAAATTTTCAGGCAGCCGTACATAGCTTACAAAGAGGAGTTTTTGAAGGACAATCACGGACTGACGTCCGTCGTAAACGTCGGGAAAGAACTGAACATCGTCTTTCGAACCGACGAGCTGGATTCCATGAAGCGGATGATAGCGCAATACGACTATGTCGCCTTTTTCCCCTTCTTTATGACGAAAAACGATTATTACCTCCGGCATGATCTCATCCGCAATATTCCGATCGCGGATTACGCGACGGACTTTGAAGTCGGTTATCTGATCAGCAAACGTTTCAAACCCTCCCCGTTCGGCAGGAAAATTTTGAATATCCTGAGGCAAATACTGGAAGTCAAGGCGGAATTGAAAATATTGCAGGAGTTTGAAAATAACGACGTCAGCGCGGATGTCGAAGAAGCGGAATCGTTTAGCGGCATTGACTTTGCCGGGGAAATGGTGAGCGTATAATGGCCTTAAGCCCGAATTCGGTTTTAAAGAACAGGAAGTATCAGATAGTTTCCGTATTGTCTGTATCCGTCGTCTTTTCGCTGTGGGTCGCCGGAGGAAAACTGGGATGGTTCAACCCGGTGTTCGTGCCTTCAGTCGAGGACGTTTACGGCGCTTTCAGGGACGTATGGATCAACGGTTACAGGGGATATACGCTGCCATATCACATTTTCAGCAGCCTTCGCCGTCTGGCGGGGGCCATAGCTTTAGCTTGCCTCACTGCCGTTCCTTTTGGAATGGCGGCGGGCAGATCCAAGTTCTTTCAAGCCGTCATAGACCCGTTCATCGAATTTTACAGGGCATTGCCGCCGCTCGCTTACTATACGCTCATCATACTCTGGCTTGGAATTGGGGATTTGAGCAAGATCGTGCTTTTGTTTTTGAGCGGATTCGCGCCTCTTTTTATATCCACCGTATTCGCGGTCGAGAAAATTCCGCGCGATCGCGTCGACGGAGCCAAATCTTTGGGAGCAAAGGGAATATCCCTGTTTGTGAGAGTTATTTTCCCCTCCTGTCTGCCCGACATACTTACCGGACTTCGCACCGCGGTGGGCGTGTGTTACGCGACGCTGGTGGCGGCCGAGATGGTCGCCGCGGTGTCCGGCATAGGCTGGTTGGTTTTGGATTCCAGCAAATATCTTCGATTCGATATCGTATATTTTGGCATCTTCATCATAGGGGGTGTTGCCATTCTCATAGATTCGTCAATTCGTCTGCTCATCGACAAAGCGGCTCCATGGATTGGAAGAGAATAACCGGAATCCTGCGTTTTCTTTTCCGCAAATATTGCATAGTGTTGGAAATGAGGAGGAACAAACGTGAAGAGTACGTTGAAATTGACAAGATCGTTTTTTATGGTGATATTGGCGGTCGTATTATCGGCGACAATCGGCGGACAAGCGTTAGCGGCGGCATCGGAACCGGACGAGATACGTCTCGGTTATTGGGAATCTCCCAACGAAGAGCTTCTGGTCAAACAAACCGGGGCTTTGGAGGCAAAATACCCGAATACCAAAATCACATGGGTCGAATTTCAGGCGGGGACCGACATACTCGCGGCGATACAGGGCAGAGCCATCGACGTCGCCACAATAGGCACGCCTCCCGGTTCTCTGGGGATCGCTAACGGTCTGCCTTACAAGATATTTTATGTTCATGACATAATATACGAGAGCGAAGGTCTTGTCGTGAAAGAGACTTCCGGCATCGACAGCGTCGACGACCTGCCGGGAAAGAAGATAGCCACCGTATTTTCCTCGACCTCGCACTTCAGCTTGAGCAACGCGTTGAAATTTGCCGGAGTGAAAGAGACCGACTTGATACTGTACAACATGCCGGCCCCCGATATTTACGCGGCGTGGGAACGGGGCGACATAGAAGGCGCCTATGTATGGGAGCCCATGAAATCGAAACTGCTGGAGGCGGGCGGAAAACAGATCGTATCGTCCGGGCAGGTGGCTGAACAGGGCGCGCTCACGGGCGAATTCGGCATAGTGAGCGACTCTTTCTACGAAGCTCATCCCGACGTCGTTGCCGCTTACGTCGAGTTGCTTGACGCCGCCTCTTACGCGTACAGAGAGGACCAGGCGAACACCGCAAAGCTCATCTCGGTCGGATTGGGACTTGGGTTACCCGAGACCGTCAAAGCCATGAACGAAATCAAAGTATTGTCCAAATCCGACCAGATCAAGCCGGATTACATCGGTACTTCGTCGGCGCCCGGAAACCTGGCTCGTCTTTTGAAGGAAACTGCCGACTTCCTCGTGGAACAAAAAAACCTGAAGTCCTCTCCTGAATTGTCGGTATTCCAACAAGCGATCCTGACCGAGCTTTATGATTGATTTGCGCAATGAGTGAAAACGGCAGAACAGTTACGATATCGCTGCGGAACGTAACCCTTGCGTTTCGGCAAAACAAGCGGTCGTCGCCGGCGTCGATATTGGAGGACATAGATTTCGATATCCATGACGGCGATTTCATCTGCCTTCTTGGTCCGTCAGGCTGCGGGAAAACGTCGCTTTTGAATATACTGGCAGGATATTTGCCGCCGACTGAGGGACAGATTACGGTAGGGGGCAAACCGCTCACGGGACCGAATATGGAAGTCGGGGTCGTGTTTCAGCATCCTAATCTGTTTCCCTGGCTCAGCGTGAGGAAAAATGTGGCGTTCGGACTTAAATATAGAAACCTGACCGGCGCGGAGCGCAGAAGTATCGTAGATCATTATCTCGACATAGTAGAATTGACCGACTTCGGCGACTTGCTCCCGTACCAGCTCTCCGGAGGAATGAAGCAGCGTGCGGCCATAGCCCGCACGCTTGCTGTGGATCCAAAGATCGTGCTTCTCGATGAACCTTTCAGTGCGCTTGATGCCATGACGCGCGAACGTATGCAGGTTTATGCACATTCCATCTGGGAGCGTTCCGGGAAGAGTTTTTTCTTTATCACTCACGACGTCGACGAAGCGTTGCTTCTCGGCAACCGTATCATGGTGATGCGGGGAGGCCCAGGGATGATCGTAAGGGATATAGAAAATCCGCTGAGGACGTCGCCGCATTTTTCACGCGAAATCAAGAGGTCTCAATCTTTTTGGGCTATGCGCGATTCCTTGCTCCGCGATATCGAGAACCCTTTATTGGCAGATGCGCCAAATGCGTGCCTGAGTTCGGCAAGGGAGGCAATATGAAGACCCCGGGACTTCGCAGATCCGACGGACCTACGGGGAGCCCGAGGTTTTCATATGATCTTCCTGCA
>JAITRO010000194.1 GCA_031288335.1 Synergistaceae bacterium | reverse complement strand
TCTTCCCATCCTTCATAGAGTAATCGCCTCCTATAGCAAGATTACCCTAATTATACTTTATCATCTAATTTATTGCAAATTCCCTTGCTCGCGAGTATAACATCACGTCGAGTTGCTCGGCATCTTTCAGCGCCCAAAGTATCAGCATATCAAGCACGCCTGACGCCAGCCTCGCCGATATAAACTTCCAGGCCTCACGCCAGAACCGGCCGCGTTCTCTGCTGAGAAAGACAAGACGGGACGTCCGGCCGATTTCATCTCGCGCGCGAGCGCGGAAACGGCAAGTGTGGCCGAGGGTTTGATCTTTTCAGCTTTTTTCGAAATTTTGAGTTTCAACCGCAACATCTCCTATATCTGATAAACATATTTCCCATTATAGTGTATCGTCACAAAATATGCGCCGTCTTACTGCCTTGCAGATACAATTCAGTATTGACATACTCCCCTCGCTAAAGCGAGGGGAGTATAGGGTCGACAAAGATTGCCGGCCGAAGCCGGATATCTTCCGGCCCCATATGCGCTGCATAGCCTTCATATTCAAGTCTTCGACAAAGATGAAGGCAAACCGCAACACAAGCTCCAGGGCCAGCTTGCAGTGAAAATCCTTGCGTTGGTTCGCTATTTTGCGGTGCGCTCTGGCGAGATTGAGACGTGCCTTATGCCTGTTACGGCTGCCGCGCTTTTTCTTGCTGTGCTTGCGCGACAGTTTCTTGATTTTGCCGGAAGCCTGACGCACAAACAGCGGCGATTCGATCTTTTCTCCATCCGACGTAGTGAGGAATGTTTTCAAGCCGAAGTCGAGGCCGACGCTTTCACCCGATCTTGCCTCTGCCGGCTCAATTTCCTCATCCGTTACGAAGAAAAGCCAAAAATCACCCAATGCGTCGCGCTTTACCGTGAGAGTCTTTATTTCACCTCCGATCTCCCGTGACTTGAAATACTTGTACTCGTGACCCATGATAATCACACGGTTGCCGGGCATGAGCTTATATCCGGCCTGTTTCAGCGTGAATGACCGGTATCGGCGTACTTTCTTGAATCCAGGCGGGGCGGTTCTAACGCCGCGCTTGATGTTATTGAAAAATAGCTTATACGCACGGTCGATACGTTCAGCTATGTCTTAAATTGCCTGAGAACCCAAGCTGTTCCAGAAAGAGAACCGCTTCGTTTTCTTGAGTTTGGTGATATAGTTCTTGAGCCGATACGCGCTTATCCAGCGCCCAAAACGCTGATGGTAACGCCTGTGCAAGGCTATGAGATGGTTATAGATTGCCCCGGCAATGTTGATTTTTTGCGCAAGGCATTTTGTTGCGTTTGGAGCGGTACAGTTTAAAAACATATGTGCGCAACGACATGCCCCCATGCGGTTAAGTTTACAAGAATATTATGTGTCAATTATACTTTGGCCTATGAAAAAATCATCAGAATTTCTGCAAATCTCATCGCCCGCGAGTATAAGTCAAAAGATATCCGCCTTTGGCGGATGTTCCTTATATCTCCGCCCTTAAGGACGGAGTTTTACGGAACACTGAATAAAAACAGGGGGCGTCGGTTATGCCTTTTGAAATAGTTCGGGAAGACATCACCAAGATGAATGTGGACGCGATTGTAAACGCCGCAAACACCAGTTTATTGATGGGAGGCGGAGTCTGCGGGGCGATTTTTGCCGCGGCGGGCGCGTCGGAACTACAAAATGCGTGCGGCAAACTCGCGCCGGTCGAAACGGGCGAAGCGGTCATCACGCCGGGGTTTAACTTACCCGCGAAATTTATCATCCACACGCCGGGGCCTGTGTGGAGCGGCGGGTCGTCCGGCGAGGAAAAATTATTGCGCTCGTGTTACCTTAACTCGCTGCGCCTCGCCGAAGAAAACGGAGTCGAATCCGTAGCGTTTCCTCTTATTTCGAGCGGCATTTACGGCTACCCCAAGAAGGACGCGCTGAAAGCCGCGACGCGGGCTATAACGGATTTCATCACCGAGTACGACATGAATGTTTACCTAGCCGTGTTCGACAAAGAATCGCTGTCGATCAACGAAAAGCTGATCGGCGAGTTCGATAACTACGCTAAAGAACGCCTTGCGGATCGCCGCGAACTGCTCGGCTTCGAGATGTGGAGAATGAAGGGCACGCCCGCAGTAAGCGCGGGTGCGGGTGTAATGTTTGTCGCCGGCGGGGCTATAATGCCGGCCGCCGGATTGTTGGGAATATCCGCTTCGCATTGGACGAAAAAAATGTCCGCGACTCCGAAGCCCCCCAAAAGCCTCGACGATTTGATCGGACATCTCGACGAATCTTTTGCGCAGACACTGTTGCGGCTTATTGACGCTAAAGGCAAAACTGACGCGGAAATTTACAAGCGCGCCAACATAGATCGCCGACTCTTCTCGAAAATACGGAACAACGCGAACTATACTCCGAGCAAGCAGACTGTTATCGCATTTGCGGTCGCGCTGGAACTCAACCTCGACGAGACGAGCGATCTGCTCAATCGCGCCGGGTATTCGCTCTCGCCGTCACGGATGTTCGACGTGATCGTCGGGTTCTTCATTGCAAATGGCAAGTATAACATCTTCGAGATTAACGAAGCATTGTTCAGGTATGACCAGCTGCTTCTGGGCAGCTCGGCCGCTTAATTTGATATTTGTCGCTTGACAGGCGACCCGGACTGCCGCTCATTGTTGTATCTTCCGTTCATACAAACGCGCGAGGCGCAAGGAGGATACAACGATGAAACAGGATTTGACGGAACTGGTTTTCATACTCGACAGGAGCGGTTCGATGGGAGGCCTCGAATCGGACACGATCGGCGGGTTCAACGCTATGCTCGCGAAACAGAAGGCGGAACCGGGCGAAGCAAGGGTGACGACGGTGCTGTTCGACGACAAGTACGAGCTGCTGCACGACCGGATCGACTTGCGGGCCGTCTCTCCCATCACGGAGAGGGAATATTTTGTCCGGGGTTCGACGGCTTTGCTCGACGCGGTGGGAAGCACGATCCAGAAAACCACCGACGCGCAGAAGCAGACGGCGGAAGATTACCGTGCGGGTAAAGTCATGTTCGTCATCACGACCGACGGCATGGAGAACGCGAGCCACGAATACTCATACGAAAAAGTGAAATCAATGGTCGAGCATGAAAAAGAAAAATACGGGTGGGAGTTCATATTCCTCGGCGCGAACATCGACGCGGCAGAGACGGCGGGACAGTTCGGAATCAACCCTGATCACGCGTCGAACTATAACGCCGACCATGTAGGCATGGCGCTCTCTTGGGGTGTAGTTTGCGGGGCGGTCACTTCTTATCGAACGGCTAAAAAAATCGCAAGTGACTGGAAAGATAAGCTTGAGGAAGATTTCCGCGGCAGAAAACCCGACAGGCGGTGAAGCTGATATCCGGCATTGGAATACTATAATACTACAACGAACACGAGATTTTTAGCCTTGTATTTATGCGGGTTCCAAAAATTATAGAGGAGAACAAGTGATGGCATATAAGACCACAACTTCGTGTGTGCAAAATATGCCTTTCAAAAGGGTTAAAGTAGTTTTTTGACAATTTCTGTAAAACTATGTTAATCTATGTAAATGGACAGATTAGTGGGTATAAGCGAGGCAGCGTAAGCGTTGGGGGTAGACATCACAACGCTTCGGCGTTGGGAGCGGAATGGCAAGATTTCAGCGGAGTACACGGCGGGCGGGCATCGCCGCTATGATCTTGCGAAATTGCGTCCTTCGCTGACTCGCGCAAAACCGGATCAGGATCGCAAGACGATCGCCTATGTCCGTGTTTCCAGCCACGATCAGAAGGACGATCTGGAACGACAAAAGCAGGTGCTGGAACTTTACCGTGCTCGCCAGGGATGGCCTTTTGAAGCCATCCCTGACCTTGGTTCCGGTACGAATTACCACAAAAAAGGCTTGAAGCGGTTGCTGGAGGCCATTCTGAAAGGCGATGCCGGGCGGCTCGTCCTCACGCACAAGGATCGACTCTTGCGTTTTGGTGCGGAACTGGTATTCGCTATTTGCGAAGCTAAAGGAGTTGAAGTAGTGATTCTGAACCAAGGAGAGGATACAAGTTTTGAAGAAGACCTTGCCAAGGATGTATTGGAAATAATTACAGTCTTCTCGGCTCGTCTCTATGGTTCGCGCTCAAGAAAGGATCAAAAGCTCTTGGAGAGCGTAAAGGCTGCGGTGGAATCATGCTGATCGCGCATAAGATAGCCATCGATCCAAACAATCGCCAAGCAACTTACCTTGCCCGCGCAGCGGGTACGGCGCGTTTTGCTTATAATTGGGCATTGGCGGAATGGGGCAGGCAATATGAGGCATGGAAGCAGGATAATACACTGCCCAAGCCCAACCAGATGTCCCTCCGACCGAATCTTGGCTGGGTACGGATTCGGGAAATTTTGAGATTCGAGGGTAAGGTCGTATCGGCGATAATCTCCCGCGTGGCTAACAGGTGGTATGTCAGTATTACGGTGGATACGCCTGATGCCGGTCCATCCTCGCCGGAAGCCGAAAACCAAGGCATGGTAGGGGTGGATTTGGGCGTCACGGCGCTGGCGACGCTTTCAACTGGGGAGGTCATACAAGGTCTGAAGGCGCACAAAATCATGCTGCAACGTTTGCGCAGGATATTGAAAAACCTGTCACGCAAGGTAAAAGGCTCTAAGAACCATGAGAAGAGCAGGCGAAAACTGGCCTGGTTACACGCGCGGATTGCTCATATCCGACAGGATGCTCTGCACAAGCTGACGACGGACTTGACGCGAGAGTTTCACACTATCGGCATTGAAGACTTGAATGTCAAAGGCATGATGAAGAACCGGCATCTGTCGCGTTCCATCGCCGACATGAGCTTTCATGAATTTCGGCGGCAGTTGGAGTACAAGGCGGCGATGCGCGGCGGCGAGATCGTGGTGGCTGATCGGTTCTTTGCCAGCTCAAAAACATGCGCGACGTGCGGGCACAAGTTGAATGAATTGCCACTTTCGGTACACCGTTGGACCTGTCCGTCGTGCGGCGAAGAACACGATCGCGATGTAAATGCCGCAATTAATTTGAGAAATTACGCCGTGAGTTCCACGGTGTCTGCCTGTGGAGGGGAAGGCGCTGGTCGCTGTCGCAAGACGGCGACGAAACCGGCCCCTGCGAAGCAGGAAGCCAACAGCAAATTTATTTCTGGGCATAT
>JAITRO010000144.1 GCA_031288335.1 Synergistaceae bacterium | reverse complement strand
AGGCCTGGGATACGAGGAAGCCCTGGCCGAGGCGCAGAAGCTGGGATATGCCGAAACCGACCCGACGGGCGACGTGGAGGGTTTCGACGCGGCGGTGAAGGTATCGATCCTGGCGGGCGAAGTTTTCGGGACGCGCGTCGACATCGGGAAAGTGCGGCGCGAGGGCATCACGTCCGTCAAGCCGGAGGACATCAGACGCGCCGCCGCCCGCGGAGCCAAAATAAAACTGATAGCCGGAGCCGCTCTCGACGGCGGCAAAGTGACCGGATACGTCCTGCCGAGGGAAGTGGAATCCTCCGATCCCCTTGCGTCGGTCAACGGCATTGCCAACGCCGTGAACATCGTGACCGACAATCTCGGAACCGTCTCCATAATAGGCCCCGGCGCCGGCAAAATCCAGACAGCGCAGGGACTGATATCCGACATGCTCGATATCGCGTCCGGTATGACGGCGCTTGTACGATAACGCCGCCGAATGAAGCGCCGGTTTTGACGCGGGCGGATTCGAACCCCGGCTCGCGTTTTTTTATCTTCAAAGTATGGATATTTGGCGCAACTTCTAATATAATCAAATGGATTCGGGACAGGGATCGCCGATAAAATGTTATTCGCGCCGGAGCAAGCGAATTTACTGAACAAGTTTGCGTGTGGATTGGCGCGGCGATGATTGGAAGCACCCATCAGGAGCAATTTTTTGACTGGTTATTCTAAAGGACTGGTGATATTTGAATGAGACCGAGATCCGTGGAACAACAAAGGCCCAGAGGACGAAATTTTCCTCTTGGAATAGTTCTTTCTCTGGTATTTTTAATTTTGGGGGTGGCCGTGGCATACGCGCTTCTTGTGGGTAACAGGACACCGGAGCCGAGATCCGAGCCGATTATCATAAGGCCCGACAATTTATCTCCCACTGTTTCCGATGCAAACGGAGAGAACTCCGAAATCTCGTGGGACGCTTCGTTTGACGCGCCGATAATTGGCCCGGTCACGCCTGCGTCCGATGCTTCCGCGAATAACGATTCTTCAGTAAACGATCAGTTTTCCTCCCCGACCAAGAGGGCGGCCGCGTATAAGGTGAGCAACGCGGCGCTCAAAAAAACCGTCGATCAATATGCCAAGACGCGAACAAACCACTGTGCGGGGGAGATAACCGTTCAGACTGACGATACTCCGCTCAACGTGAGAAGCGGCCCGGCTGTCGGGAATCCGGTGATAACGAAAGCCGCCAAGGGGTCGAGACAGAGTGTCCTCTTATGGGCGCCCGACGCCAAGAATCGATCCGTGCGCTGGTTCCTCCTGGTTGACGATAAGACCAAGGCTGTAAAAGGATGGGTTTCGGGGGAATATTGCAATACTTCGGGAGTCGTCTTCGCGAAGTAATATCTTGTTTTTTAACTATTAAAGAGAGGAGTGCCGAGTATTTTTAAGGGTCTTCCGTCAGGAGAAAAACTGAAAACGATAGCCGCCGTTTCGGCGGTTGTCTTGTTGTTGTGTGTTTTTATCGTTGTCGCGATGAGGTATTCCCGCAAAGTGAAACCTTCGGTTCCCCCCTCGGAAATCGATACGGTTGCCGTTTCCGAGGATATCTCTTTTCCGGGCGAGCCTTCGGTAATTTCGCCGGAAATTGTGAAAGGAGCGCTTTCTGACGATATGTCCGTTGATATCCTTCCCCCAAGGTCGCGCTTGGCCAAGGACGCGGGAGGCACATTAATAGTGATAGACAAGGGCGACTTTACCATGGAAGTCTTTCGCGATGGAAAGACGGTGGGACAGTACGGGATCGCGGTGGGCAAGAATACCGGCGACAAACGAAACGTAGGCGATATGAGGACGCCCGAGGGCGAATTTCCGATAGTCCAGATACAAAATGCCTCCAAGTGGACCCATGATTTCAAGGATGGCAAGGGGAAGACGAAAGGCGCCTATGGGCCGTATTTCATCAGGCTTGGAACCCCGGGCTGGACCGGCATAGGAATCCACGGGACTCACGCCCCCGACTCCATAGGCACGAACGTCACCGAGGGTTGTATCCGCCTCAACAACGAGGACGTTAAGACACTCCGAAAAATGGTCAAAGTGGGGGACAAGGTGGTCATAAGGCGCTAAAAGTTCTTCAGCTCGAAAACGGCGGTGTTCGAAAAGAGCCTGTAATGGCGCGATTCTTCGGGTATAGCGCCGCCGTATTTTTTCTGCCACTCTTCCAGCGCGCTCGACGCAACCGCGTCTTCGTATCGATGAGCGCCCCGGGTGAGCGTCTCCACTGTGATGAGACGTTTTTCCGCGTCAAGCGCGAACCTTATGTCTATGACGCCGTCCACTCGCGGCTGCCAGCCGCTTGAGGTTTGGTCACTGGCGTACAGGAGAAAATCGTCGTTACTTTTTCGTACCTCACATTCGAGCGCCCTCAGGCCGAAAATCTCGTCGTTCTCCGGTATCAACACCGGTTCGGAGTCGGGTTTTTTGAATTTGAACGACAAGTATGTGATCCCCGTCGCGGCATTGGAACGCTTTCCCTTGTACATCACCGGAACGCGGCGCGGCATTATTGCGCCGAAAACGAGCCAATTCTGGATGATGGTCTCGACATCGGCATATTTCGCCTCCGTCAAAAGCTGCGAGGGCGTTCCGCTTACGGCGACTTCGAATCTCCCGGAAACGACATCTTCTGACGACACTTCCTCCAGTGTCCGGCATTTTGTCTCGACCGCGTAAGTTATTTTGCAGGAGGCGTTGTCACGCCGGCCCGTGTCCTTGCGGTTGGATAAAGATATCGACAGCGGCCCGGACCAATTGAAGGGACTTGCCGATACCCCAAAATATTCCCTGTAAACCGTTTCATCCTTTGGAAGGCCATATCCGCAATATTCCAGCGGAGTCCGCAAGATCGAAAAGACCATTTCCGCCCTCGACAGAGCGGCGTTGATGTCGTCGTTATCACTACAACGAACATAAAAATTATGATATATTGAAAAGAAAAGCAATCAGGGGGGAGAGAGATGTTATCGAATAAGAATCCTTACAATACAGAGATACCTGGGTTGGAAACCATG
>JAITRO010000137.1 GCA_031288335.1 Synergistaceae bacterium | reverse complement strand
TGATGCCCGGAGGCCTTGACGGAAGTCGAGGGGCTGTGGTGGTCTATGAATATCGCGACCTTTTCGGGCGCCCATACCACAGGGTCGATTATTTTTTCAAAATTATCCATGACCAGGGCTGCATTGTTGTCGTGTATCATGGCGCGATCCACCGACGCGTTCACGATGTCGCCGGGGCGTGCCGAGACGAGTCCTCCGGCTCTCGCCAGTATCCTTTCGGTTATGGTCATGCCTGCCGCACTCCTCGATTGAGCGTCCATGATTTATATCAAGCGAACGAATAAGTCACGCTCTTGTCGAACGCGTCATGGATGGCGTCCATGGCGTCGCCGGGAGCGTCGGCGTTTCCCACCGTGAGTACCGGGGCGCGTCCCGCGAAGGAACGCAGTTCATCCTCTGCGGCAGTTTTGAAACCGCACGCTATGACGTATCCGAAAGAACCTTCGATTTCGCGGGTTTCCCCGTCGTCGTTCTTTACGGCGAAACCTTCCGGAGTTATACGCCTGACAGTGCTGTGGCGTATTATTTCAAGTCCCGCCCTGTCAAACCTGCTTTTCATGAAATGCCACCGCGCCACGCCCTGAGTCGCGACCGGGTCGCGGGGGTCGTTGCCGACCAGTATGGCGCGCCCTCCGCGCTCGATTATGCAGTCCGCTATCTCGTACCCGACCAGGCCGTCTCCGATGACCACGTAGCTTACAGGCTCCAATTTCCCCCCGGCCAGAAATTCTACTGCCGTCTGAGGCGTTACGTTTTCCGTCTTTATCGGCGGACGTATCGGCGTTCCGCCTATGGCGGCGACCACGAGATCCCATTCTCCGTCCGGCACACCGGAGACAAGAGAGTTCAACTTTATCTCGACCCCCTGACGGGGAAGTATCTTGCCGTAATATTCGACGACGTTCATGTAGGATTTCTTGCCCGGGGTTGTGCTTGCCCATCGGAACATGCCGCCGATCTCGCGTTCGCGCTCGAATATGGTCACGTCATGTCCCCGCTGCGAGAAGACGTTGGCCGCCTCCAGGCCGGACACTCCCGCTCCGATCACGCATATCTTCTTCGGGTGGTTGTCCTTTACTATGTTTATAATTTCTTCCCTGCCCAGCAGCGGGTTCTGAAGGCAGGCCGCCATAGCTTTGTTCTGTTCCCTGCGTGTGCGGCAGCCCTGGTTGCAGCCAATGCACATCCGAATTATGACGTCATCACGCCCTATGGCCTGCGCCCAATTTGCCTCGGCCAGCGCGGTGCGGGCCATCGCCACGAAATCGGCGTCGCCGGACTTTATCATGCGTTCGGCGACCCGCCAGTCGACGATTCGTCCGACCACAATCACGGGAATATCCAGTCCGGCTTTCAGATATCTGCCCATTTCAGCGTGCACGCCCTGTTCTATCTCCGACGGCGGGCATTCCCACTCCTCGCTCTCGGGCATACCCGCCGACACGTGGATGGCGTCCGCTCCGGCGGCCCGGGCCAGCCGGCATATATCGAGCGTTCCGGGCAGTTCACGGCCTCCCGGGACGCGTTCCTCGCCGCTGATTCGCAGTATCACCGGAAAATCTTTTCCGCAAAGCTCTTTCATGCGCGCTATCATCTCGGTAACAGAGCGCGCGCAGTTTTCCGTGCCGCCTCCGTATTTGTCGGTTCTGGTGTTGAGACGCTCCGACAGAAGCAGCGCCACTTCGTGTCCATGGGCTCCGTGTATCTCCACGCCGTCGAAACCGGCTTTCTTCGCCCTCAGCGCTCCCTGCGCGTACGATTCGATCAGAGCTTTTATCTCGTCGGTGGACAGGTCGAAAGGAGACTCGGCAAAGCCGCTTCTGCCGAACTGTATGCCCGACGGGTGAATCTGGCAAAAAGCCCTGGCACCGGGCGAATGTATCGCGTCCATCAGAGGTTTCCACTGGGCGATCCTGCCGTCGCCGGCCAGAGACCCCCGCGCCCGTTTGTCGGCGCCGTGAGGATTGGCGGGGATTATGAAAGCGCCGGTTCCGCTCTTCGCCCTGTTTCCGAAAAACGCGGTCATCTTGTCGGTGACCTCGCCGTTTCGTCCGGAGAAGTAAAGACACATGGACGAGACGAAAACCCTGTTTTTTATCTCGACCGAACCTATGCGGGCAGGCGAAAGCAGCAGAGGTTTTTCGCCCATCAGTCCGCCCTCTCCGATTCGCGCTCCAGAATTTCCCTGAATTTTTTCGCGCATCTGGAAGTATTGAATATCCCGCACGTACACGGTTTCGACGCTATCAGGGCCGCATCCTCAGGGGAGAGCTTCCCGGCCTTCACTTTGGCTATAACGTCTTTTATGAGCCCCGTGGAGACGAGAGAATGTCCGCACATGGTCACCATCTCCAACACGTCATCTTCCGGCAGTTTTTCGGTATGACCGAAAATTCCCAGTGACAGGGTAGCGGTGTGGGGTTTCAATCCGCATTCGTGAGCTACTTTGACAACTTCGTCTATGAGACCGCTCACCACTATCGATATGCCGGTATTGGCCTCCCCGGCCTTTGTCAGTACCTTCTTCACCGATTCCCTGTCGTCGAACGTTGCAATAATCCCGTACGAGTCGTCCAAAGTTTTGGCGTATTCCTCCGCTTCGAGCCCGTTGGAAAAGCTCTTTCCTCCGTGGCTCGATCCGAAGTTGACTACGCCGGAGGACGTGTATATTGCCAATATCTTGCGCAGCTTGTCCCCGACGCCCTCTCCCCGGTTGACTCCCTTTGCCGCTCTCGCGTATATGCAGTAATCTCCCCTGAGGCTTTCGACCGGCCCGTAACGATGCAGCGAATGGCTCATCTCTCGATCCCCCCCTGTTATTGTGCTATCTGTCGACCAACGGACGCCCGAGCCCGACGTTGATCTTCGCGTTTGGGCGCACGGCGAGCCCCATTTTCGCGAGTTTCCCGATGACGGGTATGCTTGCGTCGTCAGCGAAACGGGTCACCAATCCCACGGAAACTACAGTGTCGAGATCCTTCAGAAGAGGTATCAACTTGCCGAGAGCCTCCTCCAGTTCGTCCTCGCCGAAGCGAAATTCCAGAATGCCCGACAGTATCTTCTCGTTGAGATATTCCGGTTTGAAACGGCCGGAAAGGTCCTCCTCCAGCAATCCGTAGAGAGGATTGTCCTTGAGTATGTCCAGCCCCATGTTTCGGATAACCGTCGTGACTTTTTCTATCTCGGACAGCCTCGTTCCCGTGCCGGGACGGCCAAACTCGAGAAGCAGGCCGTATTCGCCCCGTCCGAACTTGCCTGTGACATCGTTGGTCTTCGCTTCTTCGGTACCCCTGCCCCAGGATTTAAAATTCGGATGCTGAACCCCCGGATCGCTGAACTGCATCCTGATCGCCCGCGGATACTCGAAACATTCGTCCGGCATGAAGATGGCTTCGGCAGGACAGATATCGGCTCTCAGACATACCCCGCAATCGACGCATTCGTCCTCGTCGACGGCGGCTTTCCCGCCATCGCGGACTATGCTCGATACCGGACAGTACGGGATACAAGCCCCGCACCCGACACATTTGTCCTCCCTTATCCTCACTCCGCTTCCTCCTCGTCTTTGAAAATCTTCTCCACAAGCCTGATGTTGTCCAATATGGACTCCCTGCTGACCATCTCGGCAAGCGCCGCGTCACCGCTCTCTATATACTTGATGAGTTCCTCGTGTTTTCTGATCGACTCCTCAGGCCTGCCGGCGGTGGAACGAATTTTTGCCCTGTAACGCGCCGTCTGACGGTTGAACCGTCTCAGCATTTCTATTAAGAGATCATTGCCGCAGGCCGAGATGATATCTTCGTGAAATTGGGAATTATATTCTGAATAAGCGGACAGATCTCCGCGTTCGACAGCTTTTTTCATCTTTTCGTGCGTGACGCGGAGCACCGCGGCAAGTTCCGCGCCTTTTGCCCGGACGGCGAGGAAAGCAGCCAGGCTTTCGAGCGACGCCCGTATCGTGTAAATATTGACGGCTTCCCTTCTCGTGAGAGCAGCGACAAATACGCCTTTGCGGGCTTTGTTCACCAGAAAGCCCTGATCCTCGAGAATGCGAAACGCTTCACGGAGCGGCGAACGGCTGACGTCCAGCATATCGCACATAGCGAGTTCCACCAGGCGTTCGCCGGGCTTCAATTCGCCCCTTATAATGCGATCCTCTATATCTTCGACAATTGTCCTAACGAGGCTCTTATGCAGATGGCCAGGAGTAGCACGAATTTTCATTATTGAACAAACTCCCTTTTGTATGATTGTATACAATAATATTTGATGCGGTTATTATATCCCACAAACCCATCTTGTCAATAGTTTTTGGAAATTCTTAAAATCGCAGGATCAAGATATCGAAGTTCTTCCCAGCGGATTCGTTTTACACGCCACGGCGCGGGAGCCTTGGCAGACAAGCTCCCGCGCCGTGTGAAGATTGAACGAAGCTGTTTGTTTATCTACGGATTGCCCGCCAGAGACACTTTGATTTCCTCGTTCTGTTTCTCCATCGCCTTGTAGAATTCGTCACCGTCCGCAAATGCGGGAATCATGTGATTGTTAGTGTAATACGTCTTGAAGTCCGGATTTTCCATGGCCTCTTTCAGCACGTCGGATATCGCGTTTTTTATATCTTGGGGAGTGCCCTTCGGCACTACGATTCCGCGGAACTTTTCCACTTTTGCCTTATAACCGAGTTCTTCTACTGTCGGGATGTCCAAATTAGATATTTTATTGAACACGGCCAGAATTCGCACTTTCCCGCCTTTGACCGATGACGCCATTTCGGAGTACTCTCCTATTCCGGTCGTCACGTGGCCGCCTATCACCGCCACGACTCCTTCGCTGCCTCCCTCGAACGGGACTATCGGGACGTCCACTCCGGCCTCGCGCAGCAACCCCCGGGCCGCGACGAATTCGACGTTACCGGCGGTGCCTCCCGTTAACGTAAGCTCGCCGGGGCGCTTTTTTGCGTCTTCCAAAAACTCTCCCAGAGTTTTGTATGGAGAATCTCTTCCTACATAAATACAAACAGGGTCTATGAAAAGGCGGGCGACCGGGTCGAAATTGGTATAGTTTACCGGTATGTTGTTCTGAAGCGGAGAGGCTATGAGCGTCGGGGTGACGCCCAGCAGCGTTGTTCCGTCAGGTTTTGAACGTGCGGCACGGCTCCATGCGTTCGCTCCCGAAGCTCCGGTGACGTTTTCGACTATTATGGGAAAACTCGTCTTGGTCTCGATGAATTTAACGAGAGCGCGGAGCATTATGTCGCCGCTGGAACCAGCGGTCGAGTGCCAGACGAACGTCGTCCTGGCCGACGGCCACGCGGCAGCCTCCGACATTCCGAAACCCATTGACGCGGACAACGCTATTGCAAGGATAGACAGTGCGGCAAATTTTTTCATTTTCTTTTCTCCTCTTTAATCGCCGGAACTCCTTATTTATATGATTGTATGCAATAATACTCAATGCGACTATTATACCCTATAAACATATCTTGTCAATAGGCTTTGAAATTTGACCCCAGAGAGTTTTAATCCCCGGCAAATTATCAAAGCGAGCGCAAGGAAACAAGCTTCCTGCTGGGTTCGGGCAGAACTCGGGGTTTTGTCGGCGGATTTTTGTTTTGATTTTGACAAACGACATAAAAAGTACGATAATTTAGCTTGAAATGGTAGGCAGCGTCATGGTGGAAATTCGATTTTTCAGGGGGATAAGCGTATGGATTTTGAGAATGTTGTATTCAGGGCTCGCGACAAAATTGCAACTATAACGCTCAATTCTCCCCAAAATTTCAACGCCATTTCGGAAGAACTTTTGATGGAGCTTGGAAATGTTCTCGATCACTGTGCGGACGACGAAAGCGTTCAGGTCATAGTGATCCGCGGTGAAGGGCGTGTTTTTTGCTCGGGAGCCGATATCCGTTCGCTCAAAAAGGGCATGGATGACAAGGACAGCCAAAAACTGCTCAGGATAGTTCGAGCCGCGAGCAATGTCGGCCGCAAGATTCGTTCCATCCGTAAACCGGTGATCGCTTCGCTGCACGGCGCGGTGGCAGCCACGGGATGCGGCATCGTACTGCTCTGCGATTTCAAGGTCGCCGCGGACGACGTTTTGTTCATAGAGGCGTTTTTGAATATAGGCCTCATTCCCGACATGGGATATACCTATACGTTAGGAAGATATATAGGTTTTGGTCGTCTCACGGAATATCTCATGCTGAGCAAGCTCCTCACCGTGGATAAAGCATACGAAATGGGCCTCGTCAACGTGGTCACTACAAAAGAAAATCTCGAGAATGAGACGATGGCCCTGGCCAAAAAGCTCGTCGCCCTTCCGCACGACGCGGTCGCGCTGACAAAGACTCTGATAAATCAAACTGTATTTCAAGGCTTCGACCAGTGCCTTGACAGAGAGATAAAATATCAGGATTTGCTGTCGCGTTCCGAGAACTTCACAGAGGGTGTGAATGCTTTCCTCGAAAAACGCCCGGCGGTTTTCAACAAACAGGATCTTCAAAATTCCGGCGGCGGCGCTTCCTGAGAAAGCGGCGGCCGTCCGGAGTTTCCCGGAGCATATAGGCGTTCGAAGAGAACGCGTCGCGTCGCGTTCCGTCGGTTTCAATATGGCGCAAAAAGCGTATAATTGATAACGTATTTAAATATTCGCGCATTTCGCGTGATTTGTGGAGGCGGTGGCTATGGCCGGTTTTTTCCCTGTTTTGAAGATTGATGATTTCGTCCTGCGAGAACTCGCGGACGACGATATCGAGGCCATCAGCCGTATATGGGGGAGTCCCAACGTCACCGAGAAGATGACGAACGGCCCTCTCACTCCCGAAGAATCGGTGCAGATGCTCTACGTGCTCCGGTCTCTGTGGGAAAACGACGCCGGCATAAGGTGGGGCGTCGAACGCGAGGGCGTCCTCATAGGCACCTGCGGCTTTCAAAACCTCAACAGGGCCGCGCGCCGGGGAGAGGTGGCGTATGAACTGGATTACGGATGTTGGGGGCGCGGTTATATGAGAAAAGCCTTGAGGCCCGTGCTTGATTATGGATTTAATATCATGAGGTTCGAGCGGGTCGAGGTGTTCGTGAACGTCGATAACGACCGTTCAGCCGGACTTTTAAAAAAACTGGGTTTCGCTCTGGAGGGAACGCTTCGCGAATATGCGCCTTCCCCCAAAGGTTTAATCGACCAAAACTGTTTTTCCCTCCTCAAAAGAGAGTGGAAAGAACAATAAATACATTCAAAAGGAGATTTGCCGCCGCCGCGGACATTGCATTGCCTGTACGGAAATATTGCGGCGCGGCGTCCATCGGGAAGATTTATGCCGCCGGAAACGGCGGCATAAATCTTCCGTGAGGCACAAAGCAAGCTGCCACATATTCCCGTAAGCCGGAGCACCGCAAATTCTATCGCTCACGAGTATACCTCCTGTTGTTTTACCGCACCGTCATACAAGCACTGCCGTACAGATTTTCCAGCCCTACCGATTTAGCGTAGCGATACCAGCCGGGGACAGGGGGGAGCAGCTTGTCCTCCGGACGCGACGTTATAGCTATCAGTTTCGCGCCCGATTCGGCAAGGCAGCGTCTCAGAATTTCCTCAAACTCTTTCGCCGAGCCGGTGCTGAAACCCTTCATGCCGAAACCCTCGGCGATTTTGACGTAATCGACTTCGGCAAAGTTCGTGAACCTCCCGAAATCGGGTGACAGGGGGGACTTCCCCGTCACGAATTCCGTGCCTCTTATCCAGCCATATGACCTATTGTCGAACAGTATGTACATTATGTCGAGGCCCAGCCTCACCGCCGTTTCGAGTTCTCCGGCGGCAAATCCGAAACTGCCGTCTCCGATGAGCCCTATCACTTTTCTGTCCGGCAATCCGATCTTGGCGCCTATCGCGGCGGGTATCCCATAGCCGAGCGCGCCCATGGCAAAATTGAACGCGGTCCTGCGTCCCGACCGGCCGAGGCGAAGGAATGAGGCCGGATATACCGCCGATATGCCCGGGTCGAACACGAAAAACGCGTCGTCCGGCGCGGCACGTTCCAGAATGCGGACTATGGCGAGCGGATGCGGCGCATCGCCGAGCGATCTCTCGAACTCGTTCAAACGTTTCTCATATTCGCCCCGTTCCCGCTTCGCTCTTTTCATCCACTCACGC
This sequence comes from Synergistaceae bacterium, assembly GCA_031288335.1. Lineage (GTDB taxonomy): Bacteria > Synergistota > Synergistia > Synergistales > Synergistaceae > JAIRKI01. The sequence continues at coordinate 35,645 of JAITRO010000137.1, read as the reverse complement.
GTGCCGTCGCGCAAATCGGCCGGAATGAATTTCAAAATTCCGTTGATGGTCTCCCTGGCGTCTCCCATCAAGGGCAGTACCCGGTAGTTATTGCCAAGTTCCAGCTCAGAGATGTCTATCTGTATAATTTTGAGCGAACTTTTAGGATCGGGCAGCTTCCAGCCGTCCGTCAGCGCCGAGTCAGTGCTGGTTCCCACGAAGAGGACGAGGTCGGACGAAGCCGCCATGCCGTTCGACCACTCGAGCCCTCCGCGCGCTCCTACCACGCCGAGCGACAGTTCGTGCGTCTCCGGAAATATGCCTTTGGCGTTTATCGTCGAACCAACCGGCATCCCCACACGTTCCGCCAGTTCCAGAACCGCTTCCCAAGCGCCGGAATGTATGCAGCCCTGGCCGCATATCATCACCGGGCGCGATGCTGAAGTTATCTCCTCAGCCGCAGCCCTCATATCTTCCTCGGCGGCGGAAGAGCGCACACCGGGAAAAGAGGCGAACCGTTCCTGCGCGAAAATTTCGCTTTCATCGACCTCATGGCCGAAGATATCATGCGGTATCCTTATATGCACCGGCCCGGGGCGTCCGCCGGCAGCGCTTCTAAACGCCCGGCGGATTAAAAATGGTATTTCGGCTCCCTTTGTGACGGTATAGGTTTCCTTTGTGACGCCACGGAAAATAGCCGTCTGGTCAAAACCTGTCAGCATATTTTTCTTGGTTGTGTCGAGCGCGACGTCCGAAGTGAAGACCAGTATGGGAACGCAGGCGGCGAACGCCTCCGTGACCCCGGGAATCATGTGAGTGGCTCCGACACTCGGCCCTTCGCATATTCCCACCCTGCCCGTCGCTTTCGCGTAAGCGTCCACCATGAAGACGGAGCTTCTCTCATCCCGGCACATGTGATAAGCGACGCCCGGATAGGCGTCCCATTCTCTATACAGAGCAAGCGTAGTCTCGCCCGGCAGCCCGAAAACATCCGTCACCCCGTAACGGCTCAACATCTCGAGCAAGGTTTTTGCGGCGTTCATAATGAATCCCCCTCACCGAATATATTCAAAACCTCAAGGCTCCGCCTCGCCGGGGAAGCAGTTCCCGGAGCCCTTTTGCAGAGGGTGCGGGGAGCTTGCTCCCTGCCGGGTGCGGGCGGCGCCCGCGGTTTTGATCCCGCGTTTTACGGATATGCTCTACCGTCCCATCATATCAGGCATGAACATTACCACCTGCGGAAATACCGTTATGAGCATTATAAAAACTATCATTATGCCTATGAACGGCAAAACCGATCTCGATACGAAGCCGATGCTTTTTTCGGCGAGTCCCGTGACCAGAAACAGGTTGAATCCTATTGGCGGCGTGATATTGGCTATTTGAACGAGCAGCACAACGAAAATGCCATACCACAGCGGATCCATTCCGTATGCCTGCACGAGCGGCAGAAACATCGGAACAGTCATCACTATCATGGAGTAACCATCTATAAGACAGCCAAGTATCAGATACACTACTACAATCAACGATATCACGGCAAACTTGCCGGCGCCAAAGGAGACAATGGTCGCGCTTATCCACCTGGGCAGGCCGAGAAATCCGAGCGTGACGGAGAAAAACGACGCGCCTATCAGTATAAGCATCACCATGCAGTTTGTCCGAACAGCCCCTACGAGACAATCGATAAGCAGTTTCAAGCTGAGACACTTTGTCATCAACCCAAGCAGGACGGCGCCCAAAACTCCTATCGCCGCAGCCTCGGTCGGAGTGGCCCATCCCGCGTAAATGCTGCCCAGGACGAATGATATCAATACCAACACTGGCACTATTTTGAGCAGGCTCTTTATCTTTTCGGCGGCCGAATATCGGCGTTCCATGCCGTTGCTATCCGGCTTGCGCGCCACTATTCCTATGTACAGGCAGAAGCATACCATCAGCAGCAATCCGGGCAATATGCCCGCGATGAACAGTTTGCCGATGCTGACGTTCGCGGCGACGCCATATATGAGCATTGGGACGCTCGGCGGTATCAGGATTCCCAAAGTTCCCGAACTCGTGAGGCTGCCTATGGAGAGTTTTTCGTCGTAACCTCTCCTTCTGAATTCAGGAATAGTTATCTTACCCACCGTGGCGGTCGTGGCATTTACCGATCCCGTGATCGCGGCAAAAAAAGCGCTCGCTATCACATTGACGTGCAGTAATCCGCCGGGAAGCCCTGACACCCACGGCGTCAGTCCGTCGAATAAGTCGTCAGATATGCGCGTCCGCGCCAGCAGTTCTCCCATCATTATGAAGAGGGGCAGGGCCATGAGGCCGCTGCTGTTGACGTTGTTCCAGACAACTACGCCCAGTATCCGCATAACCGGAAGATCCGTGAAAAGCGAAAAGGCTATCCAGCTTGTCGCGAACAACGCCGGTCCTATCCAGAAACCGGAGACCAGGAAAACAGCCAGAAGCGCGATTATCGTTAAAAGGGCATTCAATTCCATGCGGGGCGCCTCATTTCCGCGTTTCGCCCATACAATATGCGCAAAGATTGCAAAGATATTGCAGGAAAAGGACGGCTGCCCCTATCGGAATGAATACCTGCGGAATAGTGAGAGGGGTCGCGGATATTTGCATGGATTTGGAACCGTACTCGTAAGACTGATAAAAGAGTTTGAATCCCACATAAGTCAGATAAAACGCGAATACGGCGGCGAAAATGTAGGTGACGATCCTGAGCGCTCTTATTGCCCCGGGAAACCTCGGGCGAAGGAGATCAATGAGGTCCATCCTTATGTGCCCGTTCTTCAACTCCACATAGCCAAGGCCGAGAAAGCTGCTCACCGCCATGAGATAACCGGTGAACTCGTCCGTTATTTGAAAACTTTTTTGCAGTATTACCCTGCTGGCTATCTCGGAGATTATCAATATGCAGGCTGCCGCCACACAAAGACCCGACAGAAAACCTAGAAACGAATTTAATTTTCCGATAAAAGCGATTATCCTTCGCATCCTAACGATCATCTCCAAACGATCGGTTTGAATCATCGCGGCAAACCCGTAAATCGCGCCCGTCGCGCGTAAAAATTAAAAGCGCGGAGCCGTTAAGACAACCCAGCCCCGCACAGACGCCCAACGTTCCGCCTCAAATTTACAATGCGTGAACCCGGGCTCAATCCGCCCTCTTACTTTTTTTTGGAATCCATAAATTCGTTGTAAAGTGCTATCGCGTCTTTCGCATCCTTGTTACTTTCCAGCCAATCTTTCGCGACCGACTCCGACGCTTTTACAAGTTCATCGTGGAACTCAGTAGAAACCGGAACCAAGGTGACCCCGTTGTCGTAACAAAACTGGTCGTTTTCCGCGACCACTTTCTTGACCTCTTCCCACAAAAACTCCTGAGCCTCGGCGGATGCCGTTTCGAGCGCCTCCTGCTGTTCCGCGGTCAGCTTTTCCCATGACGCCTTGTTTATCGTAGTTATGCTCGTCGCCGTGGCGAAAGCTATGGGCATGTGAAATTTGCAGACCTCGTAAAACCTGCCCTCGCGCACCGATATGGACGACGTTATCACTGAATCTATCAGGCCGGTGGCAAGTCCGGTATACGCCTCCGCGTACGGGACGTTCAGGCCCTGTGCTCCGACGGCCGTCGCGAAAAGGGCGCCGTTGCGGTCATACGCACGCAATTTCAACCCTTTCATATCGGCCAATGCCTTGACTTCCTTGTTGGCCCAGAGCCCTCCGAACGGCCACGGGGATATGACCAGGAGATGCTGGTTTCTCTTCTCGCACACAGCGTCGTAATACGGCTTCGCCAGCTTGTCGAACAGAGCCACCTCCTCCCAATCCGCCATCATCATGGGGAGAGTGCGAAGTCCAAGAACAGGCGCGTCGCCCGCCACGTTGGTCGCGACCATCTCCGCTATGTCGAGCTGACCGTCTCCAACCGCCCGGAGCAATTCCGGCCCTTTATAGCCCAGCGTTCCGCCGAACTCGACGCGCAGCTCCAATTCGCCGCCGGTCAATTCGGAGACACGTTTTGCCATCAATTGGAGCCCTCGCGTCTGATAGTTCTCCTCATTCCACACGGTCAAAGCCGTCAGCGTCGTCTTGGCAAACGCGGCGCCGGAAAAACACGACACAATAATCGTCAATATAAGATAAATTGCGGTTTTACAGGACAATTTCATTTCGATTCTACCTCCCAGTATGATGAATTCCCAAATCTTGCCCCACTTTAAAGCGATTACCCGTTTGAACCCTCCCATTCTATTGGAGTATTGCGCTGCTTTTTCTTGCGTTAATCTGAAATTTTGTTCACTTTATATATTATACCCACAAATGATGAGCATGCAATAAGCAAAATTTTCCTATTACAGTACAGCTACCCACGCCTGCAAATCATCGCCAAACGGAACGAAACTGGTGTGACGGAGAGGCCCCGAAATAGTTTCATAATAGTGGAGAGGAGTTTGAGTTTGGGCAAAAACATCGCCTCAGGTTTACGGATCTGGAAGGACGAAGATTTTACTTTTAATCATGCCCATCCAGCAGGTGTAGAGAAACTCGCCTTCTTCGAGAGGAGTGAATTTCACCAGGTTTTCTCCCACAGACAGCTTCACACTTTGGTTATAGGCAGGCAGTTCGATGGCGTTGTTGCAAGTGTTGCAGTTTTCCTCGGCCAGCACGATCGTCCACTCCACCGGGATGCCGGCTGTGACCTGAATGGACGGATAGGCATACGCGGAGATTTCTGTTCTCAGGCGCTGTATATTATTGTCCATGATCGCCGCGGCAAAACCCCCGGAATTTTTCGCGGAGACGGGCAACGCGACCCCGGAGAGGGCAAGCCCCCGTTCGAGCATGAGCAAGCCCATGAGCCCCACCACGACGGCACTCACTTTTGTCATTCCCCTGGAGAACCGCGTGCCCAGCATTCCACCGAACACGCCGAACAAAAACAGCGCTGGCGTCGTCCCTATTGCGAACACGAACATGGACAAGGCGCCGATAAAGGCGCTTCTGGAGGAAAACGCGTAAACCTGGGCGATTTGCAGAGGCCCGCAGGGCATTAATCCCGTCAGCAGGCCGACCCAGAGGGAGCGACTTTCCCTTCCATAACTCTTTCCCCTCTCTCCGGCTCCTTTGTACAGGCATTTAGCGAGGTTCTTGGGCATCGGTAAAAGAAGTTTCCGCAACATCGAAAAATCCCCCAGCAGATTCACGGCCATCAGTAGCATGAACGCTCCCCCCGCCATGGGAATAATCCCCTTGAAAGCGCCGGAAAAATTCAGGACTTGTCCCGCGCCGCCAGTCAGAACTCCCGTCAAAGTATAGGAAAAAACGCGGCCGGCGTTGTACAGACTCGCGCCGAACAGGAGATTTTTAATTTTCCTGCCGTCGTCCGCGCGCAGGGTCTGCGTCAATATAAGCCCTCCGCACATGCCCACGCAGTGAATGGAGGCGAGAAGCCCGAACAATAGCAAAATTCCATAACCGGCGCCCCGCTCCAGGGAGGAGAGAAATTCCATATAATAAAGGCTTTTCAAGTGTTTCAACGCCCCTTTAGCGCGGATTCCGCTTCGCGCGGCTCAGCGCGCCTCAGGCTCAGAGAGTTGAGCAATACTGAGACGGAGCTGAGTGCCATGACGGCGGCCCCCACTGTAGGGTTAAGATACCCGGTGAAAGCCACTGGAATGGCGATGATGTTGTAAATAAACGCCCAAAACAAGTTTTGCCGGATTTTTGTGATAGTCCTTTTGGAGAGCCGTATGGCGGAAGGCAAAGCTAGCAGATCGTTGCCGGGCAGCACCACATCGGCCGCCTCGATGGCGACGTCCGTGCCGCCGCCTACCGCGATGCCGATGTCTGCGGCGACGAGGGCTGGAGCGTCATTGATGCCGTCCCCCACCATAGCGACGACGCTGTGTCCTTCCGCGTCCCGTTTTTTTGCGTTCCGCGCTTGCGGCTCCCGCCAGCCCTTTAGATGCTCAATCTCCTCCGCCTTGCGCTCGGGCAGAACTTCCGCAAGCACGTTGCGTATGCCCACCTGTCGGGCCACCGACTCAGCCGCGCACCGGTTGTCGCCGGTCAGCATGAAGACCTCCGCTCCAAGAGCCTCCAACTCAGCCACAGCCTGAGCGGAATGGTCTTTCACTTGATCGGCCAAGGCGATGGCAGCAACGGGCAGCCCGTCTATCCCGACAAACACCGCCGTCTGTCCCCGTGCGTGGATTTTTTGAAAGTCGACGTCCTCAAAAGTTTCCGTCATTGCCGCCATGCCAAGGAGCTGGGAGACGAAGCTCAGATTGCCGGCTGCGACGCGTTTCCCGGTTATGGAGCAGAGGATGCCTTTCCCCGGAACGGCCTCGAAGTCCGAAAGGGTGTCCTCGTCGTCTCTCAAAAGGCCCAATTCTCTGGCTTTGGCGTGAATAGCCTTGCCCAATGGGTGTTCGGAGGCGCTCTCGGCCAAGCCGGCGAGGCGCAGTGCCTCGTTTTCTCCGTAGAGCGAGGCCCCTTCTTTCGTCAGCAGAATGTCGGACACAGCCGGGACACCCCTGGTGATCGTTCCCGTTTTGTCCAGCACCACGGCCTTTACCTTGTGAAGGGTTTCGAGAACCTCTCCGTTTTTGATCAGTATGCCGTTCTTGGCTCCCCAGCTGAGCCCAGCCATGATGGCAACCGGCGTCGCGAGCCCCAGCGCGCAGGGGCAGGACACCACCAGCACCGACACCGCACATATAATGGCCCGGTCGATCACAAACAGGCTCCCATTGTAGATCACGAAAAACCAAACCACGAACGTCAGTGCGGCGATCGCGAGCACTAGGGGAATGAACAGAGCCGAGACGCTGTCGACAATCTTTTGGATGGGGGCTTTACTGCTCTGGGCATCCTCCACACGGCGAATGATCTCCGCAAGCCTCGTGTCGTTTCCCACCTTCGTGGCGGAGAAACGGAACGTGCCGAACTGATTGACGGAAGCGCCGGTAACGAAATCCCCCTCCTGTTTTTCAACGGGCAGGCTCTCCCCAGTGAGCATGGACTCGTCCACCATGGAGTGCCCGTCCAAAACCACGCCGTCCGCCGGGATCTTCTCGCCCGGCTTCACAATCAGCACATCACCCTGGATCACCTGTTCAATGGGAATATAGGCCTCCGCGCCCTCTCTCATAACCCTGGCCGTTTTGGGGCGCAGCTCCACCAATTCACGGATGGCCTCGGACATGCGCCCTTTCGCGAGGCTTTCGAGGTATTTGCCCAGCAGGACAAGAGTGATGATGGTCGTGGAAGTTTCGAAATACAGGTTTTTCATGCCGAGTTTGTAGAGAACGGCCTGGTACGGCGACAGGCAAATGTAGAGGCTGTAGAAATACGCGGCGCTCGATCCCAGGGTGACGAGGACATCCATGGTCAGGACGCGCGCCCGCAAAGAGTGGTAGGCGCCGCGGTAGAAATGCGCGCCGATGATGAACTGCACAGGCGTCGCCAGCGACAACTGCAGCCGCCAGTCGCGGAGGAAACTCAGCTCCCAGGAGACCCTGGCGGCAAACTTGCCCCATGCCGTCAGACTGGCGGGGTCGAAATAAGCATGGCAAAACCCCGCCGCCTCGGAAAACATGCATATAAAAATCGGCAGGCTCAACAAGGCTGAAGCAATCAGCCACATGAACTGTTTTCGCTGTTCCGCCATGGCACGGCTCGAGCTGGCGAAAAATTCGTCAGCTTCAACTTTGTCCACTGAAAAACCGAGGCCCTTCACCGCCCGCTGAATGTCCGAAAGCGTCACGAGATCGGCATCGAACTCCACCAACACCTTCTCGGCGGCGTAGCTCACCTCCGCTTTATCAACTCCCGCCAGCCTCTCGACGCCGGCCTCGATCGCCACTGAGCAAAGGGTGCAGGTCATTCCGTATATTTTCAGCGAGGCTGTCTCTCGCATCTGCCATTTTCTCCTACACTACATACAGTCACTCGTACTGCGGCGCTTTATCGGCTTCTTCGTGAGACTTAGCCTCGTGCGGCTTTACCTCGTGAGGCTTAGCTTCGTGAGGTTTTGCTCTGCTGGACTCCGCCCCGGAATGTTCCTGTCCCTCGGGCACGCCCTTGGGCAGTCCTGCCGCTTCGTGAGCGGTGGCCTCAGTAATGGATCTCACCTCGAACACCTCATATAAAACTGACGAATCCGAGCTGGATAGTTTCTTTTTATTCGTCAGTTTTCCCCTCAGCGTCACAGCCTGGTAGTTCTCTTTAGTGGAAGCCTTGATGAAATCGTAAGCGATCTTCTGGCCGCCTGTGCCGTCGCGGACTTTCGAGTTGGTGAAGAAATTGCCGTCGCAAAAATAAAATTTATACGTGCCGTCATGCAGCAAAACGGCAACGCCATACCCGCTCGTGAGGCATTCCTCCATGAGCTTGCAGCCTCTGGTATCCGCGCCTGGATCCTCGCGTTTCGTCGTAAAGCAGTGCTCGTCTATCAAAAAACCAGTCAGCGCCGACTCCTCGTGGGTGAAAGCCAGGTTCGCCGCCAACACCGTGCCTGATAAAAGCATAAAAATCACCAAAACATATTTTCGCAAAGCTTTTTTTTGAATAAACGACATCATCGAAAATTCTCCTTTCATTTACTTACAGCATCAAGCCAGGCTATATTTTCTTCATGGCGCGCATTGGGCAATCTTCTCTCGAATATTCTTTGTCATGTCTGTGACTTTCCAATACCGGCGGCGTCAAAAGTTTTCCCCGCTGGACGTAACGTTTGACAGCCCGCTCCACCGGACAAGCAATACTCACCGACGTTATCCCCTCAGTTGCGAGCAAATCAGCTGCATGTTCCCCTATTTGTCTCACCAAAACGGTCTCGACGTCACTTAGTTTTTTGATGATACCATCAAGGCCAGTGTGGGAGCATTCGTCATTCACCAGACTTTGCACAACGCGTTTTTCGACCAGAGACGGCTCTCCGTTGTCGGGTATTTCATAAATGTGGAAAATCTCCGTTTTCCCAAAATGAGTGTCGATATTGACGCCGTCAGTGCTTCCAACAGCTATTCTCCTTGACATTCGTCAAACCTCCGTAAAATAATAAAATCGTGTTTTAGCCTATTTTTTCGATATTCCGGCAACCCCAGGCGCTCTCATGTCTTAGCGATTTATCTTCCTTCCCGCTGTAGTTGTGAAGTAAGTTCCACACTTTATGCACCATCCGATTAAAATGCAGGGATTCTTTGGCGTCTCCGGATCTCCTGGGAACAAGGAGGTCAACGTCTATGATTTCTTTTATAGAACCTGGACTGGATGTCATTACGGCGACGCGCTGCCCGAGGAAAACCGCTTCTTCTATGCTATGAGTTATGAAAATAACGGTTTTGTGCGTTTTTTCCCATATACGAAGCAATTCCTCCTGCAGGAGTTCGCGCGTTTGAGCGTCCACGGCGGCAAATGGCTCGTCCATTAGAAGAACTTTGGGGTCATAAGCAAGAGCGCGAGCTATAGCTACCCTTTGTTTCATGCCTCCAGACAGCTCGTACGGATACCTGTTTTCGAAGCCGGATAAGCCGACAAGCCCCAGATATTCCAAGGCTACGCGATTACGCTCTTTCTTTTTCATTTTTTGAAGCTCGAGGCCGAATTGTATGTTTTTGATGACCGTTCTCCACGGATAAAGCGCGTAACCCTGCATTACAAACCCTCTGTTGAGCGCAGGCCCTGTGACTCTCTTCCCATCTATGAATATGCTCCCGGTATCCGGCTGGCTGAGGCCGGCGAGCAGATCGAGGAGTGTCGATTTGCCGCAGCCGCTTGGCCCCACGATAGAGAGAAACTCTCCGTCCCTGACCTCAAGGTTGAAATTTTCTATTGCGGTGAAACGCTCGTTTTTTCTGCCGTGCTTGATGTTATAGACCCGGCTGATATTTTCCATAACTATATTTTTGTTCAGCCTTTCAAGTGTCGTATCCGACGGCAAAGGTTTAGTGCCGGCACCGTCAATTCCTATTTTTCCTATAACCAATGCTTCAGCCATGACAATAAATCCTCCTCGCTTAGGGGTTTTCGGTCCAGCTGGAGCCGCCTACCCCTGTTATATAAAACGTTCTCTAGCCGGCAATCTTTATTGACTCCCACGACTTTAGTCATGGGAGTATGTCAATTGCCTTTGGCGTACTCGTTGAACTCGTTTGTGTAAACCTGATCGAGCGGTATCGCCTTTTTGATCTCGCCGTATTTGAGTGTCAGATCCATCCACATTTGCACTGATTCGGGCTCGATGATTCCGTCGGGAGCCTCGTACATCAATGTGATTTGATTTGGATTAAGTCCCATGCGTTTTGCGTATACCAGCTTAGCCTCTTCCTGGTGATTGTTGAGCCAATTGCCGGTTTTTGTCATGGCCGCCACAAAACGCCGAACAGCCTCGGGGTTCCTTTTTATGAAGTCCTCTCGGCAAAAAAATGGCGTCGCCCCTCCAACACTGCCCCACACGACATAATCGTCGAACAGCACTCTGACTCCTCCGCGCTCAAATATGTCGATTGGATGTCCGTGAAAACCTACGACGTCGACTTCGCCAGTGCGGAGCGCGGTTTCCTCATTGCCGGTCGGAACCAATACAAACTCGAATTTTCCTCGTGGATCGTTGACTCCAGTGTATTTCCTGAGCCATTCGTATGGCGTAAATTCATGACACCCACCGACAGAAGTCACTCCCACTTTTTTGCCGAAAAGGTCTTGAGGTTCCTTGATCCCGCTTTTTTCGAGGACTATAAATTCCATGTGCGGAAAATCCGCCGTTGTCTCGGACTGCGCGACCACACACTTGATCTTTGCCCCTCCGGCTATGCCCACGATGGTTCTGTTGATATGCATTCCACCGACATCGTTGGTGCCGGCGGTAACTGCGGCCACATGCTGACCAGGCGGAATGACGCCGGTGAATATGGGCTTGATTCCCGCCTCTTTGAAATAACCCAATTCATCGGCGAGATATGGTGTGTAAACTCCTGTTGGATCGTAAGTATCAGGTATGCGGATCTCATATAACTCGCGCTCCTCCGCGCTTTTCGCCGCCAGCCCCGCTGTGTCCGTAACCAACGGCAGCGTCATTGCTATGATAACGAGAAGAAAATTAAAACCCGAGATCTTTTTCACATCTTCTCACCCTTTCCAAATATCCCTTCATATCTCTTCCGGTCTCTGCGCTATTTTTGAGCTTTATCCCTGGCGTTCTTATTGAACTCGTTGGTATAGACTCTGCTGATATCCACCGGTTTTTTAATCTCGCCGTACTTGAGCAGCAGATCGGCCCACATCTGAACAGTCTCCGGTTTTATTATTCCGTCGGCAACGTAGTAGAGCACCGCGACCTGTTTTGGCTCCAAGTTCAGACGTTTTGCCTGAAACACCCTCGCTTCCTGCTGATGCTCGTTGGTCCACTCCGCTGCTCTGGATATCGCGTTTACGAAAGCTTTGACGGCGTCAGGGTTTTTCTTGATGAAATCCTCCCTGAAATAGTATGGAGCCGCGCCGCCGACATTGGCCCAGACGTCATAATCATCGAACACCACTTTAACGCCTCCGCGCTCGAATATGTCGTATGGGTGACCGTGAACTCCAATTACGTCGACTTCACGGGTGCGCAGGGCAACCTCCAGATTGCCGGGAGGAACGATCACAAACTCGAATTTTCCGCGAGGATCGTCGATAGCGACCGCTTTTTTCAGCCACTCGTAAGGTGTGTATTCATTACATCCACCGACGGAAGTCACACCCACCCTTTTGCCGGACAGATCATTCGGATCCTTTATATCGGACGTCTCCAGGGCAATATACTCCATGTGAGGGAATTCCTTCGTGGTCTCCGCTTCAGCTACCACAACCTTCAGCTTCGCGCCGCCGGCGATGCCAACAATAGTTCTGTTTATGTGCATCGCTCCGACGTCATTGGTGCCGGCAACAACAGCCGCGACATGCTGGCCGGCAGGGATGACACCGGTGAACACGGCTTTTGTGCCTTCTTCCTCGAAGTAGCCTAGAGAGTCGGCAATATAAGGCAGATATAAACAGGTCGGGTCGTACATATCCGGGATGCGGATTTTTTGTAATTTGGGCTCCGAGGCGCCTTCGGCTGAAAAATCCGCAGCCGCCGCAACTATCAGTAGTAGAATTATTATATCTGTGAAAAAGCTTAAAAATTTCTTCATCATTTCGCGATCATTCCTCTGATTTTAAAGTTTTAAACTAAACCTGATATCTCTTCCAAGCCGCGATGTGATTTTCCAGTTTTACCAGCAGGAAGTTTATAAGAACGCCCAAAATCGATATAGTGACTATGCCGGCGTACATATCCGGTATCGCGTATTTCTGTTGGGCATAAAAGATGAAATAACCCAGCCCTCTGGTAGCTCCCAGCATTTCGGCGGCCACTAAAATTATTACGGCAACGCCGGCGGAGAGCCGTATTCCGGTCATGATTTCGGGCAGCGCCGCCGGCAGTATCACTTTTTGAAACAGTATGGGCACCGATATGCCCATCGATCGCGCGGACTTTATCAGCAACGGGTCCACTCCCTTGACTCCGCTGATAGTGTTGAGCAAAGACGGCCACATGCAGCCCCAGAAGACTATGGCCGATTTTGACACCTCTCCAAGGCCGAATACCAAGATGAATACCGGAAACAACGCCAGCACCGATGTATTACGGAATATTTGCAGCAGTGGATCCAGATATTCTTCCAGTTTTTGGAACCATCCCATCAATATACCCAATGGCACGGACACGCAAATAGCGACAAGGAAACCCAGCCCGGTACGCTTAAGGCTCAAGGCGATATGGATGAAAAGCTCGCCGGTCTTCATCATTTCCCACGCCGCCTCCGCCATCGAAGTTACTGTGGGAAGCAAAAAGGTGTCGACAAGGCCGAACCGTGCCAAGGAATCCCAGAGGACAAAGAATAAAACCACCGCAATGCTCTTGGTGTACAAGGATTTTAATTTCGCTGTCATAAATCTCACATCCTTTTGTTCCTAAAGCAGGCTGCGCCCTCAACCCCAAAATGCTGTACAATTGAAAAGGCGCAACCAATCGCTTAAAATGAATTTGACTAATAAGGCATTATGAATTTGCTCAAGAAATCTTCCAAGATAGCGATCCCGCCTCCGTATCCGGCGTAGGTACGATTGACGACGAGACGTTCGAAAGATGGAAACGTCACGCTCAAATGAATTTGATTCGCCTCTTGCGCCGAAAATCTCTCCTGGGAACTGGCCAATATCACCCTGAAGTAAAAGTTGTCCAGTATCTTTCTGATCGCGTAAGAATCTGACTCGAAAAAGATATTCGTTCTTACGTCGTTGTCGAGCGTATTCAGTCTGTCCAAAATAACGTCGCGAACTTCAAGAGGCGGATCATCATTCACAACTACGACTATCGGAGTGAAGCCTGCCTCATTCACTAAAAATCGCGTTATCCCGACTGAAGTCGCCGCGTTGGCCGTTATGGCAAACGGGAGGGCGGAGGCAAACTGTGCGCAGATGTCCCCCGCTATATCAAGTTCGTAATAAGCGCGCTTTTCCTGCTCGTCGACGTAATTAGTCACGCCCTCTTTCGGCAGTTTCAAAGTCCTTGCGACGGTCAGGATGAATTCGGTTGTGTCGCGCGGCCCCACTGGAATATTGGGAAAAGATATGTACGGAATGCCGTATTTCTTTTCCAGCTCTTGTGCTGTTCTTAGTCCTACCCACGGCGAAACGACTATGGTAAGCTCAGCCGAAGAGAGCCTTTTAATGCCGTCCAATCCGCTGAAATCACCTATCACCTGAGTTACGTCCAGCCCCGCCGCACACAGGGAATCCCCTAGAGCCGTCAGGTTTCCTCTCCAGAATACGTCCTGGTAGGGAACGAACCCGAGAATGTTCACTCTATTTTTGATTAAGGGCTGAGCTTCCGTAAATTGGTTGATGAGCGAGATAAAAGTTTCCTCGTACCCATACCATGTGTTGCCGGCAAAACCACTGGAATTCACATACCCGACCGGCGTTTTTTCGTTCGCGAACTTCCCGACCACCGCCGCGATGTCGTCTCCGATCATTCCGGCGATGCAGCCGTTTGCCACGACGTAGGCGTCGCCGTCTATGAGTTCGATAGCCGCCCTTATTTCATCCTCCAGCCGTTTCTCCCCACCGAACACAACTTCTTTTTCGGCGAGGTTTGAGGACGGCGTCATCAAACCGCTCATGTACCCCGCCCCCTGATTGCCGCCTCCCTGCCTGAAGCTGAGGAGCTGATTTGAGCCGCATCCCTGCCCAGTGTGCAGAATAGGTATGACCCTGTCGATGTTGGAGATGACGCCAAGAGCTCCTCCGAGTGCACAGCTGTACTTGGGCGACTCCAGGCATTTCTGGTTGCTTTCTCTTTCGAGCGTCGAATTTTTAGTTTCAATGGATTGGACTGTCAAGCCGCTCTCCTCCCTTTATTCGTCGTTGGCAGCGTAAGCCATAATATTTTCCTGCTCATACCACCATTTCTTGTACGGCGATGGCCGCCTGTCGTGCAGCGTCCGATTCAGGGAGGGGTTATTCAGCGCGCGCTGGATAATATAGGCATAGTTCAACAGCCCTCTGAAGGCAAACTGATTCGACTGCACCGAAAAATCGGACCTGAAAGAGTGATTTCGCACATGGCTGCCCTCCCGCTTGTACAATCCCATGAATGGACATCCGGTGTAAAGATCGGGTTTCAGCTTGTTCATGAGGTGACTCTGCTCGAATGGCTGCACGTCTGACACATGCACTTCGAAATCATCCCCGACTTTCTCGTAGACCTTTTGCAGCTCATCCACCACGAATGGGTCGAGTTCGAGCGTGTTCACAGCCGCCACGTTCATGCCAAGTTCTGCCGCGAATTTGGGGATGAAAATGGCCCTGGCCTGACCTGCCGCCACGAAAATGCTGGACTCCTTCCCTTTGAACCGCTTCTTGAACTCCTCGAGCTTCGGCAGAACAAATGCTTTTTCCTCTTCTATAAGCGCTTCTATCTCCTTTTCCCTGCCGGTGTATTTTGCTATGCTGCGGAACCACATCTCCGAATATTCGATGCCGAGCGGCGCCGGCTCCCTGAAATATGGCACGCCATATTTCTCGTAAAGCGCGTTTTGCAGATAAAAACCGTACGACGCGCAAGTTGGGGCTGTGACGGCAGCCTCTGATATTTCGGCCAGTTCGCCAGTCGTGGCAAAATCCGGTATGAACCTCGGGCGCAGTCCGACCTTATTGAAAAGGCGGGTCAGCTCCACGCGGTCGGCCCATGTCACGCTGAAAGGCGCGATGATATTGACCAGGTCAGGCTGTTTCTTTTTGGGCTCTCTTACGAGATACTTGACTATCGCGTGGGCACTCGCGTCGAACGCGGACTGCGATATCTCCGAGCGGAAGCCTTCGCAGTGTATAGGCACAATCCTCGCCTCGATGGATGGCTGAATCGAGTCCGTTATGCCTTCGATGTCGTCACCCATGATTCCGGACGCACATGATGTGGCAATGACTATACTCTTTGGGTTGTAGCGCTCAACGCAGCTCTCTATGGCGAGGCGCAGTTTTCTCTCTCCGCCGAAAACGATGTCCTGTTCTGTCAGATTGCTGCTGAGTATATGCAGCTCGAAATCGGGTCTTTGCAGCTGCGGCGGCAGATTGCGGTAAAACTCGCGATAGCCGTATGACGCCTGAGCGCAACCGACAGGGCCATGTATTATCAGGGCAGAATCCCTGATGCTCAAGATCCTGTTGACGACCTGAGTCAAGAGACACTGGCTCGCCTGCTCGAATTTGCGGTCATACCACTTCAATTTTTTGTCTGCCTTGAAATCCTCCGCCAACTTGCTGATTTTCCCAGAGTAGGCCTTGATCGTACCGAGGCTGTCCTCGCGCTTTGGGCTCGTGTCATTCTCGAGATTGATCTTGAATGATTCGAACGGTGTCTTTGCTGCCATGATGGCACCTCCTTAGTTTTTTCCGAGTTTTCAGTCGTTTTTTGCCGTATGCGCTCTGCCTTCTTAAATTCTCTCCGCGATCCCCTGAACCTCTCCGGCCTCCAAAGCGAGGAGCTGTTCGCCCCATCTTGCAGCCCAGTCTCTGAGTTCTGCTGTCTCCAGCGGCGACGGGACCTTGGACTCGGTATGTTCAGCTATTCTTGCCGCGAGTGACATGTAAACACTAGCCTGTACCGAGTTCGGCGCCGCCTCTATGGCAGTTTTCCCCTGAAGCTCGCTCTGCGTGACCGTCACGGAACGGGGAACGTACTCCACAACCTGTGTTTTAGTCACTCTCACGAAGTCGTCTATGATATTCCTCGAATACGGCTGATTGATGGAGTTGGCTATAACTCCTCCCAGCAGCGCGCCACCGTTATTGGCATACTTATGTATGCCCTTGAAGAGATTATTGGCTGCGTATATCGCCATAAAGTCAGCCGATGAAACGGTAAACACGTGCTCCGCTATCCCCTCACGAATCGGAACCGCGAACCCCCCGCAGACGACATCGCCGAGGACGTCATAAATCACATAATCCAGTTCGAGCTCCTCAAAAGTATTCTGCTGCTTGAAGAGCTGCACCGCCGTGATGATCCCCCGCCCGGCGCAGCCCACTCCCGGAGCCGGCCCACCGGCCTCCACGCAGTAGACGCCGTTGAACCCCTCGAAAACCACCTCGGACGTTTTGACGATGTTCTTCTCACGAAGCGTGTCCAAAACAGTTGGTATGTACTGTCCATTCCTGAGCGTGTTAGTGGAATCACTTTTCGGATCGCAGCCGAACTGCATGACCCTGTAGCCGGAGATCGACAGCGCCGCGCTGAGGTTTGATGTAGTCGTGGACTTGCCGATGCCCCCTTTGCCGTAGATTGCGATTTGTTTGATTTTTTTTGCCATTTCTTCCTCTCTCCGTAAATTTTAGCCGTAAAGTAACTATTCAGTCGCGGTAAAAGTGTTACGGTTACACAAGGTACCTGCTGTACTAACAGGTGTTCAAAGGATTGATGTTAAGCGGCGTATCAGCTTGAAATACATCGATGAGGAAATTTAACTGTTATGAAAACGTAATGGCGAGTCTTTGCTGGAAATATGGGCGGTTAGTGAAATGTAGGATATATCGGCAAGACACCTGTTAGTACAAAAGGTGTTGGTGCAATTTCAGGGCAGAAACAACGTACCCGCGCTGCCGCGGAAATAACATCGACGACGGCGGCATATTATTTCCACAACTGAATAATTATGCCGTAAAAACAAAACCGGAGACAAACTAAGGGAATCCTCTAGTTTATCTCCGGTTTTCCGGTCAATAACCCGATTTTGTATAAAAATAAGACGTTCTTGCTTACTCTCTGAATTTTATCTTCTCGTTCTTCTCCACTCCAACGATCCTCAAGGATTTGATATGCAGTGTAACCGTTCCAAATTGAACTCGGTCGATATATTCCACGAACATTCTGAGTTCGCCGTCAGAAACAGGCGTTCTTTCCTCTTCGCCGACTGAGTCGCTCGCGGAGTCCATACACGATTTAAGGTCAATGTGCGTCTCGCCTATGGTCAAGTGCATAATTTTTCCGTCCTGTTTCGTTATTGTTATTGAACCGTCATTGATCCTGGTCAGACATTTTCTCAATACGTCAACAAAGACAATCCTCTTTCCCCAAGATATTCGAAGCCTCTTTCACCATATCACCTCCTTGCATATATTCCATTTCCGCTGGGACAGAACAGCGGACAGGCGAATATCTTTTACCGGCGCCGCGTGACAGAGTAGTGAGCTTGTTCAACGCAATTTTCGGCATATCTCAATCCCTCCCTAAATAACGCGAAAATGCAGATGCTTCGTCGACGTTAATTCATACTTTTCATATGTATTTTATATTTTAACGAGACGATCCGTGTTTGTCAATACTTTTTTCGGTAACGCGCAGAGCAAACGCATCAGAATGGTTACAGTACAGCCATTCATGATGGCAAATCATCACCAAACGGAACGAAACTGGTGTGACGGAGAGGCCCCAAAATAGTTTCATAATAGTGGAACAGATGCACCATATGCCGCAAAGTATTGATCCCGCGGTTAAGATTCAGGCAAATTTCGACTTCACGAACCTGAGCGCTTCCGCTATGTCCTCGTCCATCTTTTTTTCGTCCGCGCCGCCGGAGAGATCGCGCCATACCTTTATATCGCTTCCCACAGTGCCGCCCATTTTCACAAAGGGCTCCATGACAACCCCGCCGTCATAGCCGATGCCGCGGAGGGCATTGCCCATTTCATCCCAGGGCATGTGGCCCTTGCCGGGAACTTTCCTGTTGCATTCGCCAATATGAAAATGTCCGAGGTCTTTGCCGGCCGTTCGTATAGCTTCGCCGAGGAAATCCTCTTCAATATTCATGTGAAAACAATCGAGCATCACTTTTACGTTTGGATGGCCGATGTCTTTGACGAGCCGCACGGCCTCCTCGCTGGTATTGATGAGAAAGTGTTCGAAACGGTTCACCGTCTCAAGAACCAGCAACACCCCATTATCCTTGGCGAAGTCGGCTATGCTGAGAAGGCTCTCGATCGCGCGGGCGCGCACGCCGGGTTTGTCAACAGGCTTGCCGTAATCTACCGGCCAATACGCGTATATGATGCCGCCAAGCACCGCAGCGTCGACCTTGCTCATGGCCGCAAGTATCCGTCTCAGCAAGTTCAGGCCATTATCCCTCACGCTTTTGTCGGCCGACGAAACGTCGTACGCGGCGGGCAGCCCGATACATCCCGTGAGGGATATTCCGGCGTTCTTCGCCGCCGATTTGACGCGCGAAAGTTCGGAGTCGCTCAGGTCGACCAGCGCGCCGGCTCCCAGTTCAAGTATGTCGAAACCCAGCCTGGCCGCTTTGTCGCAATAGCGAGGGTAATCGGCGTTCCATTCCTGTTCCCAATAAGCGAAATATGTTCCGAATTTCATGTCGTTTCCTCCCCGTTTCAGGTTATCGCGGAACCGGCATTATTTCCTGCCGGCGTCAAATTTTTTATACCTGTAAACCTTAAGCCGACCCCACTCCCGCACAAAAATAATCCCCTTTAAAAAGAAGTGCAGGGAGCAAGCTCCCTGCCGAGGTTTTTGTGTTTTCGTGTCGGGAGGCGGAGCCCCGATATTTTGGTTTGATACTTAATCCCTTCGCGAGCGGGAATACTCGAAGCCTGTTTTACGGCGGCGCGGCGAGCGATCGCGGTCCCGGTGTTCGGCCGGGCGTTCCGGCCTTTCGCGATATGCGGGTCTGGGGCGTTCCGCCGATTCCCTCTCTTCTTCCAGAGGCTTGGCCGACGCAATCACGAGTCCTTCTTTTGCCATGCGGGATTTTCTCGATTCCAGCATATCCGCGGCACGCTGGGAAAGCTCGATCGACGCGGAGGTCTCACGCAGCTTTATGTTTCCCACATCCTCGCGGGAAATGCCCATCGAGCGGCAAAACGCGCCCAACAGCGCGCCGACCTCCCATCCGTCGTCGCGGCCCGCCGCTATGCGCACCTGCACGCCGCCCGCCATGCTCTGGCGAACGGAGCTTCCCTGAACGCGTCCGCGGCGTTCGCGCATTTGCGAGCCGTCGCGTGCGGCGGGACTATGCCTGTCGCGGCTCATCTCCGACTGCACGTCGGCATGAATCGAGTATCCGCGTGGCTGTTCGCCGTAGGCACACGCTAACAGACCGGCCACCATGAGTTCGGCGTCGTCGCGTTCGAGCACTTCCGCCGCCCATTTCCGATATTCGTCACTCTCGACCGAGCGCTCGACCAGCGCGTTTTCGAAGCGGGATTTCTGAGTGCCCTCTATCTCCGCCGCGTCGGGCGCGGGAATCACCTGCACCTGGAAATTTGACCCCTGCACCATCTGCTTGAACGAGCGAAGCTCCCTGCCCGTCAGGAGAGCGAGATTCGCTCCCTCGTGACCCGCCCTGCCGGTCCTGCCGCTGCGGTGGACGAACGTCTCCAGATTGCCCGGAAGGCCGAACTGGATCACGTGGCTGATTCCGTCGATGTCGAGTCCGCGGGCGGCAACGTCCGTGGCGACAAGTATGTCAACCCTGCCGCCGCGAAGCGAGGCGAGGGCATTATTACGCTCCCGCTGGCTCATGTCGCCGTGTATTGCGCAGGCTTTGAAGCCCTCGTCGCACAGCTTGTCGGCTATTTCCTGCGTCTCGATTTTCGTGGCACAGAACATGAGCGTCCGTGCGGGATTTTCCCACAGCAAGACATTTGCCAGACCCTCGAAACGTTTGCGCGCCGGTATCACGTATGTCTTCTGAGATATGTCGTCGTGGCAGGCGATGTCGGCGACGAGGGATATCTTTCTGGGCGTGTCGAGGTATCTGCGGGCGAGGGACGCCACTTCCGGCGGCATGGTGGCCGAAAACAGCCAGGTTTTATCCAAATTCTCCATGCCGCTCAAGATGGCTTCCAGCTCGTCGCGGAATCCCATGTCGAGCATGTGGTCGCCCTCGTCGAGCACAAGTACGCGCACGTCCGTGGTGACGAAAGAGCCCCTTCTGATGTGGTCCAACACCCGGCCCGGAGTGCCGACCACCACGGAAGCTCCGTCTTTGAGAGAGCGAATCTGCCGCTCCATGTCGAGCCCGCCGACGAGCGTGGCGACGGCATGGCCCATCTCGATGCCCAGCCACGCAAATTCGCGCGCCGTCTGCTGCGCGAGTTCGCGGGTGGGCGACAGTACCAACACCTGTGGAGCGGACGATTTCTTTTCCATATCGTTTAATATGGGAATAGCGAAAGCAAGAGTTTTTCCCGAACCGGTACGCGCCTGAACTATAAGATCGCCCTCGACGAGCGTCTCATCCTCCAGGATGCGCGATTGCACCGGCATAGGAGCCGCAAAGCCTTTACGTGCAATAGCCCTGAGTATCTCCGGGCGTATGTTGTAATCCTCAAACCGCGCGGAGACTTCGTTTTGTTCCGTTTCTACTGTCATAAGTACCTCCCTGTACCCGCGCGCCGCGGAAAATCCTCGGTTCGGAACGCGAATGGCCGGGCCAGTACATGCTGTTTCCGCGAAAAGGATAGTCGCATTCGGTTTACGGGTTCCGGCCTGCTTTTTATTTCCGGATTTTATCCGTTCAGGCCAGTTTTGTATATTATCATATTAATCCTTTAAGTCAAGGATTAAACAACAGCACAACGGCCGGGCGGGGCTGAAAAAGGACGGACGCGTGAAAACGCGAATTTTTCATTTTTCGCACATATGTCAGAACGGCGCTTTCTCAAATTACGTCGTTGATATAAAAATGTGGTACTATAAATAATGTGCGGGGGCGCGAAATCTCTGCTGTTATTTTGCGCGGAACAGTTGACTTGCACGTGTTTATCGGGCCGTGAGAGGGGTTTTTTCATGTTCAAATTTTTATCCGGACTTTTCAGCCGGGATATAGGAATAGATTTGGGTAGCACCAACATGGTGGTCTACGCCAAGGGACGCGGCATAGTGATAGACGAACCTTCCGTCATTGCGATCCGCAAGGTCGGGTTCAAAGGCAAAAAAGACGTTATAGCTTTCGGCGGCCCCGCAAAAAAAATGATCGGTAAGGTTCCCATAGGCATAGAGACCATCCGGCCCATGCAACACGGAGTCATCGCCGACTTCGACATGACGGAGCAGATGGTCGGTCATTACATGAACGAGGCAAATCAGGGGCGCAGACTGATGGCCCATCCCAGAGTGGCTATATGCGTGCCCGCCGGGGTCACCGAGGTCGAAAAACGCGCTGTGGTCGACGTGACGCTCGGCGCTGGCGCACGCGAGGCTTTCGTCGTGGAAGAGCCTCTCGCGGCGGCTTTGGGTACCGGCCTTCCAATAAACGAGGCGAAGGGCAACATGGTGGTCGACCTCGGCGGAGGTACCAGCGAAATAGCCGTGCTCTCCCTCGGCGGCATAGTGCTCAGCAATTCGCTGCGCGCGGCCGGCGACGATCTCGACGCCGCCATAATATCCATGATGCGGCAGAATTACACCCTCTCCATCGGCGAGAGCACCGCGGAGGAAGTCAAATGCGCGGTGGGCTCCGTCATGCCGCTCGATGAGGAACTCGAGATCGAAGTCAAGGGACGCGACCTGATGGACGGGCTGCCCAAGGTAGTCAACGTCACATCGGCCGAAGTGCGCGATTCCATAGAACCCATAATAGTCCGAATCGAGGAAATGCTGCGGTACGCGGTCGAACAGACCCCTCCCGAACTGGTCAAGGATATAGTCGATTACGGATTCGTCCTCACCGGGGGCACTTCTCAACTGCGGGGACTCGGCGCCCGCTTCTCCGACGCGATAAACGTCCCCGTTCACATGGCCGAAGCTCCGCTCCATTCCGTCGCTTTCGGGCTGGGACGCCTGCTGGAGACGGTGGACAGAGGCGAGAAAATAGCCGTCACGGTAGATCATTCGGCCGTATAAGTCGATTTTTTCAGGGGTGGCATGCCCCCAATGGCTGGCAAACTCAATCCGATTCTGGTCAATTCTCTCGTGGCCGCTTTCTGCGGACTTATGCTGATGTGGTTCTCCTACGCTTTTCAATATCCCGCACGGGCCGCAGCCGATAAAATCAATTCCATGCTTTATTATCCCGAACTTCCCGCAAGAGAACTCAGGTTCCTCGTTCAGGCCGCCGATCATTGGATGGCCGAGCGAAAAAGCCTTCAAGAAAGGGCGCGCATGTTGGAACAGGAAAATATAGCGCTTAGGACGGCGCTTCAGCGTTCGGGCGTAAGCCCTCCGCAATCCGTTCCCGGCCTCCTCGGCGCCAGCGTCACGCTCAGATATCCCGACGCGTGGTGGAAGGAAATCAGGGTCGACAAGGGTTCATTGCAGGGCGTGATGACCGGGGCGCCCGTCCTGTCAGATGGATTCATGATAGGCCGGGTGTCGCGGATCGGCGAGAATTACGCCTGGATAGAGCTGGTGACGTCCTCCACATTTCTTCTCGCGGCCGTGGTAGTTGACACGTGGGACCTCGGCGTGATAAACGGCGACGATATCGGCAACATCTGGCTGATGTATATGCCGCCGGGGAAGGAATTCAGCAATGATATGCTTGTCTCCACCGCCCTCGTCGGCGATTATCTTCCTCCGGGGATACCGCTTGGGCTGATAGCCGGCCCCGGAGAAACGAAGGACGGCCTCACTCCGTTCAGGGTCGCGTCAGGCGCCAGGCTGACCCAGCTTTACAACGTGCAGATACTCCTATCTTCCAATGAGGAGGGCAATTCGTCATGATCTCTCTCGCCGTCATATGGTTGCTGCAGGATCTGGCGCAGGTGCTCTCGATGGGCGTCTTGCTGGTGCCCGATTTTTTCCTGCTCACTGTGGCTTATGGCATCGTATCCGGCCCGTTGGGAAAGGAACGCATATCATTATGGATATGGCTCGCTTTCGCGGGCGGAATTCTGTGGGACTTCCGCTGGGCAGTGACGCCCGGCATAAGCGGGCTTGTCAATTCTCTATCCGTGTTCGCCGTATACACGGCCTGGGCCGGAACGCCAGTGTCGGGACGCGGCGTCTGGCTCTTCGCCCTTCTCGCCGGCATGGCGCATCTCTTCTCCGGGATGGCGCACTATATAACGTGGGCCGCCGCGAGTCAGGCCGCGGTGAGGATGTTCTTCGTGCAGCAGCTTCTGGGTATCCCGGCCCTCGCCGTGGCTTGCGCGGTCTATTTGCTGAGGTTAAATGGCTCGAATGTATAAGGCGCTCGATCATTTCGACTTCGACCACAGGCTCATGTATGTGCGGAACATCTTCATATTCTCGCTGCTGTTTCTCGTCGCCGGGCTGGTGTACTTTCAGCTGGTGAAGGCCGACGAATACGTGGATCTCGCCTCCCGCAACAGGCTGCGGATGATCCGCCTTCCGTCCCCGCGCGGGAACATATACGATGCGAACGGAGTGCCGCTCGCGGTGAACGTGAGGACGTTCGAGATAAGGGCGTATCCGATGGACATCAGGCTGGACGAGGATTACGAGAGCACGGCGAACCTCTTCGCGCGTCACGGGATACCGATGACGTCGGAGGATTTGAGGGAACGCGTTGAGAGACAATATGTCGCGCCTTACCGCGCGATATCGGTGGTCGGCAACCTCACGCTGGCGCAGGTTTCCGACCTCGTGATGGACGACGAGTTCTCGCGGAGGCTCTTTCCGTCCCCGGTATGGCGCAGGATATATCCCGCCGGCGCCCTGGCGGCTCACGTGGTGGGCAATGTGGGCGAGATAACGCGGGAGGAACTCGAAGACCAGCGCGACCTGTATTATCAGGCCGGGGATATCATAGGCAAAAACGGCGTTGAGCTGATGTACGAGGGAGAACTGCGCGGGACGGTGGGAGAACAGGTCGTCGAAGTCGACTCCCGAGGAAGGCGGCTGCGGAATGTGAATTACAACGACCCTCAGAAGGGAACCGACTTGAACCTGACGCTCGACCTCGCGGCACAGAGAGAGGCGCTGCGCCTCATGGAGGGAAGGAAAGGCGCTCTCGTCGCCATGGACGTAAACGACGGCGCGGTAAAGGTTCTCATGTCGCTCCCCGCCTTCGACCCGAATCCCCTCACCTGGGGGATATCGGCCAGGGAATGGTCGGCCCTCTCGGGTGATCCTGACAAACCCATGATGAACCGCGTGACGGGCGGAGCGTATCCTCCGGGCTCCATTTTTAAGGTGGTGACGGCGGCGGCCCTTTTAATGGAAAAGACGGTCGATCCGGGCAAGACGACCGTATACTGCCCGGGGTACTTCCGCCTGGGCGAACCGCCCCGGACGTTTCGCTGCTGGAGACGTTCGGGACACGGCAGCGAAAATATCCTGGGCGCGCTGCGCGATTCGTGCGATGTGTTCTTTTATCAGAACGGAGTGAAACTGGGCATAGATAAACTGATAGAATGGGGGCATGATTTCGGAGTTGGAGAGCCGACCGGCGTCGATATACCTGGCGAGGTGAGCGGAAACATAGCGGGACGCGATTGGAAGCGAAGACGTTGGAGCGAATCGTGGTACCAGGGCGACACGGTCAACTACTCGATCGGGCAGGGATATCTGCTGATGACCCCGATGCAGCTCGTCAGAGTGTACGCTGCGTTCGCGAACGGAGGCAGACTGCTGACACCCCGATTCAACAGCGTCAAAAAGCCGGAATGGAGAGATGTAAAGGTTTCAAAAGCAAACATGGATATAATCCGAAGAGGGATTCGTGCCGTCGTGGCGAGCGGAACGGCCAGGGTGGCCGGCGATTATGGGGTGGAGGTGGCGGGAAAAACGGGCACGGCACAGAATTCTCACGGAGAAGACCACGCGTGGTTCGTGGGATACGCCCCGGCCGACAACCCCAAGTACGTCGCGGCGGCGCTGGTCGAGGGCGGCGGTTCCGGTTCGTCCGTGGCGAGCCCGGTGGTGGCCCAGATGCTCTCGTATCTCCTGGAGCACGATAAATGAGGTGATAACGTTGATAAAGCTGAAAGGCATGCCGGGCTCTATTGTGAGGTGCATAATCCCCGAGGATATGCCGGCGGCGGATTTCAAGTCCGAGTTCGACAAGGTGAGAAAGCATGGCGGACCAATTCTCAACGGCGCGCGCATAGTGCTCGATTTCGGCGCACGCGCTATATCCGAGGCGACCGTTCCGGCATTGATCGAGGAGTTCGTCTGGCCCTCCGGAGCTTCGGTGGCAGCCTGGATAACCTATGACGCCGTCTCGCAGAAGCTCCTTAAACGGGCCGGATTATATACATCCGAACCCGCCCCGGCGGAGGAAAGCCCTTGCGGCACACTCGTGCTCCACCAATCCCTTCGTTCCGGACAGCGCGTCGAACACCGCGGCGACGTCATTATCACGGGTCACGTCAACGACGGCGCGGAAGTCTTGGCATCGGGCAACATCACCATCCTCGGGCGTCTCAACGGGCTGGTTCACGCCGGCTGCGAGGGCAAAGGCGACAACACGGACGCGATAGTGGTAGCGAGATGCATGGAGGCCCTGCAAGTCAGGATAGGAAGTAAAATAGGCTCCCTGGGGCGCGACGCGGAATGGTGGGGCAGACGCGTCATAGTGAGCGTCAGGGACGGCGGCGTGCTGATAGAGTACTGGCCTTTAGTGAAGGGCGAAAATTCAGCCGCCGCCGGAGCCGCGAAAGAGGAAACGGCTTGACGGGATTTTAGGGAACCGCCGGCCGGACATACGAACAGTCCGCCGCCGTTCCCTGTTTTTGAGGAGGAATGCCATATGGCGCCGCGAGTTATAGTAGTGACCTCCGGGAAGGGAGGAGTTGGCAAGACGACGGCCACGGCTAACATTGCCGCGGCCCTCGCGATATTAGGCAACAAGGTGGTCGCAATAGACGGAGACGTGGGCCTTCGAAACCTCGACGTGGTAATGGGACTCGAAAATCGCATAGTTTACACGCTGGTGGACGCGCTGGAGGGGCACTGCCGCCTGAACCAGGCGCTCATCAAAGACAAGCGGGTCGAGAACCTTTTCATGATACCGACAGCACAGAGCAAGACCAAGGACGCCGTGACATACGACCAGATGGTGCACGTGTGTTCCGAACTCAGGAAGGAATTCGACTTCGTGCTGATAGACAGCCCCGCCGGGATAGAGGCCGGCTTCAGGAATGCGGCCGCCGGAGTGGACGAAGCCCTGGTGATAACGACGCCGGAGGTATCCGCCGTGCGCGACGCGGACAGGATAATAGGACTGCTGGAGTCCATGGAGAAATCTCCCATATTCCTGATCGTGAACAGGATACGCCCGCATATGGTGAAAAAAGGCGATATGCTGGACGTCGCTGACGTGCTCGACATCCTGCAGATAGCCCTCATAGGCATGGTCCCGGATGACGAGAACGTCGTCAAGAGCGCGAACGAGGGCAGGCCCTTGACGTTGAGCGACGATTCGCAGGCGGGGGTCGCGTTTAGAAATATCGCCGCCCGCATGACCGGCGGGGATATTCCGTTCATGAACCTCGACATTCCCAGAAAGGGCCTTTTAGCGCGTATCAAGGACGCCTTCGCCGGCGGGAGGTAATAGCCAATGAGCATCAAATCGATCGTTTCCGGCCTTTTCGGGGCGGAAGGAGCACAGGCAAAGGACGTTTCATCGAGACAAACGGCGAAGGAAAGGCTCGCTTTTATAATAGTCCACGACCGGATCGATATCGGCCCCGGCAAGATGGATCTGATGAGACGGGATATAATAGAGGTTCTCAAAAAATATTTTGAGATCAACGAGAGCCAAATGGAACTGAGACTGGAGAGCGAAGAGGGATCTATGGCGCTTCTCGCGACCATCCCCATCAACTCGGTTTTGGATAAAAACGACAAGACGGCGCGTTCGGGATGTTCCTTCCAGAGGTAAGTTACAATTGGAGCGAAATTCGCGCAGGTCTCGACAAGATAATGGCAGTCCTGACATGCGCGCTTTTCGCGCTGGGGGTCGTCTCGATTTACAGCGCTGGCAAGGGAGTTCGCTCATCAACTGTGGTATTCGTCGTGAGGCAATTGATTTGGGGCGGCGCGAGCGCGGCGGTTTACATCGTCATCCTGCGCGTGGGATACCGCAATTTCATCAGATTGGGTTTCTGGCTGTACGCGTTCACGTTCTTCTGCCTCGTCGTCCTTTTCTTCAAGGGCGTGGCCTCCAAGGGGGCCGTACGGTGGTTTCGGTTCGGTGTCATCAGCTTTCAGCCGGCCGAATTGGGCAAAGTGTCGCTCATTTTGTTCATGTCGCGCTTTTGCGCGCGGAGACCTCCCGAAAACATAAAAAATCTGATTCTCACTCTCGCGATGTGCGGGTCCAGCGTGATCATGATACTGCTCCAACCCGACCTGGGGAGCGCGCTCGTGTACATCGCGATAATTTTCGCGATCCTGGCCGTCGCCGGCACACCGGTAAAATATCTGACCTGGCTCGTGATCACGGGGTTGTGCGCCACGCCGATCTTGTGGAAAAGCATGAGAGCATATCAGAAACTGCGGCTCTTCGTATTTCTCGACCCCTACATCGACCCTCAGGGCGCGGGATACAACGTCATTCAATCCAGAATAGCCGTGGGATCGGGGGGATTATGGGGAAAGGGATTCCTGCAGGGCACGCAGGGCAAGCTTCACTTTCTGCCCGAACCTCATACCGACTTCATCTTCAGCGTGTTTGCGGAGGAGTTCGGTTTCATAGGCGGTATCATCGTTATTGCCCTGTTCGCGTGCCTGTTCTGGCGGATGCTGCGCGGCGCGTTCCGCGTCAAGGACATCAGGGCGAAACTGTTGTGTATCGGCGTGGTGGCGTGGCTCTGGTTTCAGGTGATGGAGAGCATAGCCATGAGCATGGGGCTCGCCCCCATAACGGGCCTCCCGATGCCGCTTTTCAGCTACGGAGGCAGTTCTTTGCTGATGGTCGCGATCGCGCTCGCACTGGTGCAGAGCGTGGCTGTTTCTCCAGTGAAAGAAAATTTCGCTCACTTTTGAAGCCCGAATTTTCTCGCTCCGGGCGAAATATGTGAGCAAGGGAGTTTTTGAACAGATGCTTCGAGAAGAGATAGCTGACGCGTATTTCGCTCTGCTGGCCTCCGTTAAGCGGCCAGGGCGCTACGCGGGAGGAGAATGGGGTTCCGTTTCGCGCCGCGCCGGCAAAGGCGCACGCGCGGCGAGGATATGCCTCGCGTTTCCCGACGTTTACGAGGTGGGCATGAGTTACCTCGGATATCAGATATTGTACTCGCTCGTCAAGACGCTGGACTACGCGGATGCCGAGCGTGTCTGCTGTCCGTGGCCGGATATGGAGGAAGGTTTGCGCCGGGCGGGGCTTCCTCTCGCGTCGCTGGAGAGCGGGCGTCCGATGCGCGATTTCGACGCGGTGGGCTTCACGCTGCAATACGAATTGTGCGGTACCAACATCCTGACCATGCTCGACCTGGGCGGAATACCGATGCTGAGCGCGGAACGTTCGGACGAGGACCCCCTGGTCATAGGCGGCGGCCCGGGGGCGTGCGCTCCCGCGCCGTTCGAGATGTTCTTCGACGCCTTCTGCGTCGGCGATGGTGAGGAGACGCTTCCCGCCGTGCTCTTCGTCCTGAGCGAACTCAAAGGGCGTCCCAGGGAAGAAAAACTCGACGCGCTGGCAAATCTCGGCGGCGTCTACGTGCCGGGCGCGGCGCGCCCCGTGAGGACGGCGATAGTCGCCGACCTCGACCGCGGATTTATAAACCGCGGCATGATAGTCCCAAATATAAGCGTCATTCACGATCGCGTAACCGTTCAGGTGTTCAGAGGATGTACCCGCGGATGCAGGTTTTGCCAGGCTGGTATGATCGGGCGTCCCCGACGCGAGAGAAGCGCCTCGTCGATCGTCTCACAGGTCGAAAGCCTGCTCGAATATACGGGCTGGGACGAAGTCGGACTGCTGTCCCTCGCTACTTGCGACTGGAGCGGCCTGGGCGATGCGGTGACGGGTTTGTCGGAGACACTGGCGAAAAACCGCATAAGGCTGAGCCTGCCGAGCCTCCGGATGGACTCGTTCTCGGTGGAACTCGCTTCGCGTCTTGAGGGCATGAGGCAAGGCGGTCTCACCTTCGCGCCCGAGGCTGGGAGCGAAAGGCTCAGAAAAGTGATAAACAAAGGGCTCGCCGACGACAGCGTGGACGCCGCGCTCGACGCCGCATTCCGGTACGGCTGGGATCGCGTGAAACTCTACTTCATGATGGGGCTGCCGACGGAGACAACGGACGACCTGGACGGCGTGGCCGACATAGCCGGCAGGGCCGTCCACTATGCGCGGCTGCACAAAAGGCACGGCGAAATTTCGGTCTCCGTCGCGGGATTCGTCCCCAAACCGCACACGCCATTCCAGTGGGAACCCCAGGCCTCGCGAGCCGCGCTGCGAGAACGGGGGCGTTATATCAAAAGCCGCGTTAAGGGCGGCAAGATTTCCCTGTCGTACCACGAACCGGATCAGACCTTTCTCGAAGGCGTTTTCGCGCGCGGCGGCACCTCGCTCGGACGCGCCATTCTGGAGGCGTGGCGCAGAGGGGCGCGTTTCGACGGCTGGACGGAATATTTCGACATAAATCGCTGGGAGGAAGTGTTTCGCGGCCTCGGCATCGACGCCGAGGCGATCTCCACAGGCGGGCGCGCCCTGGACGAGGCGCTGCCGTGGGACATGATTGACGCGGGCGTCACGAAGGAATTTCTCGCGTCGGAGCGCACGCGCGCCTTCGCGGGCACGCCGACCGGCGACTGTAACGGGGGAACGTGCAACGCCTGCGGATGGAACCGTTTCGCGGACTGCGCCGGCGCTCGCCGGGCCGGAGCGGCATAGAATGCCACGCGTCAGGATATTTTTCTCAAAGGGCGGGCGCGCCCTGTTTATCCCTCACGTCGATCTTCCTATCCTGTTCGCGAGGGCCGCAAGAAGGGCCGGCCTGGGCATGGAGTACACGCAGGGTTTTTCGCCGCATCCAAAGACCGAGTTCGGCCCTCCCCTGCCGGTGGGCGTGGCGGGCGCGAACGAACCCGCCGAGTTCTGGCTGACCGAATGGCGCGGGGAGCTGCTAGGACGGTGGGCCGGCGTCATGCCGGACGGATTCGCTATGATCTGCGCGCGCGAGGTGTCGGGACGATCGCTCAGCAAACTCTGCCGCGACGCGTCGTACGCGATCCGCTTTCGCAACGGAACTTCGCCTTGCGCCGCCGCGCCGATTCTCGAAAGGGAGTTCGCGTCGCTTGGCAGTTTGATGTCGATCGGCACGGACGGAGACGCGGTGAACATATCCGTCACGGATTTGGAGCGGTCGGGGGCCTCGAAGATGGTGAAGGCGCTGACCGCGGCGGGATTGGCGTCTGGCTGGCCCGACGTGGTCATACAGCGCACGGCGGTCGGGCGGATGGATGAAGCTGGCGGGCACGTTATCTCTCTCAAGGAAAAGGAATCACAATGAACTATGATGATCAGTATTTGAAAAATCGCGAGATGAAACTGATAGTAAATGTGATAGATCCCGAGGAGATGCGCGTGGCAATACTCGACAAACGGGGCAGGCTGGACAACCTTTATATCGAGCGGATGCTGGAGCGTCAGCGGGCGGGAGAAATATACAAGGCGAGGGTCGACAGCGTGCTTCCGGGGATGAATGCCGCTTTCCTCAGTCTGGGCGACGGCAGAAACGGGTTTCTGTACCTGAACGACGTTGTGGGCATGGTGGTCAAACCGAGCATGGACATGCTCGTGCAGGTTCTCAAAACCCCAAACAGGGGCAAGGGCGCCCGCGTCTCCCCAAGGGTGTCGCTCGCCGGCAGGTACCTCGTCCTCGTTCCGTCGAGCAGGGACGTGGGCGTGTCGAAGCGCATAGATGACGCCGGCGAGCGGGCGCGCCTGCGTGCCATCGCCCGAAAGCTGCGTCCCGAAGGATGCGGCCTGATTGTCCGCACCATGGCAGAGGGCTGCGACTATGAAAGTCTGGCGCGTGACGTGGGCGAACTCACGGAAGAATGGCTGGAGGTCGAACGCAAGGCCAAAAAAATAGCAGCCCCATGCCTTCTGCACAAGGACATCGGCCTGGTCGAGAGGATACTGCGCGACGAACTGACCGAGAGCATTGGAGAGATAGTGGTCGATTCGCCCGACGAATTCGAGGAGATATCAGCCTTCATGGATCGCTTCGCGCCCGACGCCAGGCCGGAAGTGTCGCTCTACAGAGGAGGACTTCCGATATTCGACGTCTACGGCATCGAGCGCGCGATAGATGAGATGCACGAGCGCAAGGTGTGGCTGCCGAGCGGCGCGTACCTCGTGATCGACCAGACGGAAGCCCTTACGGTGATAGACGTGAACACCGGCAAATACACAGGTTCCAAGGATCTGCAGGACACGGTCTATCACACCAACTTCGAGGCCGCGGAGGAAATAGCGCGCCAGCTTCGCCTGAGGGCCATCGGGGGCATCGTCGTAATAGATTTCATAGATATGGATAGACTGTCAGACAGAAATAAATTGGTGGAATCCCTTCAAGAGCTGTTCAAGAACGACAGGTGCAAAGCGAGGATTTATGGCGTGACTGCCCTTGGCCTGGTAGAGATCACCCGCAAGCGCGCGCGCCTCGATATGCGCTCGATAATCAGCAGGGGATGCCCCTTCTGCGGCGGCCTCGGCTGGGTCGACAAGGAGGAAACCGTGGCCATGAAGGTGAAGCGGTTTCTGCGGCGCTCCGTCAACGGATCGGCTTCCGAGGCGTTTCTTGTGGAGATGCATCCGGCCATAGCGCGATATATAGCCGAGACATATCTCTCCATGTGGGAGGAAGAGTTCGGACGCAGGTTTTACCTGGCCGAATATCCCGAATACGCGTGGGACAAATTCAAGATGGATTTTCAGGGCACGGTTTCCCGCGTTGTTCATCGAGTTGAGGTCATGGAGCGCCGGGAGGCCGTCGTAGTTGTACATAGCACGACTTCAGCTTAAAGACTTCAAGAGCTTCGGCGGCTCGCACGAACTGCCCCTGAACGCCGGAATGACCGCCATCGTCGGCCCCAACGGCAGCGGCAAGAGCAACATACTCGATTCCCTGAGATGGGTCCTCGGCGACTCTCATTCCTCGAAATTGCGGGTGACGAGACAGGACGGGCTGATATTCAACGGCTCGGCGTCGTGTCCCAAGGGCGCGGAAGCCTCGGTCTCCGTCCAGCTTCGCGATGGAACGCGCGTCTGCGCGATTCGGCGCAAGGTGTCCCTGGAGGCCGGATCTGTCGTCACGGTCAACGGGAACCGTGTGACGCTGGCGGAGCTGGACGAGACGAAGCGGATGTGGCAGTTGGGTGGGGATAAGTTCGCCTTCATCGGCCAGGGCGAGGTGGCAGAGGTCATCCAGCAGCGCCCGCAGGCAAGGCGGATGCTGTTGGAATCGCTCTTTGGCATAGACTCTTACCGCAAACGCAGAGAGGAGGCGTCGTCGCGCCTGGCGGAGGCGAACGGGGAATATCTGAGACTCAGGACGTTTTCGTCTGAACTGAAAGCGAGGTTCGACGAGATAGCTCCGGAGGCAGCACGCGCGCAGGCCGCACGCGAGCTGCTCGACGCGCTCGATGAATACAGGCGTCTCTATTACTGGACGCGCAGGGCCGCCAATAATGCCGCCGCAACCGCCAACGAGACGGAGCGCGCCCTTCTGGAGGAGCGCTCGAAAACGCGCGAAGCCTGGCTCGCCGCCTGGATACGCAGTTTAGAAAAAATTGAGCGCGACGTCGCCGAGCTGTCGAACTCGCGCCAAATTCAGATAAGGGAACTGGACGCCGCGAAGGATACCATGGCCGGTTTCACGCGCACCGCTTATGGATACGGGACGTCGCTCGCGTCCGCCGCGCGGAGGAACGCGCAGCTGAGCGAGGAACTGTCGTCGCTCGCGGAGAAACTGGACGGGCTGAAACGCGAGTCCGCCCGGCACAGAGATTCGGAACATGTCATACGCGAGGAACTCGAAGCGGTCAAAAAATCGCTCGCCGAAGCGGAGGGGAAACACACGCTTCTGGAAAACCGCCTGCACGCCGAACGCGAGCACACCGAACAGTTGAACCGCGAACGGGGAGAGATCGAAGGCAAGCTGGCCGCGCTCTCGGGGCGCATGAAATCGCTTGGCGCCTCCCTCGCAGAGGCGGTTTCGCGCGGAAAAGAATCGGCATCCGGCGACCCGCTCAAGAAAGTAAAGGCCGAGTTGGAAGACCTCGAAAAAAAACACGCGGAATTGCTGCTTGCCCAGGACGAAGCGGCGTCACGCCATCGCGACCTCTTCGCCAAGCTGCAGGGCGCGTCTGCCGACCTCCAACGAAACAGGCGCGAGCTGTCGAAGATGACGAACCGCCTCGAAGAACTTCAAGAACGGGCCGCCGCGGAAATCTACCCCCGCCCCGTGCAGCACATACTGTCCGCCGCTAAACTCGGAAGGATCAAGGCCCATTTGAGGGTCGTGATCGACGCGTTTTCCTGTCCGCCGGAACTCGCCGTCGCGATGGAGGCGTTTCTCGGCGGACGTCAGTTCATGATACTGACCGACTCGATGGACGAGGCCGGAATCTGCATCGACATCCTCAAGAAGAGTCAGATGGGACGCGCCACGTTCCTCCCACTGGAGCGCAGCAGGCCCCGAACGCGCGCTCACGGCGGCGTCTCCTCGAAAAAAACGGTGGGATGGGTCATGGATCTGGTCAAATCCGAGGAACACTGGCGTCCGGCGCTGGAACATATAATGGGGGATCTGCTGATCGTCGAGGACTACCAAACCGGCACGGAACTCGTCCGCAACGGTTTCAGGCTGCCCGTCACCACGCTCGACGGCGACGTGTTCCAGCCCGGTGGGACGGTATCGGGCGGGCGGGCAGCGAAATCGGGCAAATCAATGGAGATGATGAGCGCCATAACGAGCCTCGAAAAAGAGGTCGAAGCCGCCCGGCATCTGGTTGAATCCCTCTCCGCCGGCTATGCGGGATTGGAAGAGGAAGAGGCCGCGGCTTCCGCCGCTAAGGACACCGTATCGGCCGAGATAAGGGAGCTGTCCGCGCGCCGCAGCGCCTGCGATGAACGCAGGGAGGCGATAACCAGGGAGCGCGCGCGCGCGAAAAATGAGCGCGAATCAACCCTCAAATCCCTCCGCGAGTGCGGTGAGGCTTACCGCGCCCTGGTCGAGCGGAAGAAGTCGCTGGCGGAGCGGACGGCGGCCGTGTCCCACACAGAGGCCGACATGGGGCTGATCAAAGAGATAGAACAACTCAAGGGCAAGGCGGCCATAGCGGAGGAAAAACTGCGCTCCGGGTTCGTGCTGTCCGAGCGTGTGGCCGCCGAAACACGTTCTGTGATGAAATCGCTGTCCGAGATGGAGTCGGAGCGCGCCTCGTGCGACAGAGAAATGGTGAACGCGCGAAGCGCACTCTCCTCGCTCAGCAGGCGTTATGCCGAGGCGGCGCGCGCACGGCGCCGCGCCGCGGAAGGCATGGAGAATTTCAAAGAGCGGTACGACGCGATAACCAGACGCCGCGAGAGGCGCACCGCCCGCATGGAGACCGCCCGCACCGCAGCCCATGCCGCTGCTGAAGTACTGTCGGGCGCGAACATGAGGGCGGTCGAGCTGTCGAGGGAGCGGGAGGAGATAATCCAGACATGGGAGGAACAATACCCTTATCCCGGCCCGGAAACGGCGACGCCTGAAAATCCCGATGAGATCCGGCGCGGCATCAGGGAATGCGAGCGGAGCCTCAAGGCCATGGGTGATGTCGACATGGGCGCGCTATCGGAGGAGCGCAGCCTCAAAGACCGCCTGGCGTTCCTGGGCGAGCAGCTCGACGACGTCGGCGGCAGCATGAGGGAACTGGAACGCCTGATATCCGACGCCGACCAGGAGGCGAGGGCTATTTTCACCAACGCATTAGGCGAGATCGACAAAAAATTCAACGATTTGTTTCAGCGGCTCTTTGTCGGCGGCGACGCGAGGCTCGATATGATAGAGGGAGAGTCCCTCTGGGACAGCGGCGTGGACGTGATAGCGCGCCCGCCCGGGAAACACCCCGCCAGCATAAACCAGCTTTCCGGCGGCGAACAGTCGCTCTCCGCGATAGCGCTCCTTTTCGCGTCGCTGGAAGTGGCCTC
>JAITRO010000180.1 GCA_031288335.1 Synergistaceae bacterium | reverse complement strand
CAGCTATTTGATACGCTCATTCCCATCAACAGCAACTCTTTTGCTGTCCAAAAAGTCAATAAGGATAAGACTAAACCTGCCGCTTAATTACTGTAAATTTCTTAGCTCGTCAGTATAACGGCTTTCACGATTAAGCCGGGGTTCGGAATAGGCTTTGCGGGTCTCCCTCGTGTCGCAGTCTTCCCGTCCTTCATAGAGTAATCGCCTCCTATAGCAAGATTACCCTAATTATACTTTACCATCTAATTTATTGCAAATTCCCTTGCTCGCGAGTATAATTTGAATGTGCATCGACGAATTCGTTATAAGTCGGTTGTCCTGTCAAATTGAAGCTCATCTCCCACGTCTGACGATAACCCAGTCTCTCATAAAGCCTTCTCGGGGCGGAACCGGCCGATATCAATTTCGCTTCCCGGACGCCTTTGCCGCGCAGCCACTCGTGGACAAACTCCAGTAGTTTCGTTGATAAACCCTGCTTTCTGTATCTCGGTTCCGTAAAGACATCTATTATCCATCCGTAATAACCCGGCTTGAACAGCAGATAGGGAAAATCGCGCTTTAAGAGCGCGCCCGCCGCGGCAGCGACCTCTCCCGTGGCTGAATGAGCGAAAAAATGTGCCATTTCATCAATTTCATAGGCATGATTGTATATCTCGAAAAGACGCGTCCCGGCATCGTCCAAAAATGCTTCTTTCGGCACGCCCATCTCG
This sequence comes from Synergistaceae bacterium, assembly GCA_031288335.1. GTDB lineage: Bacteria > Synergistota > Synergistia > Synergistales > Synergistaceae > JAIRKI01. The sequence continues at coordinate 4,308 of JAITRO010000180.1, read as the reverse complement.
TCGAAGAGTTTTTCTCTGAGATCAAGCGCGGTTGGAATGTCCTCGGCTGTAGACTTCCTGAAGGTGTAGTCGCTTTTTACCATTATCGCTCTCCCGTTTCATTCCGCACGGATTCTGTCCAGATGCTTCCGCAGAGGATGCGCGTCAGACTCCTCCCGCCATCTCGTTTCGAAAGATTCATCTATAATTTCATCCGGCGCTATTATCCATACGGCGCCCAGATCGACATTGCCCAATTGTTTACGCGTTTCACGATAATGCGCCTCAAAGACGGGGCCGGCAACGACGCACTTATATGGCCGCCCCTTTATCTGCAGGCTCGACCCATCCCTTCCGACAAGCAATATCGACACCTTCCGCCCAAACCACAGGCTTCCGGTCATGTTGCTGTTCGTTCGAGAGGATTCTATCAGTTCGAGACAGACAATATTCCCCTCTTCGTCCGAGCGGAGCGAATTTTTCACGACGGAGTGCGGCGTTCCCGAACTGTCGACGGTCGTAAGCACCTTCACTGTGCGCTCGTCTTCAAGCATTCTCATAACGTTTTCAGCGAATTTCGCAGTCATTTCGCACATGGCCCCGCCGCACCGATCGTCACGTGAATACCCTCGCCAGGTCGGTGTCGGGATGATTGCCGCATCTGCGATAATCGTCCATATCCGTATCGAGGTCATATCTGACCCGCAAATCGTGAAGCCCTTTCGAAAGTCTGACAAAATACTCCAGCGAAGGAGTTCTCTGTCCGTAAAAAACCGAACCCGGATATGGCACCCACACGCAATGCACCACCGATACCCCGTGCACGGCAAAATCCTCCGCTTCTTCCAGCGTCGCGCGCAAAGCCTCATCCTCACTGCCGAAGCCGCCCGGGCCGGCAAGTTCAACGCCTCCCACGATGCCGCTGTTTACAAAACCTTTGCCGAATATGCCGACAGCGTCGAATATCCGCTTTTTCCACTCGCGATACCCAACTTTCAATTGCTTGCCGGGACAAATCCACGCGAATTTCTCCTCGTTCAGAACCTCGATATCGGACGTATAGCTCATCAAGCCCGTTTGTTCGTAAACGCGCTCAAGTTGACTTAAGCTGAACGCAGATGAAATCATCTGGCTCGGAAATTTGCGCGTCCTGAAATTTTTTCCTATTGCTTGAAGTATCTCGATATACATATTCACTTCGTCGTCGAAAAGCTCTTCCCCGCTCAGGATCGAGCCGGCGGTCAGTTTTATATAGCAGAATCGTCCATCCTGCTTGAGCGCTTCACGCACCGTCTCGTAAACGTCCTGCGCGTCGATCCTCGCCGGCAGCGCGTCTTTTTTGAAATGACTGCTCATATTGCAGTAACGGCATCCTTTGCCGTCATCCCAAAAATGGCAGTAAGAATACGGATCGATATCCATTCTCTGCGGACGCGCCGAAGCGACCTGCCACATGGGCCGTCCTGAACTCGTGGTCTTGCCCATATAGTCAGGCATATACCAGAAATCCACCTCATCGACGATCTCTCCGCCGTCCATTATGACTTTTTTCCCATCTACGACGTCCGCCGCATAAGGCTCACGGGGAGTGCGAACAGGGCTCGTAAATACGGACGACCCATCGCGCAACATCAGCGACACCGGAAAAAAGTCTCCGTCACGCCCAATGGAGGTGAAAATGCCCCTGGACTGAAGTTGATATCCGCCCCGCGCCGCGGCCTCGACTGCCTCGGGCGTGTACGTGACCGTGCGCCGCTGAATGTCCGCCTTCAATATAACGAACGGCGATACGTCGGGATATTTTTCCACCACCTCTTTGTATGACAGTTCATGGAAGTCCTCGTTATTTTTCATCGGTATTCACTCAAATTCCGGCATATTTCTGATCACCATGTATCGCGGACAGTATTTTGCCGCGGATTTTCTGATACTCTCGTGAAATTCGGATGTTTTCACCAGTTTCTCCAGCGTACCCGGACGCCCTGCGGGTAAAATCTACAGATATATCATGCTCTATCTTCCCGGTTCCATTCGACATGACGAGTACTCTCGTGCCTAGCATCAATGCCTCGTCGACATCGTGCGTGATGAACAAGATTGTCTTGCGCGTATCAGTCCATAAACTCCGAACGAGCGTCTGCATCTGTTCGCGCGTAAGCGCGTCAAGAGCGCCGAAAGGCTCGTCCATAAGCAGGATGCGCGGGTCGTTGATGAGTGAACGCGCTATTGCCACCCTCTGCCTCATCCCTCCCGACAGTTCGTATATCTTCTTTTTCGCGGAACCGGCCAGATGGACTTTGTCGAGATAAGCGAGGACTTCGCCGCCGATCCGACATTTAGGAACGCCGCGCATCTTAGGTCCGAACGCCACGTTCTCCTCCACGGAGAGCCATGGATACAGGGGTGGGTTTTGGAATACCACACCCCTGTGCCAATCGGCCCCCGCAATCCGTTTCCCGTCCATCGTCACGCTGCCGCAAGTAGGCTCCAGCAATCCGGCGATCACCTTCAGAAGCGTGCTCTTTCCACACCCGGAAGACCCGAGAAGGCAGGTGAAGTCTCCGTCTCCGATATCCAGATCGATGTTGTCCAGCACTCGGACGGTATCTCCAAAATCACTGCGGTAGCTCACGGACAGCCCTTCGATATGTATGACAATCCGCCTCGCGTCAGGCATGACGCCCGCCATGCTGTCGATACTGTCTGTTTTGGAGCTGTCACGGCTCATCCTGGCTGTCCGATCGCTTCACTCGCTGGTCGCGTTCCTACTTCGACGCTTCTTCCGCGAATTTGGGGTTCAACGCCGCCTTGAAATCGTCAAGCGAAGCGGCCTTTTCTATCGAGCCCTGTTTGACGAGAAAATCAGCAGTCGATTTCAGCGTATCTGCGAGCTTGCCCTTGGCGTCGGAAGTACCCAGATAATCCACTGTCGTCTGTTCCGAAGGCAGAAGCCACAGCAACTGTCTGGTTTGCTCCAGGGCTTCTTTTTCAGTGATTCCCAACTGTTTTGCGATTGCGGCTGCGGCTTCATCCGGTTTTGACCTGTATAATTCTATGGCTCTGCGCTGTATCTTGAGATAAGCCGTGACTATATCCGGATAATCGCGCGCAAACTCCCGGCGGACGACGCCAAGATCAGCTGTGAGAGCGCCTTTGCCGGCAAGTTCCTCGCTGTCCGTTATCACATGTCCGTCCTCCAAAAGACCGGCGAGCGTCGGGTGCCACACGTAAGCGCCGTCGATATCGCCGCGTTTCCATGCCGCTAAAATGTCCTGGGGCTGGAGGTCTATTATCGCGACCTTTGAGGGATCTATACCGGCCTGATCGATGGCCGCCAGCAAACTGTAATGCGCCGTCGACGCAAATGGAACGGCGATTTTCTTCCCGACGATGCCGGCGATATTTTCGATATTAGCGCTGTTCTTGACGGCAAGGGATTCAGCCGAGCCGATGACGTCGTGTATCCAGAAGACGTCGTATTTTATCCCGCTCGAGATGCCGACAGCCACCGGAGCCGTACCTATGAGGGCAATATCGATCGCGCCTGAAACAAAAGCCGTATTGACATCGCGGCCTGAATCGAATTGTTTCAGCTCGACAGCGGCGCCAAGTTCTTTTTCATACCAGCCGCGCGCTATAGATACTGTCTCATCGTTGGGTATATTTTGATAACCTATCACCACTTTATCGGGAGCGGCCGCATAAGCGGCACCCGAAACAACGAACGCGAAAATCAGCGACATGATGAAATTGCGTATGCTATTCTCCATAACTATATGACACTCTCCTCATCATCTGTTTTGTTTAGTCCATCTTCCCCTTCCAGGGAACTACTCTTTCTTCTATTACGCGCAAAACCCTGTCGATCAGTATGCCGGAGAAACCCATTATTATTATTCCGGCAAATACGATGTCGCTTCTGAGGAACTTGCTGGCGTCCAGTACCATCCATCCGATCCCTGAGACCGCCGCGACCATCTCCGCAGCCACCAGTGTGGTGTACGATACGCCCACGCTCGTCCGCAATCCTGTAAAAATGTCGGGAAGACAAGCCGGAAAAACGACGTGCGTCAAAACCTGCCGGCGATTTGCTCCCAGTGTATATGCGCCGTCGATATAATCGACCCGTATCTTTTTGACAGCCGCCGCACAAGCTATGAAAATAGGAGCGAAGCCGGCAAGATAGAGCAGCGCGATCTTGGAGGAGTTTTCGATGCCCATCCACAGCACCAGAAGCGTGTAATAGCCGAGCGGCGGCAAAGGGCGGTAAAACTCCACAATGGGATCGAATACGGCGCGTATTTTTGAGTTAAAACCGCTCGCGATGCC
>JAITRO010000112.1 GCA_031288335.1 Synergistaceae bacterium | reverse complement strand
CGAACGTCAATGGGCACATCCTGTTCGGGATGAGCGGCCGCTGCGTGACATCGACGGTTGCACGCGGCCGGATTCTCATGGAGAACAGGCAACTGACGGAGATCGACGAGGCGGAAGTGTTCGCGAAAGCCGCCGAATCCTCGAAAAAGGTATGGGAGAGATTCTAATCATGAAACCGCAAGCCTTGTCGAAACTCATTACGTGGATCAAGCGTGAATACTCGGAGCGCGGCAGCATTTTCGGCATCGAAGCGGCGCAATTTCTAAATCATCCCAGCGGCACTCCGTACTCGTCCAGTCTATTCGGCGAATTTCTGGCGGCTCCCATCGGGCCGGCCGCCGGACCAAGCACCCAACTTGCTCAGAACATCATATCGGCCTGGCTGTCCGGCGCCCGGTTCATCGAACTCAAGACGGTCCAAATCATGGACGAGCTTGAAATCGCCCGCCCCTGCATCGACATGGAGGACGAGGGTTACAACGTCGAATGGTCTCAAGAGCTGAAACTGGAGGAGTCGGCCCGCGAGTACGCGAAAGCATGGGTACTCATACCGGTGATTCGCCGGCTTCTGGGATGGGAGGACGCGGAGGACGGAACCATATTCAACGTGAGCGTCGGTTACAACCTGGAGGGCATACTCAAACCGCGCATGCAGAATTTCCTGAACGTTATGACGGGCGCGGGCGACCTGATAGCCGATTACATGGACGAAATAGCGAAAAATCATCCCGAGTTCACGGACGTTAAAGTTGCAAACCAAATATCGAGGAGTTGTACTCTTTCCACGATGCACGGCTGTCCTCCCGACGAGATAGGACGGATAGCGGAGTATCTGCTGCGCGAGCGCGGTTTTCACCTGTCGATAAAGCTAAACCCGACGCTCATGGGGCCCGACTTCGTTCGCGGCACGCTCGTTGACGCGCTCGGTTACAAGAGCGTCGATATACCGGATTCCGTGTTCGAACACGACCTCAAATTTTCCCAGGCGGTGGAGATAATAAAGTCCATGAAGGAGCTTTCCGCGCAGAAGGGCCTCTACTTTGGCGTAAAGCTTTCCAATACCCTGGCAACGCGCAATACGAAAGGATTCATGCCGGGAGATGAGATGTACATGTCGGGGCGCGCGCTTTACCCGGTCACGATGAACCTGTGGAACAGACTGAGCGCGGAATTCGGCGGAGATATCGATGTCTCCTACTCGGCCGGGGCGAACGCCTGGAACACGCCGACTCTCCTGCGGTGTGGGGCGAAATCGGTCACCGTGGCATCCGACATACTCAAACCCGGCGGTTACTCGCGCTTCCCTCAATATATACGCAACATCGCCGGCGAAATGCGCGCGCACGGCGTGTCGAACCTGGATCAATTCGCCATCGACAGGGTGGACGTACTTGCATCGGCGGCTGCTTCAGCAGTCAATGAGAGGCAATACGCGAAGAGATACTTCAGAGGCGTGCCCAAAGTAACGTCTCCTTTGAGCAAATTCGATTGCATCGAAGCGCCGTGCAGGGAACGCTGCGCGGTTTGCCAGGACATTCCGTCTTACGCCCTTGCAATATCGCGCGGCGACTTCGATTTGGCGCTGGACATCATTCTCGCCCAGAATCCCCTTCCCGGTGTGACCGGGCACGTCTGCACCCACGCTTGTGAATCGGGGTGCACCAGATCCAACTATGACGAACCCGTCGGCATAAGGGCACTCAAACGGTTCGCCACCGAACGCGGGCGTTCCGCCGTTCCTGAGACGGCCAACAAAACGGGACGCAGGGTGGCGGTGATCGGGGCAGGGCCATCCGGGCTCGCGGCAGCGGCTCACATGGCCCGCCGGGGTGTGTCGGTGACCGTTTACGAGGCCCGCGAAAGAGCGGGGGGCATGATGGCCATAGCGCCGGAGTTCAGGTTGCCTCGCGCCGTGATGGATAGCGATGTCCGTAGAATCGTCTCCCTCGGGGTCGAGATCGAGTACGGCACGAAGATCACGGGTGCGCCCGAAGGCTTGTTGAAGGACGGATTCGACGCGGTGTACGTCTCCTGTGGTTTTCCGAAGGACGCTCCTCTTAGAATAGAGGGAGACGGCTCGCTAGGGGTATGGGGCGCCCTCGACTTGCTGGAACGCGTCGCTCGCGGCGAAACTCCGGATCTCGGGCGGCGCGTCCTCGTGGTTGGCGGCGGCAACACCGCCGTGGATGCCGCGCGAACGGCCCAAAGGCTCAGCGGCGCGCCTGTGGTGATGGTATACAGACGGACCCGCGCGGAGATGCCGGCCGAGCCGGACGAACAGGAGTTGCTGTTCGAGGAGGGAAACAAGCTGATTGAGCTGGCGTTGCCAAGACGCGTCGTGACCGGTGACGGCAGAGTTTCGGGACTGGAATGCGAAAGGACCCGCCTCGGGGAACCAGACGCGAGCGGCAGGCGCCGTCCCGAGCCATCCGGTGAGTTCTTCACCTTGGAAGCCGATTCCATAATAGCGGCCATAGGACAGAGTGCCGAGGAGGAAGCCTTTACGGGGACAAAGCTCGGCCGCGGAAAAGGCTCCTCGATCATCGTCAGCCCCAACGGCAGGACTGACGTGGCGGGCGTATACGCCGGAGGAGACGTCGTGACGGGCCCAGCGACGGTGATAGGCGCCTGCGCCGAGGGCGTGAGGGCCGCCGAGGCTATTTGCTCCGAATTCGGGTTGCCAGTCGAAAAAACCGAGAAAAAGGCTATATCCCCAATCGGCAGCGAGTTCTCCGTCGTCCTGAAGTCGCGGGACGTCAGGGTTGAACCCGAAACCGAAGTGCGCAGCGCGCCGGAATCCCGCGGAGGATTCGACCTCGTCGAAAGAACGATGGATGAGGCGTCGGTGATGAGAGAAGCTAAACGTTGCCTGCAATGCCAGACCGTGTGCCGCAAGTGCGTGGAGGTCTGTCCCAACAGGGCGAATTTTAGCTTTGAACTTTCGCCTGTGTTGGTGACGCTGCCCGTATTGTCCGCCGCCGGAGGTCTTCTGTGCTCCACGGGGCAGGAGATTTTTTCGATAGGGCAGGGAGAACAGATCATCCATATAGAGGATTTCTGCAACGAGTGCGGCAACTGCGGCGTCTTCTGCGTGCACAGTGGATTCCCCTACCTGGACAAGCCGAAACTCTGTCTTGACGAGGAATATTTCGCCGCGGCAAAGGACAGGGAATTGTTCAAAGTGGAACCGGGACGCGTGCGGCGGCACACGGAAGGACGCGAGGAGAGCCTGTCATCCATCGCCCACGGCTATCGGTACGAGACAAAAGGGATCAGCGTCGAAATGGACAGGGGGTTCCGGGTTACAGCCGCCAATCTTGACGGAACCGGCGCGCTCGAAGGGGCATCGGTGTCGTTGAGGGGCGCAATGGAGATGTGGGCAGTCTATAGCGGAATAAACAACTCGCTGCCCTGGTTGCTCAATTATTGACGCAAAAAATACTGGGAGGAAAAAATAATGCTTGATTTCAAAAAAATCGCCGGGGCCGCGAAAAAATACGAGCCGGACATCACGAAGTTTCTTCGCGATATTATAGCGATACCAAGCGAGAGCTGCGACGAGAAGCGCGTCGTGCTTCGTATTGAAGAAGAGATGAAGCGCGTTGGATTCGACAGGACCGAGATCGATCCCATGGGCAACATACTTGGCTACATAGGGCACGGCAGACATCTCGTAGCGATGGACGCGCATATCGACACGGTGGGAGTGGGCAATCGCGACAACTGGAAGTTCGACCCTTACGAGGGGATGGAGGACGCCGAGAGGATAGGCGGGCGCGGCGGCAGCGATCAAAAGGGCGGCATGGCCTCCATGGTCTACGCCGGCAAAATCATCAAAGATCTGGGGCTCGATGACGATTACACTCTGGTCGTCGTGGGGACTGTGCAGGAGGAGGATTGTGACGGCCTCTGCTGGCAGTACATCATAAACGAAGACAAGCTGCGTCCCGAGTTCGTGGTCAGCACTGAGCCGACGGACGGAGGCATATACAGGGGACAGCGCGGCAGGATGGAGATATACGTCTCAACCAGCGGCGTAAGCTGCCACGGTTCCGCTCCGGAACGCGGAGACAACGCGATCTACAAGATCGCGCCAATTTTGACCGAACTCCGCGCTCTTCACCCGAACCTCAAAGACGACGTATTCCTCGGCAAAGGCAGTCTTACCGTCTCGGAGATATTTTTCACGTCCCCATCACGCTGCGCCGTGGCGGACAGCTGCAAAATATCCATCGACCGAAGGTTGACGCGGGGAGAGGATGCGGATTACGCACTCAACCAGATTAGAAACCTTCCGTCCGTGCAGGCCGCCGGCGCGGAAGTGGGGATGTACAAATACGAGCGTCCTTCGTTCACCGGCCTGGTTTATCCGACAGACTGCTACTTTCCGACCTGGATCATCGAGGAGGACCACCCGGTCTGCGAGACATTGATGGACACGTACCGGTCCATCTTCGGCAAAAGAGCGCGTCTCGACAAATGGACTTTCTCCACGAACGGCGTCGCGATAATGGGCATGCACGGAATACCCTGCATCGGCTTCGGCCCGGGGCATGAAAATCAGGCTCACGCGCCGAACGAGTGCACCTGGAAAAACGAACTCGTCGACTGCGCCGCGATGTACGCCGCGATCCCTTCCGTGTATGTCGAAAAATACGCCGACAAGATGCCCGAACACACTAAAAATTTAATATGACGATTAAAAGCGGGGTTTACCCGCAAAAACATAAGGAGGATATCCAAAATGCAGACTGTATTTCGCGGCAGACATTTCATCGACCTGGAGGATTTTAGCCGGGAGGAAGTCGAGACCATGCTCGACGTATCGGCGGATCTCAAGCTCAAATTCGCCCAGGGAATTCCGACTCCCTACCTCAGGGATCAGAGCATGTTCCTCATGTTCTTCGAACAGTCGACGCGTACGCGCAACTCCATGGAAGCCGGTTTCGCCCAGCTTGGCGGACATGCCGGGTTTCTCGACTCCAGCAGCATGCAGATAGCTCACGGCGAATCGGCGAAGGACACGGCGATCATCTTATCCCGCTTCGGCCATGCCATAGCATGCCGCTACTGCAACTGGGGCTACGGCAATAAGTACCTCAACGAGATGGCTAAGTGGTCGAAGGTCCCGGTCATGAACCTCCAGTGCGATCTGTACCATCCGTTCCAGGCGCTGGCCGACATTCTCACCATGAAAGAGAAGTTCGGCGGCAAGCTCGACAGGCTTAAAGTTTCCATCATCTGGGCCTATGCGGAGAGCCACAAGAAGCCGATCTCGGTTCCGGTCTCTCAGGTGCTGCTTTTCCCGCGCCTTGGGATGGATGTGACGCTGGCCCATCCCAAGGGTTGGGAGTTGCCGGACTGGGTTGTGGCGAAGGCCAAAGCCAACGCTGATCGCTACGGCGGAACGGTGACGGTGACCGACGACGAGGCGGCCGCCTACAGGGGCGCTCACGTCGTCATTCCCAAGAACTGGGGCAACTGGGTGAACGACCAGACAGGAAACGCGCCGGCAGGTGCCGTCAAAGTCGTCGATGACGCCCTTAAAGCGCATCGGTCCTGGAAGTGCACCGAGGAAAAAATGGCCGCCGCAGACAAAAACGTCATCTACATGCACGCGCTCCCGGCCGACCGCAACAACGAGGTGGAGGATTCCGTGATCGACGGGCCGCATTCGGTGGTCTACGACGAAGCGGAGAACCGCCTGCACACCGCGAAGGCCGTCATGACCCTGCTGATGAACGGAAGATAGCGCTTTTTTATCACGAACCGAAAGGGCGAATTGAAAGGGGGAGTTGCAATGACCACGTACGAAGAGAGAAAACAGTTGATTTACCAGCTCGACGGCCGGCCGCCTTTCCTGGTGGCATTTCCCTTGGGGCTTCAGCACGTTCTGGCGATGTTTACCTCGAATCTCGCGCCTTGTTTCATCGTGGCGGGGATCGTCGGGCTCACCGGAGCGGACAGGATATTCATGGTACAATGCGCGATGTTCGTTTCCGGGCTCACCACGTTTTTACAGCTCTATCCGGTTGCGCCGTTCGGCAAAAAATCGAACCTGCCGAGGATAGGTGCGGAACTCCCGATAGTTATGGGGACAGCTTTCGCCTTTGTGCCCACCTCCATAACCGTCGCAAAGGCGTTCGGCCTGCCTGGGGTGTTGGGGGCGGCGCTGCTTGGCAGCCTGGTCGAGTTCGTAATGGGTTTTTTCATCGTTCCGCTCAAAAAATTTTTCCCACCGTTGGTCATCGGGGCGGTTTTGATAAGCATCGGGGTCAATCTTCTCGGCGCGGGAGCAAATTACTTCCTCGGCGGCGCCGGCGCGGCTGATTTCGGTTCGGTGCAGAACATTGTTCTGGGGTTCGTCGTGTTCATCACGATCTTGCTGTGCCAGCGCTTCGCCAAGGGAACACTCCAGGTTTCGTCCATGCTGGTTGGCATCGTCGTCGGCTATGTCGCGGCGTTCTTCATGGGGCGGCTGAACTTTGACCTTCTTCGCGACGCGGCGTGGTTCAGTGTGCCCATACCTCTGCGTTTCAAGTACGAGTTTCACGCGAGCGCTGTGCTGTCGTTCGCCGCGCTTTACGTCGTGTCCGGGCTCGAGACCATCGGCAACACGTCCGGAATAACCGTTGCGGCGTTCGACAGAGAGGCCACCACGAAAGAAATGTCCGGAGCGATAATGGCCGATTCCCTTGGTTCGATAATCGCCACATTGTTCAACACGCTGCCGAACACCGCGTTCGGACAGAACGCAGGGCTCGTGGCAATGACGAAGGTTGTCAATAAATTCTGCATAGCGATAGGCGCCGCTACCCTCGTGTTGGCCGGTTTTGTCCCAAAAGTGGGGGCAATATTCTCCATGATGCCGAACAGCGTCCTTGGAGGGGCGGTCATCAGCGTATTCGCGATGATAATGATAAACGGCATAAAACTTATCGCTAAAGCCGGCTTCAGCCACCGCAACGTCATCGTGCTCTCAGTCATATTCGCGATGGGACTCGGGCTCGCAGCCATGCCGTCCGAGGTGTACGAGCACATGCCAAGTCTGTTTCAGTACCTTTTCGAGGACTCGGTGGCTGCGGTGTGCATCATAGGCATAGTACTGAACATTATCTTCCCCGCCGAGACGACGGAAGCCCCTGCAGTGATAGAAGTGGATTGATGTGGCGGCGAATTGCAAAGGGAGGTAGATTGATATGGCCCTCGTCCTGGCGGGAGGTGTTGTGGCAAATTCCGACGGTGTGTATCGTGCCGACGTGAGAATCGACGGCGAAACGATCGCCGGGATCGGAACCTGCGTCGTGGGGAAGGGAGACGAAGTCCTCGATGTCTCCGGCAAATATCTGCTGCCAGGTGGGATAGACGCGCACACGCACTTTGACCTGCCGCTTTCGAACGGGGTGAGGACGGCCGACAGCTTCTTCACAGGAACGAGGGCGGCCATCGCTGGGGGGACAACCTGCGTGATCGACTATGCCACCCAGTTCAAAAGCGAATCTCTTAGGGAAGGTCTCGGCAATTGGCACCGTCTGGCCGATGGGAAGTGCTTCTGCGATTACGCCTTTCACATGGCCATAACCGACTGGAACGAGTCCGTGTCGGACGAACTGCCGGAAATGATTTCCTCCGGCGTGACCTCGTTCAAGATGTACATGGCTTACAAGGGTTCGCTCCAGGTCGACGACGGCGTGATATACTGGGCTTTGAAACGCGTGATGGAAGTGGGTGGCCTGCTCTGTGTACATTGTGAAAATGGCGACGTGATATCGGCGTTGACGGAGGAACTCAGCCGCCGGGGATGCGTCGGACCGGAGTTTCATCCCGTATCACGTCCACCCGTGACGGAAACCGAGGCCGTGTCGCGATTGACGTCGATAGCTTCGCTCGTTGGCGCTCCGGTTTACGTAGTTCACGTCAGCGCGTATTCGTCGATGGAAAAAATCATCGAAGCGAAGGCGAGAGGGGCCCGACTGTTTGCGGAGACATGCCCGCAGTATCTTTACCTCGACGACTCGCTCTACGGAGGAGGCTGGGAGGCGGCAAAATACGTCTGCTCTCCTCCGCTTCGGGGGAGTGAAAACCACGAAGGGCTATGGGCATCCCTGCGTTCGGGTTTTACCGATGTGGTCGCTACCGACCATTGTTCCTTCAACTTCGAGGGACAGAAAGACGGAGGACACAAAGACGGAATGCGCGGCGATTTCGCCAAGATTCCAAATGGCATGCCGGGCGTGGAAAGCCGGGTTCTCCTGATGTACAAGGGAGTGAGCGAGGGGCGTTTAAGCCTCCCCGCCATGGTCAGGGTCATATCCTCTAACCCTGCCGCTATTTTCGGGATATACCCGCGAAAGGGCATTCTAATTCCGGGGGCCGACGCCGACATCGTCGTTTTGAACCCGTCGGGCAAAACCGTGATCTCTGCGCGAACGCAGTTCCAAAACGTCGACTATACGCCCTTCGAAGGAGTTGAAGTTCCGGCGTCCATTGACGCCGTATACCTCAGGGGCGTGGAGGTGTTTCGTGGCGGAAAATTTCTCGAAGACGCGCCGGCCGGGCGATACGTCCCAAGGAGGGCGTCAGGTTTGTCGGTTACGGACGGAGGCGGCGTGGCTGGAACCCGGCTTTGAGGCTCTCGGAGCTGCTCGGCATGGGCCGGGGATCCCGGGTCGCGGTCTCCGGGTGCGGCGGCAAAACCTCCGTCGTAAACGTTCTCGCTGACGAAGCTGGCGAGGGCTTGAGCGTGCTTGTGACGCCCACGACGAAAATATATCCCGTCCTCGATGCCGGAGTCGATTTGGTGACGACGCGCGAGGGGTGTCTGGCCCACGTCCCCCTGCCGGGAATCCAATGTTTGGGCCTGTTGAACGATGAGACCGGAAAGCTGGAAGCCCTGGCACCAGAGGACTTGGCCGCAATAGCTCCCCGTTACGACATCGTACTGATGGAAGCTGACGGCAGCAGGAAGCTTCCCTGCAAGGGATGGGCGGAAAACGAGCCGGTGATCCCGGGGTTCGCGACACACACCCTGGGAGTCGTTTCGGTAAATGCCGTGGGGTTGGTGGCCGCCGCGGAGAATGTCTTAAGGCTGGATGAGTTTTTGAAATTGACAGGCCTATACAGAGGAGAAACAGTGACTGCCGGAGCACTGGCCGCTATGGTCGCCTCGCCTAATGGCATGTTGCGGCGAAGGGCCGGCGATGTCGCGGTGGCAATCAATCAAGTAGAGGACGAACGCGGACGGGAGATATCTTTGGAACTCGCGACACTGATACGCGGGATATGGGGTAATTCGCCGCTCAGGATCGTTTCCGGCAGCGCGAGGGAGAATCGATGGGCGGAGTTGTGAAAAACGAGGTGTGCGCCGTCCTGATGGGCTCGGGGTTCTCCCGGCGGTTTGGCGCGGAGGACAAGTTGCTGTATCCTTTCCAGGGAAAACCTCTGGCGTCATACACGATTGAACTCGCGTGTGGGATGCCGGAATTTTCGGACGTCATCCTGGCGACACGAAGCGATGAAATAGCGGCCCTTGCTTCCGGGACAAGAGTACGGGTCATCCGCAACGGCGCCCCCGAGCGAGGAATGGGTGAGAGTATAAGGCTGGGCGTCATGGCGTCCTCTGCGGAGTATTTTTGTTTCTTTCCCTGCGACCAGCCTCTTATGGAGGCGTATGTTGTGCGTGCACTGCTCGAACGCGTCGCGCCCAACGTCATTGTCGAACCTGTGTCGGGCGGATTGCCCAGATCTCCGTCGGTTTTTTCGGGCACGTTCCGGGACGAATTGACCTCCATCCCGGACGGCGAGGGTGGTACCTTTGTGAAGAGACGCAACAGAGACGCTATCGTTTCGGTGAATTTTGGCGACGAACGGATTTTTGCGGACGTGGATACCTTGAGCGAATTGAAACACATGCAGGAGGTACGGTCTTGTACACGATAAATGTGAACGGCAGAGACGTAACGAGCGACGGCAACATGAAACTGATCGATTTTCTCAGGGACGTCATGAGGCTCACGGGCACTAAAAACGGCTGCGGAAGCGGAGCATGCGGGGCCTGTATGGTTCAGGTCGACGGACGCGCGGCGCGCGCATGCGTCCTTGCGCTGGATAAACTGGACGGAAAAAAAATTGTGACGATAGAAGGTCTGAGCGTACGGGAGCGGGAGGTGTACGCGTTGGCTTTCGCCGAAGCCGGCGCCGTACAGTGCGGCTACTGTATTCCGGGCATGGTCATGAGCGCGAAGTGCCTGCTCGACAGCGCGCCGGATCCGTCGGAAGATGAAATCAGGCGCGCCCTTCGCGGCAATATCTGCCGTTGCACGGGCTACGTCAAGATAGTCGATGCCATCCGTCTCGCAGGCGAGATGTTTCGGAGCGGGCAGCTTTTGCCGCCGCGCAAATTCTGCGGGGTCCTCGGCGAGGACTTTCATCGCGTGGACGCGACCGACAAAACATTGGGCAAGGGAATCTACGTGGACGACGCAACGGTGCCTGGCATGTTGCACGCTTCCGCCCTTCGGACGCCTCACCCCAGAGCGCGGGTGCTGCGCATCAACGCCTCGGAGGCGCTGCGCCATCCCGACTGCGAGGCCGTCTTCACGGCAGCGGATGTGCCTGGAGACAACAAAATAGGGCACCTAGCCTTTATCTCGGACTGGGACGTGATGATACGGGAGGGCGACGTTACCAGGTACGTTGGCGACTCCGTCGCTTTGATCGTCTCTCGAAAAAAAGAGAGCCTGAACGAGATAAAATCCCTGATGAAAGTCGACTACGAGGTGCTGACTCCTGTGACTTCGACGGCGGATGCTCTGGCGCCGGACGCCCCCAAAATTCACGAACGCGGCAATGTGCTCTCCCACGAGCATCTGAGACGGGGCGACGCCTACGCGGCGCTGGCAAAGTCCGTGCACGTCGTGAGCGTCCACTATTCCGTGCCGTTCACCGAACACGCTTTCATGGAGCCGGAGTGCGCGATCGCCATGCCGGAGGACGACGGACTTCTGATGTGGACGGCGGGGCAGAGCATATATGACGAACGGCGCGAGTGCTCCAGGATGCTCGGGGTCGAGCCGGAAAAAATTCACGTACAGAGCAAACTCGTCGGCGGAGGTTTCGGCGGCAAAGAGGACATGAGCGTTCAGCATCACGCCGCTCTAGCCGCGTGGCTTTTGAAAAAACCCGTAAAAGTTCTGCTCACGAGGGACGAAAGCATAAAGATACATCCTAAACGCCACGCGATGGAGATGGATTTTACGACGGGATGCGACGAGAACGGTATACTCCTGGCGACGAAGGCGGTGATAATGTCGGATACAGGCGCCTACGCCAGTCTCGGGGGACCGGTGCTGCAACGCGCCTGCACTCACGCCGCCGGGCCATACAATTATCAGAACATTGACATCGAGGGCACCGCGGTCTACACGAACAATCCGCCGGGTGGGGCCTTCAGGGGTTTCGGCGTCTGTCAGAGCGCGTTCGCGATCGAGAGCAACCTCAACCTGTTAGCCGCGCGTGTGGGCATATCGCCATGGGAGATCCGATACCGAAACGCCGTTCGCCCCGGCGACGTACTTCCCAACGGTCAGGTCGCCGACGAGAGCACGGCCGTCCGTGAGTGCCTCGAAAGTGTCAGAGACGTTTACGAAAACGCCAAAATCGCGGGGATATCGTCATTTTTCAAGAACAGCGGAGTTGGGGTCGGCTTGCCGGACACCAGCAGATGCATCATTTCGATCGAGGACGGCAAGGCGCATGTGCGGACGAGCGCGGCCTGCATCGGTCAGGGGCTCGCGACCGTGACCACGCAGATAGTCTGTGAAATCACCGGCATTTCTCCCTATGACGTTATCGCGGAACCGCCGGACACGCGACGGACGCCCAACGCCGGAACGACCACGGCAAGCCGGCAGACGACCTTCACAGGCGAGAGCACGCGAAGGGTGGCGATGATGTTAAAAGAAGAGCTGGAGCGCGTCGGAAGTCTGTCCGCTTTGGAGGGCAGGGAATTTTATGCGGAGTACCTTGGCGAGACCGACCCGATGGGAAGCGACAAGGAATTTCCCAAAAGCCACATCGCGTACGGATACGCGGCCACGGTCGTCGAACTCGATGAGGACGGCAGGGTAAAACGTGTCACGGCCGCATATGACATGGGCACTGTAGTGAATCCCAAAGCCGCGGAGGGACAGATAGAGGGCGGCGTCGCAATGGGGCTCGGCTACGCGCTGACGGAGGACTATCCGTTAAAGGACGGCGTGCCCCAGGCGAAGTACGGCACGTTGGGAATTCTGCGCGCGACGGATATTCCTCCGATCGATATCCGCCTCGTGCACGGTGTGGGAAAGGTGGACGTCGCATGCGGGGCAAAGGGAGTTGGGGAACTCGCGACCATTCCCACCGCGCCCGCCGTCGCAGGGGCATATTTCGCGCGCGACGGAAAATTGAGGACAAAACTGCCGATGGAGGACACGTTCTATCGCAAAAAGAAATAATATACCCGGCGTTGCCTAAATTGTTTAAAGTTCAAAGCGATCCTGCCGACTCGAACCGCATGACCGCTTCCAGCACGCCGCCTGCAATGGCGAACGACTTGTCAGTGATGGTAAAGCAATGCTCCTGTTCGTCGCGCGGGTCGACGTCGCCGATTTTCATTCCGCGGGAGAGTAATACCGACGGGTGAATCAGCCCGCGCAGAACGCCTCGTATTTTGGACCGCACCTCGACACCGTCGACACGGGTTACGATATCTCCCGCTTCGACGTGATCCCCTATAGACAATGCATGTTCGGCGTATCCGTTTACCGGAGCGCGCAATAGCCTCTCCACCGTATAGCCCATCTCCTCGCCGGGAATGCCCGTGTTGGGGATGGCGCTTCCTTTTGTGATGAGCCGTCCCAGGTAATGACCCCGCTTCGTCTCTATTACCCCGTGAACCTGAGAAGGAGTCTGAAATCCGGGGCCTAGCGCAAGAACCAGCGGAGCCATTTCCCTGTGCGTTCCTGTGTAACGCTTTGCCATTATGGCGTCTACCAATATCCAGGGCGAGACGTCAGGTATGCAGTCCCCATTTGGGTCTATCATGACCCCTACGGTTCCGTCCGGGGTTTTGCCGGGCGAGCCGACGAGGACGCAGGGCATCCCCTCGACTTCGTGTGTGCCGTTGAAGACCGCATATCCGGCGGACACTGGCCCGCGCACGACGAGCGGATGCTCTATTTCCAGGCAGAGGATATTGAAACCAGCACGCCAAAGCCTGTATATCACGCCAGTGGCAAGATCACCACCACCTCTTACTATAACTGTGCCTCGCAAAAAAACACTCCCTTTGGCGCGAACATTATTGACAAGAGTGCTTGGATAGATTATGATGATAATAATATTTTAACATAATAATAAAAAAATATCAAATGATTCGGAGTTCATGATCCGGATTGAAGGAGGAGTTACGCTTGGGTTTCAGCAAAGTAGTGATAGCACTTGGAGGCAATGCACTTCAGGAGATGGGGACGCCGCCAACCGCGGAAGCTCAGCTCAATGTTGTCCGCAAGACGTGTGAATGCCTGGCAGATATTAATTTCAAAGGTTACGAGATGGCCATAGTTCACGGCAACGGCCCGCAGATCGGGCGCATCGCCCTCTCGCAAGAATTGGCCGCCATCGCCGACGGGGAACTTCCGGCCATGCCGTTTGACGTCTGCGGTTCCATGAGCCAGGGTTACATCGGGTATCAGATTCAGCAGTGCCTCCGCGACGCGATAAGGAACAGGGGCCGCAACGTTCCGGTGGTCACGATACTCACTCAGGTTGTAGTCGACGAAAACGACGATGCTTTCAAGAATCCGACGAAGCCCATAGGCCCGTTTTTCGCGGAAGAAGAGGCTAAACGCATCGCCGATGAAAAAGGTTACGTGATGAAGGAGGATGCTGGGCGCGGATGGCGGCGTCACGTGGCATCCCCGATACCTCGCAGGATAACCGAACTCGATTCCATAAAACGCCTCTGGGACAGCACGATAGTGATAACTGCAGGCGGCGGCGGCATCCCGGTGGTGGAGAACATGGACGGTTCGCTCACCGGCGTCGCGGCAGTGATAGACAAAGATCTCGCGGCCGAATTGCTGGCCGAGGCTATGGAGACCGACTACCTGCTGATATTGACGGAGGTCGGCAAAATTTACCTAAATTACAGGAAGCCTGACCAAAAGGACCTGTCATACATCACGGTTACAGAGGCCGTCAAGTATGTGAAAGAAGGGCATTTCGCGCCCGGCAGCATGCTTCCGAAGGTAATGGCCGCGATAAAATTTGCGCGGCGTTTTCCGGGCAAAAAGGCAATCATAACATCACTGGACAAAGCCGTAGACGCGCTGGAAGGACACGCCGGCACCGTCATAACGATGGCATGAAGCACGAGGAAAGCATGATCGAAATTACCGAAAGGTTAGGTCACTTCTATTCTCGGACCGGTCATGAATGTTTTCGCTATTGCGATTCACAGCATGACGCAATAAAGGTCAATTTCCAACATGTGTTATGCCCCTCAACATGCATTAGACAAAAACATCGCATCAGTTTTCTCGTATCGGCAGTGTCATCATGATTTGCATTGACGGTTTCCGTTGCTGGGTCAGTGATGGGCTTTTACTATTAGTACATAGATATACGAGGCGCACATAAATAAGAGGGCGGTCAAAAATCCGCCCTGCGTGTTCAATTCTACCACATCCTCTCATTATAACGAATGCATCGAAACCACCTCCGCAAGAGGGCCGACCGCACTCGTAAGTTGAAGTAGTAATTACTTTTATTGACACAAATCCACTGTTGTCAATTTAACACTACAACGAACATAAGAATCTGTAGAACCATAAGATCAGGGTTCCATAATCCTGTATATTTTTTGGAACCCACATAAATACAGGGCTATACTGACGAGCTAAGAAATTTACAGTAATTAAGCAACAGGCTTACCCTTATCCTTATTGACTTTTTGGACAGCAAAAGAGTTGCTGCTGATGGGAATGAGCGTATCAAATAGCTGGACTGAGTCACCAATGAGTTTGTCGATAAGATTCTTGCTTCCCTTGCTGCTGTCTTCAATAATGGAATCTATAGTTTTCTTGAAATCATCGACTGGTCGTAGTATTTCGAACGCAACCTGCTTTTGACATGCTTCCAAAGACGTTCAATAAGATTCAGATTCGGGCTATACGGCGGTATGTAATGAAGCGCGATTCCCAGTTTCTGAGCCAGATTAGTCACAATATTACATTTTTGGTAACTGGCATTGTCGAGTACGATATACAAAGACTTTCCTGCGTATTCCGCAGCAACCTTACGAAGCATTTCGCAGACCTATGCTGCCGTGATGTAGGTGTCGTTGGCGACAGTTGTAACTTTTTTCGTCACAAAATTCAGTGCACCCAGAACATTGTACCTCTTGCGCCCAGAAAAGGTTTTGATGAATCTGCGTGTTTTGCCGTATATGTACCCAAGAAAATCGCAGCCCATGACAAAGTGAGATGCATCCAAAAACAGCAGCGTCAGTTCATTCTCCTTCGCCTTTGTCATTAAAGGAAGCAAAATAGTGTCGTAGTAATCTCGTTG
>JAITRO010000099.1 GCA_031288335.1 Synergistaceae bacterium | reverse complement strand
GAGAGCATCTCGCGGGCTTCGTAGTTCTGTTCGGCATCGGGCGCCACGAGACCGAGCAGCGCGCGTTCGGCGTTCGCCGCCGCCAGCACGGTGAAAGGCAGCTCCGTGAAGCCGCCGTGATCGAAACCTTCCACCGGCTTGGGCTCGACGCCGAAGAATTTCTCGTTCCAGAATTTATCGATCATTTTGTACGAGACCTCGCCGCGTCCCGACATGTTGATCGCGAGGCCGGGCAGGTCGAACCAGAGTATTTGCGTCCTGCCGCCGACTGAAAAGGCCGTTCGTCCCGTCAGCAGCGATTGTATCTCCGAATTGCGCAGCCTCATGTCCTTCAGTTGCTCTGCGAAGTATTTCAACGCGGACGGCATGTGGGACATCGATCTTCCCGGATCTGGCAGGGCAATGCCGAACGACAGCACCAACGGATCGGGCATGAATACGTCGATTCGCGACCAGTCATCTTTTTGGAGGCCGTCCAGGAAGTTTTTCGGGATGAAATGCTCGGCGCCCCAGATGCGCCAATCGATCTTGGCTGTGCGCATATCGGACGAAGTGACCCAGGCCGCTTCGAGTTCAAGCGCTTCTCTGGGATTTGGCGTGCTCGCGCCCGCCGCCCACGAACGCAAGACGCCTCCGTCGGAGAAAAAAACGCACCCTCCATGTTCGGCGGCGATCGGCCATTTCCTTTTTATCCCGCCGGCCACGCCGTTGCGGACGTCCATTATCCTGTCGACGTCGAGCGTCGAGTCCGCGACGAACGACACGCCGTCCTCCGCGATGATGTAAATGGGGGACGAGATGTCCTCCGCCGTCAGCTGAAAGAGCCCATTCCTGTCGGTGATACGGAGTTCCGGGGACGCGAAACGCTTTTTCCATCCGTCCGGCAAAGTCCCCAGGCGGAGCGCGTCGTATTCCTCAAGTGTGGGGGTGAAAACCCCGTAGATGGCAGGCCCGGTTTCACGAAGGGCGACTACCACAGCCATCGCGTCGGCGGCGTCGAGGATGGGCGTGAAAAAAGACGTCACGGGCGACGATACCGCTCTGCCGCAGGCGAGAAGGCGCGCCAGGCCCCCGGGAAATTCTCCCTTCGCCGCGCTCATGATCGCTGTCGGGATGCCGGGCTCGCTGTCGGGAAGCAGCTCCAGCAAAGACGTCTGCTGGGACTCGATGCGTCCGGCTTTGATGGAATGTATCAGGACGGCTGAGGTGAAGACGAACAGCAGGAACGCCGCGGCGGAGTACTTTCCAGGCAGGCGGGATTTCAGGCGTTCCGGGAGTGATCCTAAAAGATACGTGAGGAGACGGAGCATCTTATTTTTTGGTCTTTATGTTTTTGACGGTCTGCAGTATCAGCCGCGACGACTCGAGCAGCGGCGAGATGTCCGCGAAGTCGGCGCGGGAATCGAGGTTTTCCGTTATGGATGCCGCTTCGGACGCTATCTCCGCGAGAAGAGCGAGCACGGCGTCGCGCGAGCCTAAGGCCTGCGCGCGCTCCGGAAGCTCCGGGCGGGTGATGGCCTGTTTTGCCGAGAGGTCATAGTACGCCCCGCGCGATGGAGCGGCCGCCCCATACCCCATCTGCCTTATACAGTTTGCCAGCGCCTCCGCGGATTTCACCTCTCCGTGGGTCACGAAAAACGACGTGCCGCTTCCGAAATGGGAGACCCATTCCAGGAGGTCATCTCTGTCCCCATGCGCTGAAAAACCTCCCAGAGTGTGGAACGTCGCGCCCACCGCGATGTCCTCTCCGGCTATGCGCAGGTTTTTTTCCCCTTCGACGAGCCTGCGGCCAAGCGTGCCGTGGGCTTGATAGCCGACGAAGAACACGTTGCAGTTTTTATTCCAGAGGTTGTGTTTGAGATGATGAACTATACGTCCGCCGGAGCACATGCCGCTTCCTGCCATGACAATGGCCTCGTCGATCTCGTTGATGGCCCGGCTCGAATCGACGCTCGAAGTGTATGAAAGCCCCTCGGGGGCAAAAGGGTTCATGCCTTTCCTCAGCATGTCCTGTATTTCGCGGGACAGGAGCGGGGAATATTTTTCGTATATCTGCGTCGCCTTCTCGCCCATGGGGGAATCGAAGAATATCTTAGGCATCCGCGGGAACGTCTTGTCCATCTGGAGGCGTTTTATCTCGTACAGGACGCGCTGTGCCCTGTCGACGGCGAAGGTCGGTATCAGTATCTTGCCCCTGACTCCTATGGCATTGACCAGCGCTTCCCTGAATTCCGCTCTCGTGGCCTCCAGGCTTTTGTGGTTTCTGTCTCCGTAGGTGGATTCGATCACGGCATAATCGGCTTCCTCTATAAGCGTGTACGGCCTTTCGATCACGGCGTTTCGCGGGCCGAGGTCGCCGGAAAAGACGATCTTCACCTGCCCGCCCTCTTTGGCCAGCCACAGCTCGGTTATCGCGGAGCCGACGATGTGTCCGGCGTCGCGGAATCTGACGCTTACCCCGTCAGATATGCCGGTCCTTTCGTCGTATCTGATGTAGCGCAGACGTTTCAGAGTCTCCTCGACGTCGCGTTCTCCGTACGCCGGTTTGACTGGAGGGAGGCCTTTTCGCGCGTTTTTGCGGTTTTTCCACTCCGATTCCTCGCCCATGAGTTTCGCCGTATCACGCAGCAACACCGCGACGAGTTCTATCGTCGGGTCTGTTGCCCATATGTCGCCCTTGAAGCCGCGTTTGACCAAAAGCGGCAGACGCCCGCTGTGGTCTATGTGGGCGTGCGTCAGGACGACCGCGTCGATATCGGCGGGCGAAAAGTCGAACTCGCCGTCGTTGCGGTCGTCGGAATTTCGTCCCTGGAACATGCCGCAATCAACCAGAATGCGGCTTTTATTCGTCCGGAGCAGGTAACACGAACCTGTAACCTCTCCGGCCGCTCCCATAAAGCCTATTTTCACGGACATCGGGACAGTCACCTCTTGAGGATTCATATTCCAGTATTTTACATCAATTGCGCAGAAAATGTAAAAGCGGCGTCAGGGCAGCGATCCCCTTATGCAGGTTCCCTCGCCGCGGTATGAAATTATCTTGAGCGAGCCTCCAACGAGGGACATCCTCTCCTCCATGTTGGAGAGGCCTCTGTGTCCTTCCGCGCGCAGGTCAGCGGTGTCCTTTATGTCGAACCCGTGTCCGTCGTCCTGTATCGTGAGTTCTATGCCCCCCGTCTGGTTGTGCTTCAAATCTATCCAGATGTTCTTCGCTTCCCCATGATGAACCGAGTTGGTGACGGCTTCCTGCACCACGCGGAAGAACGCCAGCGTGACGTTGTCCGACGTCTCGATGCTTTCGTCAAAGCCGAGGTAAATTTTCACCCCGTATTGCAGGGACTGACGTTCGGTGAGTTCCGTCAAAGCCTGCGAGAGCCCCAGCTCCAGCCACGGCGGGTTGAGAAAATCGCACAGGGCCCGCATTTCCTTCATTGTCGTGAAGGCTATTTTTTCGGCGAGGTCGAGTTCCCTTTTAGTGTCCTCCTCGGTGTTGTCAGCATTCCGCGCGAGACGTAAGCGCTGTATGAGCGCCGTCACGTCCTGGAGCGGTCCGTCGTGGATATCGCGTGATATTTTGGTCCGCTCGTCCTCCTGAACGTTCACCAGGTCGTTGACGTACGTCCTGTTAGCCTTTATGGTGCGGCAAGCTCCCCGCGACAGGCGTTCAAGCGTGTCGCGCATACGAATTATCTGCGGATTGGCCCCGGGGAGCTGGAGTTTTATCGTCTCGGAGCCCCATTGCAGCGTCGAAGTCGCGTGTTCCAGGATGTTTATCGGGTTTATCACGCTGTAAAAGAGGTTCCATACCGTCACTACGCCCCAGATGGCAGCGAGCACGGTGAGGATGGGCCACAAAAAAAACGCCATGGCGGCTGCGCCGAACATATCCTCCCACGCCACGCCTCCCACTACCAGAAATTTGCCTCCGGCCGCCGGAGATTTCGCCACGGTGAGCCGGTCGCTCATGCCTCCGATTTCGTGGGCGTGCCCCATCGGAACTTCCGGATTCTCTTTGTTCATGGCGTTCATCAATTTTTTCGAGCCGTATATGAATTTCCCCTCCTTCGAGAAAACCGCGAAATAAGTGGGGAAACGCCCGGGAAAAGTGAGAAAGCCATGTGCGCATTTGTCGAAAGAGTAGTAAAAAGCCGCGTCGTCGTCCGGCCCGAATGTGCCGTCGCTCCCGATGTACGCGGCTAACTTTTCGGTGAAATGTTCGATGTAAAGCCTGGCGAGTGTCGTCAGGCTTTTCCGCGAATGAACGAGATCTGTCGTAGCGAGCGCTAAAATGACAAGCGGCGGCAGTAAAACCGACAGAACGATACAAAACAGCCGGTTTCTATCCTTCAACCGCTAATCTCCTTTCGATAATCCGACCGCTTGGACCGGTATTTATACCAATTTGAAATCAGAGGCCCTAAGGGCAAAAATTTCAAGCCGGGCCGGCACGCTCTTGCGGTATTGCTGACGTGCTTCTGATTGCAATTTAGTATCAGTCAAGAAGCTCTTCCAACATAACGACCCCGAATTTCAGGGCGAGCAGCATGGATTCGGTCTTGTTTCTCGCGCCCAGTTTGTCGTAGATCGACGCGAGGTGAGTCTGAACCGTCCGTTCGCTGATGAAGAGCTTCGATGCTATCTCCTTGCCGGACAAGCCTTTGGCGGCCAGCAGCAGAACCTCGCGCTCGCGCGCGGATATCGGCTCCGGCGACGTGTTCTCGCCCTCTTCGACAGTGTTCGCCACCTCACTGTCGAGGTACAAACCGCCGCGCGCCACGATGCGAATGGCCCTCGACAGCGTATCGGCCGACGACGATTTGAGCACGTAGCCGCGCGCTCCGGCCCGGAGCGATGACAGCACGTACTGCTGCGCGTCGTAGCTCGTTAGGATGAGAGCCGTCACCGGCAGCCCCTCCTCCTTGATCTTACGAGTGATGCTCACTCCGTCCATTCCGGGCATCCGGATATCCAGAAGCGCCACATGCGGTTTCAGTTCCCTTATGCCGGCCATGGCGGACTCGCCGTCCGCGTACTCGCCAACTACGTTCATGTCCTGCTCCCTGGCGAGATACGCCAAGAGTCCCGCTCTCGTCAGTGGGTGGTCGTCCGCAAGAATAAGTTCTATCGACATTTGACTCCCTCCATATGTTTGTTGCCATTTTGAGGATGTAAATATCGCATATTATGCGAGGCCTCCATGATAACTACATCAGCAGTAAGGCGTAGTTATCACCTTTAGGCTTTTTATTCGGGCATTCCGAGGCCAATTTCGCGCTCCACCGGCCTCAATGCCTCGATAGTCTGCTCTATGAGCCATTCAAGCGATTCTTCCATCAGCTTTGCGCCGCGCTCGACGACCCCTCTGTCCACGCCGCGCGCGAACGCCTTGTCCTTCCATTTTTTCTTGACGGATTTTACCTCGAGATCGGAGAGGGAACGGCTCGGGCGCACCAGCGCGACTGCGGCGACGAAGCCGGTCAGCTCGTCGATGGTGTACAGCGCGCGCTCCATACGGCTTTCCGGCTTGACTCCGGAAAACTCCCATCCGTGCGCGAGTTCCGCGCGGATTATCTCTTCCTCGTAACCACGTTCGCGCAGCATCTCGCCGCCTTTGACGGGATGCCCGGCCTCGACTGATTGCGTGATCTCCCAGTCGATGTCGTGCAGCAGGCCGGCTCTCGCCCAAAGTTCCTCATCTTCGCCGTAGTGGCGCGCCAGATGTTTCATGGCTGCCTCCACGGCCAGTGCGTGCCGGAAGTACATGTCCTCGCTGTTGTGTTCCTTGAAAAAAGCTATGGATTCATCCCTGGTGTATTTCATTACGTTGTTTCCGCCTCCGGTTTTGAAATCGTTCTTGAAAACAAAAAACACAAAAAAATCGCGTCGGTGACGCTGCCGCCGGAATCCCATGTCTCCGGCGGCAAATGGCATCAGGACATCGCGGCTCCCAGAATCCGCTTAACCTCGTCGTGGCTTTCGAATACGTCCGACTCAAGGCCCGCTTCGGCGCGCAGCGTCCGAGAGAGTTCATCCGGGTAGGGGTTCATATAGACTATGCGCCTGCACCCGGCATTTATCAGCAATTTGGAGCATATGGAGCAGGGTTCGTGGGTGACGTATATACCGCAGCCGTTTATGGACGTTCCTGACGACGCGGCCTGGGTTATCGCGTTCATCTCGGCGTGGGAGCCGCGGCAGATCTCGTGGCGTTCTCCCGACGGAATCTCGAGATGCTGTCTGAGGCAGCCGATGTCAGTGCAGTGTCTCGTCCCAGCCGGCGAACCGTTGTAACCGGTGGCGAGGATACGCCTTTCACCCACTATGACCGCGCCGACCCGCCGCCTGATACAGGTACTCCTGGTGGAGGCTATCATCGCCATGGCGAGAAAATACGCGTCCCATGCTGGTCTTTTGTTTCCGTCATATGTCAAGATTGCGGACCTCGCGCGCGTGGCTCTCTATGAATTCGCGTCTCGGCTCCACCGCGTCGCCCATTAGGATGCCGAAAAGCTCGTCCGCTAATATGGCGTCCTCGACCTGCACTTTGAGGATTATCCTGTTGTCCGGGTCCATCGTGGTATCCCAGAGCTGCTCGGGGTTCATTTCCCCCAGCCCTTTGTACCGCTGGATGTTCAGGCGCTTGGGGTCTCGTCCGGCGGTGATGTCCTTCAATTCCTTGTCTGAGTAACAGTAAGAGACCTTTTTCCCCTCCTGCACGCGATACAGCGGCGGTTGGGCTACGAAAAGGTGCCCGTTCTTGATTATCTGCGGCATGTATCGGTAGAACAGTGTGAGCAGCAGCGTCCTTATATGTGCCCCGTCGACGTCGGCGTCGGCCATGAGGAAAATTTTGTGGTATCTCAGCCTGTCGGGGTCGTAGCTGTCGTTTATGCCGCACCCCAGTGCCTGAATTATCGTCCTCACCACGTCGTTGGACAGTATCTTGTCGAGTCGGGCTTTTTCGACGTTCAGTATCTTGCCCCTCAGGGGAAGTATGGCTTGGAAGCTTCTGTCGCGTCCCTGTTTGGCGCTGCCGCCCGCGCTGTCGCCCTCGACGATGTAGAGTTCGCTCTGCGACGGGTCGCGGTTCGAGCAGTCCGCGAGCTTGCCGGGGAGATCGAGTTTGCTCATCGGCGTTCCGCGCTGGATCAGCTCACGCGCCTTGCGGGCCGCCTCGCGCGCCTGGCGTGCCTTTATTGCCTTCTCGACTATGGGCTTCAATATCTCGGGAGTTTCCTCAAAAGCGACCTTCATGCCCTCGTAGACCAGGGAATCGACGATGCCCTTGATGTCACTGTTGCCCAATTTGGTCTTGGTCTGGCCCTCGAACTGCGGTTCCGGCAGTTTCACCGATATGACCGCCGTGAGGCCTTCCTTGAGGTCATCTCCGGTGAGGTTGGGATCTTTTTCTTTCAGTATTTTCGCGCGCCTCGCCTCGTCGTTGATCGCTCTCGTGAGCGCCGTCCGGAAACCGGAGACGTGGGTGCCTCCCTCTACGGTATTTATGAGGTTGGCGAAGGCGAATATGCGCTCGATGTACGTGTCGTTGTACTGGAGCGCCACCTCGATCGCCGCGCCGTCCTTCGCTCCCTGGATGTAGACTGGCGGCTTGAACGAGACCTCCTTGCCCCGGTTGAGGTATTCCACGAAAGAGCGGATGCCCCCCTCGTAGTGGTACGTCTTTACCGGCTCGCCCTCGGCTTGCGGCCGCTTGTCGGCGAACGTTATCGTGACGCCAGTGTTGAGGAAGGCCAGCTCGCGCAGCCGGCCCTTTAATATATCGGCCGAATATTCGACGGTGCTGAATATCTCGTCATCCGCCATGAACGTGACCTTGGTGCCGCTCTCGTTCGAGTCTCCCGCTCTTTTCAGCTCGGTGACGGGGACGCCGCGCTCGTACCTCTGGATGAACTCCCCGCCGTCGCGCTTGATGTTCAGCTCCAGCCATTCCGACAGCGCGTTCACCACCGAGACCCCTACGCCGTGAAGTCCTCCCGATACCTGATAAGCGCCCTTGGCAAACTTGCCTCCGGCGTGCAGCACGGTCATGACCACCTCGGCCGCCGACTTCCCCATCGCCTCGTGATATTCGGTAGGGATGCCGCGTCCGTTATCCTGAACGGAGACGCTGCCGTCGGCTTCCATCGTCACGTCTATTTTGTCGCAGAAACCCGCGAGGGCTTCGTCTATCGAGTTGTCGACCACTTCGTACACGAGATGATGCAACCCGCGGACGCTCTGGTCGCCAATATACATGCCCGGGCGTTTGCGAACCGCCTCCAGCCCTTCGAGCACCTGAATGTCCTTCGCGCCGTAATTGGCGCATGCCGTTTCATCAGCCATGCCGCAAGTTTCCCCCATTCAACCTTACGCTACCTCCGCGTATATATTATAATGGAGCATTATATCAGAATAGTCGGGAGGCTGCCCAAATGGGAGAACGAAGAAACCGCGCATCGGGAGTCCTGTTGCATATATCAAGCCTTCCGGGTTCGTATGGATCGGGAGATTTCGGCGCTTGGGCCGAGCGGTTCGCCGGGCTTCTGGCGGATTCCGGTTTTGGAGCGTGGCAGATGCTGCCTCTCGTCCCAGTGAGCGGGGCTTTTTCTCATTCCCCGTACAGCAGTCAGTCAGCCTTCGCCGGCAGCCCCATGTTCGTCTGCCTCGAAAAACTGGCCGCGCTGGGGCTGGTCGACGCTGGCGAGATAGAAAAAATAAAACCGCTTCCGCCCGGGCGCGCCGATTTCGACGCGGCGACCGGGATAAAGAGCGGGATTTTGAAAATATGCCACGACAATTTCAGGCGCGAGAAGTCGAACAGTGCGGCGTTCGCTGATTTGTCGGATAAATTTCGGGATTTTCGCGCCGCAGAGGCATACTGGCTGGATGATTACGCGCTATATTGCGTTCTTAAGGAGATCGAAGGAGGGCGTCCGTGGTATGAATGGCGTCCCGAATATCGTTCGCGCGACGGAGAAGCGCTTGACGCCCTTGAGAACGTCCCGGAGATATCGAGCGCCCTCGACGAAAAACGTTTCGAGCAATTTTTGTTCGATCTGCAGCTTCAGGAACTGCGGACATGCTGCGCGAAGCTTGGGGTGAAGCTGATCGGCGACTTGCCGATATACGTGGCCCATGACAGCGCCGACGCGTGGGGGCATCAGGAATTGTTCGAACTCGACTCCGAGGGAATGCCGGTGACGGTGGCGGGCGTTCCCCCCGATTATTTCAGCGAGACCGGCCAAAGATGGGGGAACCCGATATACAGGTGGAACGAGATGAAGCGCGACGGTTACTCGTGGTGGCTCGGTCGTTTTCGCAGGGCGCTCTCTTTGGCCGACGTCGTCAGGATCGACCATTTCAGGGGTTTTTTGCAGTTCTGGGAGATACCGGCTTCCGAGGCGACTGCCGAGGGCGGATGGTGGTCGCCAGGCCCGGGGACGGATCTGTTTCGGGCAATGCGCGACAATTTCTCGCGTCCGGGGAACAAATTGCCCTTTATAGCGGAGGATTTGGGCGTGAGCACCGACGACGTGGTGTGCGCGATGGAGGATTTTTCCTTTCCCGGGATGAAGGTTCTGCAGTTCGCCTTCGGCGAGAGGATGCCGCAAAACCCCTATATCCCGCACAATCACAGGCGCAACTGCGTCGTCTACGTCGGAACTCACGACAATGACACGACGGCGGGCTGGTGGGAGTCCGGAGCCACTGAGGAGGAGAAGCGCAATTTCCTTCGCTACACCGGCCTTGATAACCCGACTCCCGCGCGTGTGACCGACAATATGACGCGCATGGCACTGTCGAGCACCGCGAACCTCGCGGTCATCACCGTTCAGGATATACTGCGCCTCGGCGGGGAAGCGAGGATGAACAGACCCTCAACAGTCGAGGGAAACTGGCAGTGGCGTCTTGAAAGTCTCGACGCGCTGCGGCTGGAACTCGGACGTCTGGCTGAATTGAACGCCCTGTTCGGGCGGGAGATATAAACCGGTGGTTTGCACCGCCGGAATACAAGAGGGAGGAAATGTGCAATGGCGTTTTACATACCGTACGAAGAACTGTCGGACGAAGCAAGGACTGTCGATAACGCACTCGTCAGCCTGATGGAGGAACTGGAAGCCATCAACCTCTATAACCAGAGGGCCGACGTGGCTTCCGACGAATCGCTGAAGCGCGTCATGCTCCACAACCGCAACGAGGAGATAGAACACGCGGTGATGCTCTTCGAGTGGCTGAGGCGCAACATCGAGGAGTTCGACGAGGACATGAAGACCTATCTTTTTAAGGATGCCCCCATCACCAGGATTGAAGAGCAGGCGACGAAGGGCTGACAACTTCTCATCAGGAGAGCGTCCATGCAGGCGCTCTCCTCTGCGATATTGAGAGCGCCGCTGTCAATTTAACACTACAACGAACACAATAATCAGCGCCAGTCTTCCGCTGTTCAAATATATTCTGTCTCATCCTCTCCAAAATCCAGATACAGTTGGCGGGCTTCCGCTTCGCCCATCTCCATCGCGTTGCTGATGTATAAACCCATCAGGCGAATCTTCCTCTGTTTTCCGAACTCCACGGCGCCAAGTAAATGCAGTGCCACGTTCCAAAACAAGTGAAAGTCCTCGATGGGCCGCGAATACGTATGCCGTTTCGACGTTTCCCGGAAATCCGCGTATTTTATCTTCAGCGTCACCGTGCGCCCGTAAAAATCCCGCCTGGATGTCCGGCGCCACACCTCGTCCGCTATATCCCGCAGACGTCCCTCCAGCTCCGTTTTGTCAGCGATATCGACAGGGAACGTTTCCTCGGCGCCGAGGGATTTTCTCACTCTGTCTGGAACGACTTCTCGGCTGTCGATACCTCCGGCATTCTGGTAATAGATATGCCCCGCCTTTCCGAACATGCGCACCAGCTCGTTTTCATCGAACCTTTTCAGGTCGCGCCCGGTATGAATGCCCAATTCGTGCATTTTCGCGGCGGTAACTTTCCCAACGCCCCAGAATTGCTCTATCTTCAATTCCCCTGCAAAGGCTTCCGCCTCTTCCGGGAGGATTACGAACATCCCGTCAGGTTTCCTCCAGTCCGAGGCAACTTTGGCGAGAAATTTGTTGACCGATACCCCCGCCGAGGCGGTCAGTCCGGTCGTATCCCTGATCCGGCGTTTTATCTCCCGCGCGATGATTGTCGCTGAGACCATTCCAGGTTTATTGACCGTCACGTCCAGATACGCCTCGTCCAGAGACAGCGGTTCCACGAGGTCCGTGTATTCCAAAAAGATATCGCGTATTTGCCGGGATACTTCACGGTAAACGTCGAAACGCGCAGGGACAAAAATGATCCGAGGGCATTTTGAGAGCGCGGTCAGAGACGGCATGGCCGAATGAACGCCAAATTTTCGGGCTTCGTAGCTCGCGGCGGCCACCACGCCCCGCTCGGCTGCGTAACCGACCGCCAGCGGCTTGCCTCTATATTCGGGATGATCGCGCTGTTCGATAGAGGCGTAGAACGCGTCCATATCAACGTGAATTATCTTTCGCACGGCATTATTATAAACGTTATTCTTGATTTTGGAATGAATTAGGTTAGATCACCTAAACATATCAACAAAACAAAGTCAGTCTCTGTAGTTTAAGCTGTACTGATGCAATGTACCAATTTCTTCAAGCTGTAAATTGGAGCGTCTGTTACAGTACAGTGGGGTTGAGTCGCAGCTTGGACAAAACAGAGACAAACAGGTTATGAGAAGATTTTTTCAGGGTAGAAAAATAACTGCCGATTGCAGCAAATACTTCCAAGCCTCG
>JAITRO010000138.1 GCA_031288335.1 Synergistaceae bacterium | reverse complement strand
TGAGGGCCATCCCCGCCATGAGCTGTTCGTCGAAATGCCGCAGCCCGAGACGCCGCACCGACGTCTCGCGGACTCTGGCGAACACCTCCGGCATGATATCGTCCAAGGTCTCGCCTTCTTCGAGACGCCCCCTGAAAAACGCCGCTGAGCGCGTCAACTCTTCGTCGGAAATCTGCCGCACGTCCTGTTCAAGATTGCCTATCTCGAACGCGGCATCCCTGTAACGTGCCATCAATCTATCGTTAGGGTCGAGTCCCAACGCTTTCAATATACCTTTAAACATATTCGTATATGCTCCTCCACAAAACCGCGAATAAAACAAAGGCGGTGTGTTATGAATTTTACCACACCACTCATGGAGATGGCACTAACCTGTCGTGAGAAAGGAATGGCATCCCGGACCCATCCGCGGCGGACCAGTCCATAAAAGACGCATGTCAAAATACGTAAAATATTTTTGACAATACTGTTGCGCCTTGCTAACTTACTTCCGCAATATCAATTAGCGGGGAAGGTGCGTTCATGACTCCTTTGACAAAGACAAGAATAGGGGAACCTATGCCGATAAAAAAAGTCGGCGGAGGAAAGGAAATGCGCAAATTCCTCGAAAGCCTGGGGTTTGTTCCGGAAAGCCACGTCACGGTTCTGGCGTGCATCGACGGCAGCGTAATAGTGAATCTCAAAGAATCCAGAGTCGCACTGAACAGCATGATGGCAAGCAAAATAATGGTATGAGGCGCGAGACGTCCCATACCAATCAAAGGCTCGTTTGAAGAAGCTGTCGACGCGTAAATACGCGGCGTCGAACTCAGACATGATGGGCAATGCGCGCCGGTTCGATGCGCCCCTCCCAGTAAAGAATTATTAATAATTGGGCGGCGTGTTCGAGGAATTATTATTTTGAACCAGGCCCATCCTCCAGGCCAACACGGCGGCTTGTGTGCGGTCGTTGAGATTCAGTTTCTTCAGTAGGTGCGAGACGTGGTTTTTGACGGTCTTCTCGCTCAAGACCATCTTGGCCGATATCTCGAGATTGTTGAATCCTTGCGACAGCCAGAAAAATACCTCTTTCTCCCTCTGCGTCAAAAGCTGCATGACGTCGTTTTCCTCTCTGCGCTTGAAACTGGACAGCAGCTTTCCAGCCACCTTCGGATCGACATACGACTCTCCGTTGCTGACGGAGCGGAGCGCCGCAAGCAGATCCGGTATGCTGGAGGACTTGAGTATGTATCCGTTGATGCCCTGCGCGGACAGATTGGCGAGGTGTTCTTCGTCATCGTAGGCGGTTATCGCCATGAACTTCGAATGTATATTAGAGCCGCGCAGGCGCTTTATCACCTCTCCGCCGTCCATCTTCGGCATGTTGATATCGAGGAGCACCACGTCGGGATCGGTGGTCAATATCAGGTCCACCGCCTCCACGCCGTCCTTCGCCTCTCCTACGATCTCGATATCTTCCTCCAATTCGAGAAGCCTGCGCAATCCTTCTCTGAAAAGGCGATGATCGTCCGCGACGACTATTCTAATTTTCTTCATTTTCATCCCTCCCTATCGGAACCCTCAGCGCTATCCTGGCGCCCCTGCCTACATGGCTGTCTATGTTGATTGTGCCGTTGACGAAATGGATCCTCTCGGACATGTTGGAAAGCCCGAACGAGCCGCGTTCCGTCGCCGCGGGCTGCTCTTTTTCGGGTTCGAAGCCGCATCCGTCGTCCTCTATCAACAAGGCCATATCCCTATCGGTGAATGTGTATTTTATGCGGATACGCTTTGCCCCGCCGTGCTGGAGGGCGTTCGATACCGCCTCCTGGGCTATGCGGAATACGTTTGACCTCAGCACGGACGAAAAATTGTCGTCCTCCTGCTGGAGTTCAAGGTCGAACTCAATGCCGTGGCGCTCGCTCATATTTTCGGCGAGCCGTCTTATCGCGCGCCCGAGCCCCCTTTCGAGGCCTATCGGCTGCAGGTGGATCAGGAAGCCTCTTAAATCCTCCATGGCTTCGATCAACTGCTCTTTGACGCGTTCTATCTCCATGTTAACGGACTTGATGTCGCCTTTGGCGGCGACACCCGCCAGATATTCGAGGGACAGCAGCGCCGCCGCGAACTGCTGGATGGGGCCGTCGTGAATCTCGCGGGCCAGGCGTCTGTTCTCGCGTTCGGCAAATTGAAGGGCAAGGGCTGTGGAATACACGTTGTTCGCCGATTTGAGCGACTCCATCGAGTCGAGTTTGCTCTTGAGTATCTCGGCAGCCAGGCGCAGCTTGCCCATCATGTTGGTGCTGCGCTCCATCACTCGCTCCGCGCGCGTCTTTTCGCGATCGAGCCCGTCGCGCTTGTGCCGCAGATACCGTTCCCGCTCCGCGAACGACATTCTCAGCCTCATGAAGCGTTCGGCATCGTTGTACATCCGGGCCTGCCCGTCGCAATCCTTCGACATATCCGCATCAGCCAGCATGCGCCGGGCCCGCTTATATGCGTCGGTGACGGAATCGTTTGCCGTGAGGACGTCTTTTATCTCCTTCCGAACGTCGTTGAGCGCCTCGTTGATGTCTCTGAGATCGATCATCACGTCGTCTCTCACGCTGACCACTTGATCGATGCTCGATCCGAGAAATTCATTTGTCCGGTCAAAAACGTCCCTCAGTTTATGCCTGTAGTTGTCTTCGGACATTACTATAAGCATCGCCCTTTCATTACTGTCTGATTGTATTATAATGGTAATATAAAACTATTCAAATGCTCTTCTGTTTTTTTTGACCGGAATAGGGCGTTCTGTCCTATAATTATCGCCGCGTTCACGACCGGCACTAATAGGTGGTAGAATGACGGTATTGATTTATCCACAATAGGAGGCCGAAGATGACTCAGGAAGAGATCCGTGAGCAATATTTTTCGTGGGATCCCTCGCAAGACCCCGAGTTTGCGCATTTCATCATAGGAACGGGCGCCATCGGCGGCAAGGGGCGTTCCCTGCTGTTTGCCATCCGCGCGCTGCGCGACTCAAGTGATGAAAACCTGCGCGCGGTGGTACTCCCAAGATCGCGCTGCATAGGTTCCGACGTTTTCAAAGAATTCGTATCCCAGATACCGAACCTTGGCGAACTTAGGAAAAACGCTTCTCCCGACGAGCTGGAGGCGGAATTTCTGCGCGCGCCCATGCCGAAGTTCGTCACCGAGGCGCTTTTCAGCTACCTCGCCGAGATGCGCGACCCGGTCGCCATAAGGAGCAGCTCCCTGCTGGAGGATTCGCTCAAATACTCGTTTGCGGGGAAATACCTGTCGCCGTTCCTGCTGAACAACGAGGAATCGATCACCGACAGAGTGAATGCGGTCGAGCGGCAGATAAAACGCGTGTACGCGCGCACGTATTTTCCGGCAGCGACTACTTACAGGCGAAAACACGACCTGCCCGACGATCTCATGGGCATCATAGTGATGCGCATATCAGGGCGCTGGAGAGGCGACCACTACTATCCAACGACAGCGGGTGTGGGGTTCTCGTACAACAGCAGGAGGTGGACCACCAGGGTCAAACGCGAGGACGGGCTGATACGTATGGTATTCGGCCTCGGAACCATGAGCACCAAACGCGGCTACGCCAGGACTTATTCGCTCACAAACCCCTACCTCCGCCCCGAAGGCTCGAGCGCCTACAAAGTAATGAAACACTCCCAAGAACATTTTCACGTGATAGACCGCTCCACAGGAGACCTCACTACGATCGACATAAAGGAAGTCTGGCGCGACGCGTTCAGATGGCATCCCGATTTCTCGACGTACGCGAGCCTCTACATCTATGACGAGAACCAGGGATATTTCAGCCCTCTCGACAAGATGAGCATCTTTTCCCCCGCCGAGGGAAAGATCTGTATGCCGTTCGAATCGTTTCCTAAGGCTCACGCGACGTTTTTCAAGACCATGTCGGGCTTGCTGCCCCTATTGCAGGAACGCATGGGAACGTATGCTGATATAGAGTTTGCCTACGAGCCTCTGGAGAACAGGCTTGAGCTGTTGCAGGCCCGTCCGCTTTGGATAAAGGACTTTCACGATCCGTCGTCGGAGCCGGATTTGAAAGGCTGCCGAACGATATTGCAGGCCGACAGAATGATCACCGACGGCATGTGCGAATCGGTAAAATATCTGGTGTTCGTCGATCCCGACATCTATGCGGCGCGCGGGGATTTTCAGGCGGCGGCGAGGGCGCTGGGCGAGATGAACAACTCGTTGGCGCCTGAAAGGTACATTTTAGTGGCGCCGGGCAGGGTCGGTTCGAGCAATCCTGAACTCGGCATCCCCGTGAGGTACGACGAGATCATGGGCGTTGCCTGCATAGTGGAGGTAGGCATCCCGAGGACGGGTCATATGCCCGAACTATCGTACGGCACTCACTTCTTCTCCGACCTTGAGACTGACGAAGTGCTCTACATGCCCGTTTTTCACGGCGAGAAGGGCAACATTTACGACGAGGAATGGTTCGCCCGCGCCTCCTTCGAAAATGGCACGCACCCTGCTATACGTCTCTACCGCGGCAATTTTTCGATCTACATGAGCGGAGACCGAAATATCGGCGTAGTGTACTGCCCTCGGGAAAATTGAAAATTTGCGGATTCGCCCGGTCACGGACGAATCCGCAACCTATCAGGATTGCCGATTATACTCGCGAGCAAGGGAATTTGCAATAAATTAGATGGGAAAGTATAATTAGGGCGTGTTTGGAAACTCAAAATGTAAGATTTTGTACGTCATTTCAACAAAATCATAATGGAAGCTAAAAATACAAAACTTAAAAAGTTACGTGATAATTTGTCGTATCGTGTAGCC
>JAITRO010000127.1 GCA_031288335.1 Synergistaceae bacterium | reverse complement strand
GCCCTGCACATCTCTATTATCCGCTTCTGTACCATCGGCACCATCTCGGCCGGCATCTCGACCCCCAAATCGCCGCGCGCCACCATCACAGCGTCGACAACCTGGATTATGTCCTCTATGTTCTGAACGCTCTGGACGGTCTCTATCTTCGCCATTACGTTGATGGATTTTTTCTTCCCGCCGTGACGCTCGATGACGTGCCTCACATGCATGATATCCTCGCGCCGGCGGACGAAAGAGACCGCTATGTAGTCCATGTCGTGATCCATGCCCCATTCGATGTCGGCGACGTCCTTTTCGGTAAGGGTGGGCACGGAGAGATCGGCTCCGGGTACGTTTACTCCTTTGCGCTCGCCGAGCACGCCGCCCGTGATCACCTTGCATACGACACATCCCAGTTCCGTCCCGCTCACTTCGAGATGGATCTCGCCGTCGTCTATGTACAGGTTCTGGCCCTTCGTCACTTCCTCGGGCAGGCCCGCGTAGCTTATCGAGACCCGCTCCGCGTCGCCTTCGCATTCGTCGGTGACGAGACGGAAGACAGACCCGGCGGCGAGTTCCGCGTTTTTGTGTCCGGCGAGCAATCCGGTTCTTATCTCTGGGCCCTTGGTGTCGAGGATGGCGGCGATCGGATTTCCCCGTTCGCGCTCGACCTGCCGCGTCAATTCGAGCATCCGCCCATGTCCCTCGTAATCGCCGTGGCTGAAGTTGAACCGCGCCACATTCATTCCGGCCAAGCTGAGCGAGCGCAATTTATCTATATCGCCGCATGCCGGCCCCAGTGTACAGACAATCTTCACCTTACGCATTTCGCGACGTCTCCCTCATAATCATCTCTTATATCATCTTTCATATCATCCTTACATATAATTCATTGAATGACCCAGGCGCGGCCGCCGGATATCTCGCTGACGCGGTCGGCGAGCGCCGGTTTCATCGAGACTTTGACCGAGTGCAGGCGCATCAGTGCTTCTTCGTCGCGCGTGCGCAAATCCAGGAGCACTGTCAGGTTTCCGGGATATTTTCTCAGTTCCGATTGCAGACGCCCGTAAAAATCCTCGGGCATATCGTCGGCCGCTATTTTTATCCTCAGCGTGTCAGCGACTCGTGTGCGGGTCTCCGACAACGGCTCGATGGTTTTGATTATCATCGAGATCTCCCCGTCGTTTTTGAGCGATCCCTTCACGAGGTAGGGTTTCCCCGCCGTGAGAATGGGCTTGACTTTGGGCCATTCCCTCGAATAACACACAGCTTCGACCTGGCTTTCCGCGTCCTCGATGGTCAATATGCCGAAGGGCTCGCCCTTGGCTTTCGATATCCTCTCCTTGAAACCGGTGAGAAGCCCGATAACCGACGGTTCGACCTCGGATTTCCAGTGAATCAGGTCGCGTATTCCGCACATGGCATATTTCATCTCATCGTTCCTGTATTCGTCGTAAGGGTGTCCGCTTATATATACACCCACCGATTCGTGCTCGAAAGCGAGCAGCTCTCGCGAGTCGCAGTCGGGGATATCGGGCATGGCGGGCTCGTCGTCCGTCTCGTCGTCGTCGAAAATTGAACGCTGCCCGGCCGGGCCGTTCCTGTTCGCTATCGTCTCCAGCATGATCGGCATGGACGCGAGAAGCTTGCGGCGGTTCGGCTCTATAGCGCGGAAAGCGCCGGATTTGACGAGGTTTTCGATGATCCCCTTGTTGACGGTGCGCAGGTCTATCCTGTTGATGAAATCCCAAAACGACTTGAAAGGACCCGCTTTTCGCGCGTCGAGTATGCCCTCGACGGCGGCCGCTCCCACTTTGGCAACTGCCGATAGGCCGAAGAGGATGTCCTTGCCGGACACCGTAAAACCGTGACCGGACTTGTTGATGTCCGGCGCCTTTATCTCGAAGCCCAGAGCGCGCACGTCCCCGATGTAGCGCCCGAGCACGTCCATCTTCGATCCGACGAGCGCGGAGAGGTAGGAGGCCATGAATTCGGCCCCGTAATGGGCCTTGAGATACGCGGTCTGATACGCTATGAGCGCGTAAGCCGCGCTGTGCGACTTGTTGAACGCGTAACCAGCGAATTTCTCGATGGCGTCGAATATCTCGGACGCCTTTTTGCCGTCGACGCCATTTTTCATCGCGCCCGCCACGAACTTGTCGCGCTGTTCAGCCATCGCCTCCTTTTTCTTCTTTCCCATGGCGCGGCGCAACATGTCGGCCTCGCCCAGGGTGTAGCCGGAGAGGCGAGCCGCGCACTGCATGACCTGTTCCTGATACACGATGACGCCGTAGGTCTCGGAAAGCGCCTCGGAGAGCAGCGGATGCGGATAATCCACGCGCTCGCGCCCGTGTTTGCGCTCCACATACTGGTCGGCCATGCCGCTGTCAAGCGGCCCCGGCCTGTAAAGGGCGACGAGGGCGATCAAGTCCTCGAACCTGTCGGGTTTGAGGCGGCGTATTAGGTTCCTCATGCCCTGAGATTCCAACTGGAATACGCCCAAGGTATCGGCGTCGCGCAGCATCTCGAACGTTTTAGTGTCGTCCATCGGAATGTTTTCGAGATCGAGCGGAGGATAGCCGCTCGCCTTTATATTGCCGAGCGTGTCCTCTATGATCGAAAGGTTGCGCAGGCCGAGGAAGTCCATCTTGACCAACCCGAGCTTCTCTATGGGCTCCATCGAGTACTGCGTGACGATGGAGTTGTCTATCCTGGCGACTGGCACCATCTCGCTCGTCGGAAGCGGAGTTATCACTATTCCGGCGGCGTGCTGCGAACAGTGGCGCGCCAGCCCCTCTATGCTGCTCGCGGTGTCGAGAAGTTTCCTCACCTCCAAGTCCGACTCGTGAAGGGCCTTCAGCTCCGGCATCTTCAATATCGCCTCAGGGATGCTCTTTATGCCCGATTTTATCTGTTCGGGAATGAGCTTCGCCACGCTGTCGACCTTGGCGTAAGG
>JAITRO010000122.1 GCA_031288335.1 Synergistaceae bacterium | reverse complement strand
TGCCGCGCGATTTTATGGCTATCCTCGGCAGGTTGACCGTGGTGAAGCTCAGGTTGCCGCGGCCGTTGGATATCTCCCGCGACGGGTCGTGAGCGTTGGCGATCACGCGCGTGCGGCATCCCATGTAGGCGATCTCGGTCTCGGGACGCCCTGGAACGTAATATTTGGCGTTGAACGGCGCGTCCTGAAAGGAAAAATTCGGAAAAAGCCGTTTGGCCGAAACCTTGCAAGCCAGTTGAAAGAGGTCGTAGTTCGGATCGCCCGGGTCGAAATTGATGCCGCGCTTCACCCGGAAAATTTGTATCGGGAATATCGGCGTCTCGCCGCCTCCAAGCCCGGCCTCTGTGGCCAGAAGCACCGAACGCACGGCCAGCCGTCCCTCGGGCGTGACGTCCATGCCGTAGTTGATCGACGAAAAGGGCGTCTGTGCCCCAGCTCGGGAGTGCATGGTGTTGAGGTTATGAATGAACGCCTCCATCGCCTGGTACGCGGCTCTTTCGGTCGCCTGCTCCGCGTGTCGGCGCGCGAAATCGAGTACGACCGCCGCCTCACGTTCGTCGAAGCCGGCGTTCGACAGAGCCGCGCGCACCTCCGCGGCATATTCGCCGGAATCGAGTCGCGGCACCGCTGAAATGTTCTCCCTGTCCGACAGT
This sequence comes from Synergistaceae bacterium, assembly GCA_031288335.1. GTDB lineage: Bacteria > Synergistota > Synergistia > Synergistales > Synergistaceae > JAIRKI01. The sequence continues at coordinate 6,036 of JAITRO010000122.1, read as the reverse complement.
ATCTCGACAGCCCTTCCGGCGTCCCCGCCGAAACGGAGTTCCAGGGCCAGCTCCAGAAATTTGCGGAACTGTCTGGCGTAAGTCTTGGTAACGCCGCGCGCCATGGCGTAATCGAAGTTCACCACACTCTGCCCGCCGTGCTGGTCGTTCTGGTTGCTCTGTATGGCGATGCACGCCAGCGCCGAATACGACGCGATATCGTTGGGCTCTCGCAGCACGCCGTGTCCGGTGGAAAATCCTCCCTCGAACAGCTTCAGCAAATCTATCTGGCAGCATGTAGTGGTGAGCGCGTAGAAGTCGAGATCGTGAATGTGGATATCGCCCTTCTCGTGGGCCTCGGTGTAACGCGGATCTATCACGAACATCTCGTAAAATTTCTTGGCGCCCTCCGAGCCGTACTTGAGCATCGCGCCCATTGGCGTGTCCGCATCGATGTTGGCGTTTTCGCGCTTATTGTCGCAATCGGTGGCGTTTCGGAAGGCGATGTCCTCGTAGGTCTTCATGAGAGACGCCTTCATCTCGCGAACCTTGGTTCGTTCCGCGCGGTAGAGGATATAAGCCCGTGCCGTCGTGACGTATCCGAATTCGATGAGCGAGCCCTCGACCACGTCCTGTATCTGTTCGACGGAAGGAGAGATGAGGCCGGAGGCCTCCAGACTCCGCTCGACGGCTGCGGCCACCTTGTCCGCGGTCTCTCGCCGCGGCGAACCGGTGTCCTCGCCGGTGGCCACGAGCGCCTTCGAGATTGCCGACGCAATTTTGTCCCTGTCGTAGCCGACGAGCCGGCCGTCTCTCTTGCGAATGGTCCGTATCAAAATTATTTCCCTCCCGGTAAAAAAACAAAACCCACCCACTGGGCGTCCATTTATAATGACGCAATTATAAAATGTCGGGACGACGGTTGTCCAGAGTTGCGCGGCGCATGATCGTCACGGTTTCGGCGGGATAACTGCGGCTTATTTGGCCAATTTGAGATATATCGTCACCACCAGGCCTCCGGCAGGGGCGTTCGCGGCGATTGTAAGAGGCGCCCGACAGAGATGTTGGACGCCTCTTTTCGTGCATTTGAAGCGATATGCGCCGGACGAAAGGGGTTTCCTCATTTCTTCGTGCAGACGCTCCTCATCAGTTGCAGATTGCGAATGATTTTCTCGCTCAATTTTTCCGCTTCGGCATAGTGGCGCATCGCTTGTGCTTTGTCGTTATCAAGGGTCGCCGCAAGCGTTTTATGGTAAAACGGATGAAAATTTTTGTGCAGCGTTATGGTGTCATTCCACAAAGCTTGGTCTATGCAGTCCGGTTTCGGCATCAGGTTGAAAAATATTCCAAGGGCACAGCGGTTGGGATTGCCCTCCAGGTCGAAATAAGCCCCGCTTTCGATGCCTTTCTTCATATTTTGGATATAAACTCTGTGGGATTTTTCCGCGTTTTCGGCTATGCCCACGAACTCTGAGTCGTCGTTGACCCGTATCACCACGAGATTTCGGATCAACGTTTCCGTCAGCATCCCGGAATGCTTCGTTCTGTCGGCCATCGCAGCCGTCTGGTTCTCCATGGATTTGATTTCAACTTTTATGCTGCCGAACTGTTTCATTGCCTCGTTACTACGCGCCATGAGATTTTGGGAATTTTCGTCCAGTTTCTCCGATATGTCGGCAAGTTTTTCCGCCACTTGAGAAACCTCGTTCGTGGATTCTCCCACCGTTTTGACTATTTGCAGGATATCGGCGATGGATTCTATGCTGTCGTCGATTTCCTTGACGGAACTGTCGACTTTGGACGAAATTACCTGTGTATTTCGCGTCGTGTTATCTACATTTTCCGACAATTCATCCAGGGTAGCGGCAATCATGGAGACTGCGCGCTTGCTTTCTTCCGCGAGGTTCCGAACCTCCTCGGCCACTACCGAAAAACCTCTGCCTGCCTCTCCGGCGCGAGCCGCTTCGATCGACGCGTTCAGCGCCAGCAGGTTTGTCTGTTCCGCGATGCCTGTTATGCTGCCCACGACGGAACGAACCGTTCCGGCTTTTTCGCTCAGGTTTTCGCTGATGCTCACCATCGTTTTCATTTCCTGCTTTATGCCGGATATCGTGGCCTGCATCGAACGCATGTCGTTCATGCCGGATTGAGTTTTGACCGACACTTCGTTGTTCACTGATGTCAATTCCTCCACCAGACCGTAGAGCGTGCGGCTGGTGTTTGCAACGTTTTCGACTGTGTTGTGCTGTTCCTCACAGGCATGTTTGACAGACATCAAAGCGTTTTGGCCCATATCAACATTGCCGCTCAACGCCCCAAAAACTTCGGAAAATCTCTTCAGGCCCCTGTCGATGGTGTATATATCGATGGCAAGCTCCTTCAGCCTATCCAAAATATCGCCAAAAATATCCTTCATCCTCTGCAAAATGTTTGCGAAAACATGCCATGTCCTCAACTTCGAGGAAGATCCATCCGTTTTGGCAAGCACCGTCAAATCAATTCTATGGGAATCAGAAATAACGCCGGATATCTTCTTTTCCGTCTCTTTTTTCTCGCGAAGAAGACTGGCAGTCCTCCAAGCCATCAACAATGCTGCCGCAACGACAAAGATAACAATGATCCCATTCGCCGCGTTCATACAACCACACCCTCCCGATACGAATAAAGTTATGAACTGCTAATGCACGTGATTTTCAGTACTTAAATTTACTAAATTATTATAACCCACATTTTGCAGTTATCACATTGTCTTTCTATGAGAAAAGCGAGGGAATTCAATATAAGGCGGAGCGGGCGGCCGAACGCGGCTATGCCGCAGGGGCCGCTCGCCGTCGGCTGGCTACTGAACTGGATTGCAGGCGCAGCCAGCTTTAGAGTATCACGACTCAAAAAATACTCCGAATTTTCTAGTAAATACAGGGCCTTCCGCTATTTTTACAGCTATTCCCATTCGATCGTCGCGGGCGGTTTGCCCGTCACGTCCATTGATACTCGGCCGATTTGCGGCACTTCTTGGCAGATTCTTTTGGCGGTTTTGTCGATCAAGTCCCATGGGAGGCGGACGGATTCGGCTGTCATGGCGTCGCGCGACGATACGGCACGCAATATTATCGTCTCGCCGTAGGTTCTCACGTCGCCTGCCACGCCCACGCTCCTGACGGGCAGCAACACGCAGAACGCCTGCCAGATATCGTCGTAAAGCCCGGCGGATTTTATCTCCTCTATGAAAATGGCGTCGGCCTCGCGCAGTATATCGATGCGTTCGCGCTCCAGGTTTCCCAGGCAGCGGATGGCCAGGCCGGGGCCTGGGAAGGGATGGCGTTTGAGCATTTCTTCCGGTATGCCCAGCAATGTGCCTATGCGCCTCACTTCATCCTTGAAGAGTTCGCGGATGGGCTCCAGAAGTTCAATCTCCATGTCTTCGGGAAGGCCGCCCACGTTGTGATGGCTCTTGATGACGTCTCCGCCCACGAAGCCGCTCTCTATAACGTCGGGGTAGATGGTTCCCTGAAGCAGCCATTTGGCCCCGCCGCATTGCCGGGCCTCCTCCTCGAACACGCGGACGAACAACTCGCCAATCGTCTTTCGTTTTTCCTCGGGATTCGTGAGACCTTTTACAGCCGACAGGAATCTTTCGGCCGCGTTGACGTGATGTACGCGGAGATTGAGCCTTTTATACGCCTCCACCACCTGCTTGGACTCGTTCTTGCGCATGAAGCCGTGATCGACGAAAATGCAGTCGAGGCGGCCGCCCGCCACTTTGGAGACCAGGACAGCCGCCACAGTGGAATCCACGCCTCCCGAAATGCCGCATATCACGCGGTCGGTTTCGCTGATCGTGGACGCTATTGAGTCGAGCGAGCGTTTCACCCAGTCGCCCAGTTTCCAGTTCGGCTCGCATCCGCAAACATCGAACAGAAAATTCGAGAGCATCTCACGGCCGTATTCGGTGGTGTCGACCTCGGGATGAAACTGCAGGGCGGTAATCCTGCCCACGTCCATGGAGTAGGCCGCGAGCGCGCCGGACTCGCTTGCCCCGAAGGCCGACGCACCCTTAGGCAGACGCGAGACCTCGTCCCAGTGGCTCATCCACACGTCTATCGAGGCTGGCACGCCCCTCAGAATTTTTTCTCCGTTCCCGTCTTTGAATACGACCTTGGTGCGCCCATATTCCCCAAGGCGTCCTTTTTTGACCTCGCCTCCGAGGGTATGCGCTATGAGCTGCATCCCGTAACAGATGCCCAAGACCGGAATTTCGCCCTCTATGAGCGAGCGGTCAAGCCGCGGCGCGTCCGCTCCGGTCGTGCTGCGCGGCCCTCCTGATAAAATCAGGCCATTAGGTTTGCCGGCCAGTATTTTTTCAGGGGAAGCGTTCCACGGCAATATCTCGCTGTACACTTCCAATTCCCTTATGCGTCTCGCTATGAGCTGGGTGTACTGCGAACCGAAATCAAGTATAGTTATGCCCCCGCTTTTCTCCATTTTTTGCATTTTTTGCATGGCCGCCGGGCGGATGCCCCCAACACCTCCGTGAGTTCTGTTATTGACTGTAAAGTATGACATAAACCGGTTAAAAACGCGATAGCGCTGCGAAGAACGAGATGCGCCCGCAGGCGTGTTATAATGGTTTCATGTTGATTGAACCGACTATGAAAAGGATAGCGCTGTTCGATTTCGACGGCACTTTGACCAGGAAGGACACGTTTCTTGATTTTCACGTGAAACGATTCGGCGTCGTCTCCGTGGCGGCGGCAATGTGCGCGGCGGCGGCGGAGTGTCCGTTGTCAAAATTCGCCGATCGCTCCGAGATCAAGGAGAGATTTTTGTCGCGGATGTGGAAGGGGACGCTTTTTGAGTCCTATCTGGCCGACGCGGAAAATTACGCCGAGCGCGAGATAGACCGGATAACGATGCCGACGGCGATGGAAGTTTTCCGGAAGCATCTGGAACTGGGAGACGCTGTCTGTATCGTGACGGCCTCGATGAAAGAATGGGTGGAACCCTGGGCGTCGCGCCACGAAACGTACGTCATAGGAACGGAACTCGAGGTCGAAGGCGGGCGGATGACCGGGCGGCTCAAGACGCCCAACTGCCGCGGGGCGGAAAAAGTCGCGCGCATCAAGGCGGAAATCGACTTGAGCCGTTTCTCCAGGATTTTCGCGTATGGAAACAGCGACGGCGACCGCGAGATGCTGGCGCTTGCGGACGAGGCTATTTACAAATGGAGACGCGCACCTCGACTTTGATAGTATTTTGATGCGTTTGCCCCGTCCTATGCCCCTACAGGTCTTTGTGTTTGTTAATGACACGGATATGAAGCATAACACTACAACGAACATAATAATCCAAAACGGGCTGCGTCCGCAACCCAAATTTTCGTTTTTTTATTGATGATGAGACATAATCAATCGTTTCGCTGTTCCATACCGTCAATATCGTCCCTTGAGAACCCGGTGATTTTGCTTATGGTGTCAAAAGGCATTTTATACGCGAGCATTTTGCGTATGATTTCCTGTTTGCCTTCCTGTATTCCCTCAAGCCTGCCTTCTTCTATTCCCTCAAGCCTGCCTTCTTCTATTCCCTCAAGCCTGCCTTCTTCTATTCCCTCAAGCCTGCCTTTTTCCGTATAAACACGTTCAAAAACGGATACGTACATTTCGCTGTCCTCCTTCGTCATACTCAAGTTCTCAATGTATTCGACAATTTGGCTCGAATACATTGGGTCGGTCAAATTAAAAAGGTAATTTACCGCCTCCAGGATTATGCGTTTATCATGGGGATTCCACCCCTTTGCCGCCCACAGGTCTGAAATTTCGCGAAGATAACGGAATTTTTTGCCCTCGTCTTTTCCGCTTATATACGCGCACTTGGCGGCATACAGGATAAGGCCCACACGGTTTTCGCCTGCCATCAGGATTTCATCATCGGCTTCCGCGGCGAAGAAATTGACGTATATATATGACACTGTAACGCCAAACATATCCGAACTGTAAAATGTTTTTTCGTCTTGCGGGCGTTGTGCCGTGATGACCGCGATGCCGACCGGTTCTTTCTTGT
>JAITRO010000120.1 GCA_031288335.1 Synergistaceae bacterium | reverse complement strand
CGAAGCGCCCGGATGCGCCTTCAATTTGGGGAAACCGGCGTTTTATTCATCCCCAACAACTCTTTGAGCCTCAAATCGGGCGAAATGGATATATCGGCGGCCGGCAGCCTCGTCTCCGTCACGAATGTCAGCGTGGAGGGCGACATTCAGCTCTCGGGAGGCATCACGTTCGACGCCCGCGCCCGCGTGATAACCGAGAGTACGGCGACGGTCAAGGTGCCGCCTCTCATTAACGCGGCGTTTGGCACGCAGGCCGCCGCGCGTTTCGTCGAACCGATATCGCCCGGCGAATGGAGAATTAAAAAAAATGCGCGCTGACGATTTCAAAGCGGCCCTGATAAAATACGCCGTCTGCGCGGCCGCTTTAGGTCTTGTGGCGGCTTTCATCCTCTGCGCCCTCTCGAAACCCTTCATCGCCGCCCAAACCGCCGTGCTTCAAGAGGCATTGGCTCTCGCGGCGTCGAAAAGGCAGCCGGGTATTTTTCAGGCGCGTTCGTCGTCGTCGGCCAACAGGACGGCGAACGCATTCTCCTTGTTCGGCGTACCCGAGGACGACCCAGCGGCGCACGCGGTCGTTGAAGCCGAACCGCCGGAGGAGTCGCCCGAAAACATTCAGGAATTGGCGCTTGCCGGCACGATTCCAAACATAGGCGCATGGCTGGAGGCGAAAGACGGAGTGAAGTTCGTTTCCAAGGGTGACTCGCTCAAAGGTTACAAACTGGAAAGTGTTGAGCGCAACCGCGCTGTTTTGTCGCGCAATGGGAAAAATTTTCCATTATTCCTGGTTTTTTGGACACCGCCCGAGAAACGGGTGCGCGTTCCCGCGCGCGCTTACCGGCCTCCCCCCCGGAGGGCACCAACGCCTCCCCGCCGCGTGGAGAGCACAGTCGAATACGGCGTTAAACAGGCCGACCCGAACGGCGCGGATGGCTCGATAACGAGGGAGACCCTCAACGAGCTTCTGTTGAACCCGTTGGCGGAAATCGGAAAAATGCGTCTCGTCCCCGCTGATAAGGGCATGATGATAATGGGAATGAATTCCCAGAGCCTGTTTTCCCAGTTGGGAATGAAACCCAACGACGTGATCACCAACATAAACGGAATAGGGATCACCGACGTGGGCAATGTTGCCAACGTGATAAGCTCTATGCTCACTGGAACGCGCTTCGATTTTCAGATAGAGCGCGAGGGAAACCCGTTGAAACTGGGATATGCCGTGGAATGAAAACGAGCGGTTTCACGATGATCGAAACGTTGGTCGCGGTGCTGATTCTCTCCCTGGTCGTGACGGCCTCGCTCACGTTAGTCTCCCTGGCCGAAAGAACGCTTGCCGGGGTGAGAGAGAGGGAGCGTCTTCTGGACAGCGCCTCCGTGATTCATTTGGAGACGGCCTCAGCCCCGCTGAGCGTATTTGGTACGAGCGGTGATATCGAGTGGGCGGTCGAGGAAAAAACGGTCGCGCCCGACATCGAAGGCGATATTGCGGCCGCCGCCCTGAATTTTTCGGGGGAAGAAACCATCCGTGGTTTTGAATCGGCGGGAAACCGGACGCGAAAATGGAATGAACTGACGGTAAAAAGAAACGATAAGAGCGTCATGCTTTTTCTGCCGCCGCCCGCCGTTAAAACCACATCGGACGACCAGGAATGAAGCTGATTGTTTCTTAAAGCGCGTCAACTCTTTTGGTATTGGCGGCATTTTAAGGTCTTTCGGCAGATACGCCGCAAAGTGATAAGCTATGAGCATGAAGATCAAATGGATCGTTTTCGTCATTCTTTTGGTTGCTGACAGAGCGGCGAAGTGCTGGGCTAAATCGAACCTGCCCGACGCCTTGAGGAATGCCCCCATCGGGTCGCTGTTTCTGCACCGCAATGAGGGAATATCGTTTTCGCTGATGAAAAATTTCCCCCATGCCGCTCTGGCGATCTCGGTCCTTGGAATGGGAATCCTGGCTTTTCTTTGTGCGAAGATCGCGCCGGTGCGCAAGTCATTTGGAGTGATCTTTCTCTGGGCGGGCGCGGCGGGAAACTTGGCGGACAGATTGTTGTACGGGTACGTCATAGATTGGATTTACGTCGGCGAATATGTTAATATGGCGGATCTATGGCTGGCTATCGGCGGTATCGCTGCCTTCGCCGAGATCGTCCGTGCGGGGAAATCTCTATGATTCGATTATGATTATTCCCCAGACCGCGAGGAAATTTTCGGGCGCATCGTCATCGTAGGAGCAGATATTACCCGCCCGTTTATGTCACGGATATTATCCCGCCCCTACGACAAAATCCATATCCAAAATTATCGGATATTTTAAACAATATGTGCCGCGCAAATGGACAATAGTTTTTTTAACGGTTCTTCTTGCGAGAAGCGGCCTTTATCAGGGAAAGCGTCAGCAGCAGACCTCCCAAACCCATGGAGGCGAAAGTTTTCGTGTCGCAGCCGCCACTGCCGCCTCCTCCTTGGGACACGGGGATTATGTCGATGTCAAATGCTGCGGTGAACTCTCCTGTTTCTTGTCCCGGATTCGTAATGGCCGACGTGATGTTATAAACGTTTATTCCCGACGGCGCACTCTGTTTTGCCGAGGAATCGCTCTCATATAAATTGCTGTTGGGATCAGTCGTGCCGTTGAAAATATTTTTTGACTCGTAAAACAGATCGTTCGGCTCTCCGGAATTGCCGCTACCTACCTGCAAATGCTGCGTACCTCCATGCGCTTCCTCGATGTCGGCCAAAGGGTGATCGTTCCAATCGTTGGATCTTTCATATTGTTTTCCCATTTCCTCGTCGATGTGATATATCAACAGCCCGCTCTGAGGCACCCCCCAATTGCCCCCTTCGTACAACAATCCGAGATCGTATCCCGCGTATCCGCGCGGCTGGAGAAGGAAATATTGCGATGGTTTGACGTTGTTGTTCAACTTCATGATATTCCATGGATTTGTCAGGGAGAAACGTTCCGCCGCGGCGTCGCTTTTCTCGAAAGGTTTTTTGATATAAAGCAGGTTATATGCGTCAATCGGCGTGGGGCATGAGCCTGGCAAATCCTCAAAGGATTTTCTCCCCCAGTTTCCGCTTCCCATCAAAGACCAACTGCCAATGGACTCCACTTGGCCGTCTTCACCGCCATAATCATAAACGTCGACGAAACCAAACGCGTCATGGCCCATCTCATGGGCGATCGTGCCGGCTGTGAGGAGAGTGGGAGAAGCGGAAGAGTCCAGGGAATCCGGCACATCCATAAAAGCGCCAAAGGCAAAATAACTTCTTATTTTATACCCCTGTCCGGCTGATAAATCGTCGATTCCAGCGTATGTGTGCGCCCATATGCTTGGAACACTCTTACTGTCGAGAATGGCGGCCTCGCCTCCGTGAACCATAACTCCTATCGACAGCTCGTCGGCAGTGAGGACAGGATTACTGCCCGTATTGAAACTTGCGAAATTCACATGTTGTTTTGCTTCCTCAAGCGCCGGAATGATGATATTATCTTTTACCCCGTCCGGCCCATCAATATTGTAGCTAAAGAAACCATGAGGCCCTGGCAGAGTCACGAAAACCACTCCGTCGTTCGGAGTATCATAATTCTCTTCCGCAGGCACAATCTCCGCCATACCACCCGTTACCGTCTTGTAATAATGCGCGATGGAGCCGAACGTGTTTTCATCAAAGATTAACTTACGCAAATCCTCTTCCTTTGGAGCGTGGCCAGTATACTTTTCCAAACCGGTTTCGTCGTTAAAATTGACATATATGATCAGAATTTTGCGTTTCTTAGTGCCATCCCCAGGATCGGCCGGCGGCGCGAAACTCGTGGAGTTTTGCGCCGCATTGCCGGATTGTTCCCTCCGTGCCATGCCGCGATCGGCTCTTTTTTGCCGGGCGTAATCCAAAAGGTATTCAGGAATCCGGGTATCGAGGGAATTTGTCCGGTTTTCGGCGGGCGCGTTTTGCGAGCCAACGGCGTTCGCCGCCGGCTTTTGGCCTGTCGATACGACAAAACGCGGCAGGGTATCGGAATGGGCTGCCGCCTCGCCCGATACCCTGCTGACGCTGATGCCCGATGCGCCGTTAAAATCCTGCTCGCTTATCCAGTTCGCCAAGTACAGATCGCCGTCGCCGCCAAAGGCAACCAGGCTGCCGCCGCTCTCTGTCATATAATTGAGAAATTCATCGCCGTGCAGTCGATACCGAATGACGCTTCCATCCCGCTGCATATGCGTGTGAACCACAGGCGCGGCAGTCACAGCTTCCGCGGTAGGCGTCCATAAGCGGAAAATAAATAACAGTACCGCCGTCACAATCCACCGCTTTGAATTTGAACATTTCATTACACAAATACCTCCTGACGGAATTAAACGCCTCCGCTGTTCGATAAATCGCAACGCGAGAGTGCCATTTTAATAATAATATTGTACCCTCAAGTCCTTGCAGATCATAGGGTTTATTTAAGATGAAAATCATTGAAAGTAGAAATTGCTTCTTTATCAGGGTAAATCATTTGAAGCTATGATGTATAATTATAAAGTAAGTGATTATCCGTAAAATCTACAGATGGGGTGAAACACGTGTATAAATGTCACGGCGTATTTTTTCGGTTCATGATATTCATTATGTTCTTCTTCATTTTCGCGGCATCTGCCGTGGCTGCCGAGCCGGAGGACGAAGATATCCCGCAACTCACCGAACAGGACCTTGTGGAGGCGGCGCGCGAAATGCGCGAGGCGGGTGAGTTTCAGCTCAATGTTAAAGATTTGGACATTATACAATTCATACGTTTCATGTCGGAACTTCTCGGGGAAAATATCGTCGTGAGCCCCGGCGTCGGCGGCGCTGTCTCCATTGTGTCCCCCGAGCCTTTATCCATAAAAGAATCGCGCCTCGTGATGATTTCCGCCCTCGAAATGAACGGGTTGTCACTCCAGAGCATGGGAAGATATTCCAAAGTCACGCCGAGAAACGCGGGGCCCTCGACGAACAACGAGGTCATCAAAGGGCTTGGAAGCGCCGCGCCGGGGGAACAGCTCATAGTGCAGGTAGCGCCGCTCAAACACGTCAAGGCAAGTTTCGTGATAGAACCGGTGAGAATGGGCGTCCCGGAGGTAGGCATCATACCGGTCTCCGGCGAAACCACCGCTGTGCTGACGGGCAGGGCGGTCGCCGTGAACAACGCGCTTCGCATAATAAAAGCCCTTGATGTGCCCGACAGCGTGCGTTCCGTCAGGACGATTCAACTAAATCACTCGTCGCCGAAACTTGTGGAGGGACATCTGAATATCCTTGCCCAACAGACAACCTCGAAACTCGCCACCCTATTCGCCATCGGGGACGAGCGGAGCGGCAAGATTATGCTTGTGGGAGCCGCGGAATCGCTCACAGAGGCCGAGAAGCTCATCAAAGAACTCGACATTCCCACGACGTCAACCAACTTGCACATTTATAAACTTCAAAACTCCGACGCGACGGTGCTGGCGGAACAGTTGGGGCAAATACTCGCGACCGCCGCGCGTCTGATGCCTGCCGCGACCGCGCAGGCGCCGGAGGGCTCGGGATCCGCCCTGCCCACGAGCGTGGTTCCCGACATAGCCACCAACAGCCTCATTCTCATCGCGACGCAGGAACAATTCGAGGCGATAAAAAACATAATCGAGGAACTCGACATTCAGCCGAAACAAGTTCTGCTGCGCGGGCTCATCGCGGAGGTAAACCTGACGAAACTCAACAGCGCCGGAATCGATTGGGCCGCCTGGGGCGGCACCGCCGCAAGCGACGTATTGCTCGGCGGAAGCGCGCAGATGGGT
>JAITRO010000080.1 GCA_031288335.1 Synergistaceae bacterium | reverse complement strand
TGGCGACGTGAACCAGCATATGGTCGAAGAAACCGATCCCTGTCGATATGTCGGCCCTTCCCTGACCGTCGAGGTTGATTTTGACAGTTATGTCGGTTTCTTTGGTGACTCTTTTCACTTCAGACGAACGGCGCACAGCAGATCACCTACTTTTTTGTTTTCTTCGTCCGTGCCCACCGTCAAGCGGACGCGGCGTATGCCGTCCTGAATGCCGAAATCCCGCGCGCGGATGCCCCCTGACGCCAGCACGGACGCTATGTCGAAACGGCTTGTGAGCAAGACAAAATTGGCGTCGGAGGGCTCGGCGTCGAGCCAGTCTATCGAACCGAGCGCTTTCATCAGCCGGTCGCGCGCGCCCGCGAGGCTTTTCGCCCGCGAGGCGAACTCGCCCGCCTCGTCCATCGCCCATTCCGCGAGCAGCTGGGATATGGTCGGGATGTTGAACGGCGGTTTGGCGATATTTATCAGCTCTATAGCCTCTTCGCTCGCTATGGCGCAGCCGACCCTGATCCCCGCGAGCCCGTAAGCCTTGGAAAAAGTGCGGATGACGATCGAGTTGGGATATTTCGAGATCCGGCTCACGAACGACGTCCCCTTGAAATCCGCGTACGCCTCGTCCAGAACGACCACGCACTCCGCGTTTTCGAGGACATGGGCTGTGGCGTCATCGGACATCGCGCGTCCGGTTGGATTGTTTGGCGAGCAAAGAAACATTATCTTGGCGTCGTTGTCGGCGGCCGCGCGGAGCAACTCCCGCGCCGCGTCCATGTCATAACCCGCGGGAACGGATACCGCCCTGGCGTGATTCAATGCCGCCGCGGCCGCGTACATCCCGAACGTCGGCTTGAACGTCGCTATGCAGTCGCCCGGTTCCAAAAAGACACGGCATATCATATCTATAAGTTGGTCGGAGCCCACTCCGCATGTGACGTTTGACGGCGAAACTCCCCAATGCCGCGCTATGCTCCCGCGAAGCACCGTGTTGTCCGTATCGGGGTAACGATTCAGGTTTTCGGCATCCTCGATCCACCGTATCAGTTTGCGCCGGATATTCTCGGGCAGATTCCAGGGGCTTTCGTTCGCATCGAGCTTTATGCCGTCGCCGGGCGGCGCGGGCATATAGGATTCCGTATTCTTGAAGCCGCGTCTCGCGAGGCTTTTTATATCTTTCATCGCAACGCTGCCTTCAATTGTTTTATCATGCCGGCTATCCTTTCGCGCTCTATCTTCATGCTGGCCCTGTTTATCACGAGCCGGGCCGATATCGGCGCTATTTCCTCAAGCACCGTCAAACCGTTTTCGCGAAGTGTGCCGCCGGTCTCGACTATGTCCACTATGACGTCCGAGAGCCCTGTGATGGGCGCCAGCTCCACTGAACCGCTGAGCATGATTATCTCGACCGTCTGCTGTTTGCGGCGCACGAAGTAGTCGAGGGCTATGTGCGGGTATTTAGTCGCCACCCTCAGATTGTTTCCGCGTTTCAGATGGTCGCGTTCCTCTTCAGGGCCGGCTACGACCATCGTGCAAGCTCCGAAGGCGAGATCCAGCACCTCGTACAGGTTCCTTTGCCCCTCCATGAGGGCGTCCTTGCCCGCCACGCCGACGTCGGCCGCTCCGTAATCCACATATGTCGGCACGTCCGAAGCCTTGGCGAGGAAGAACCGCAAGTCCGAATCGGCGCTCGAAAAGATCAGCCGGCGCGATTTTTTTTCAAGCGCATCGAGCGCCGATTTCATTCCCTCGCTCAAAATTCCGGCGCGGCTGAACAAATTTATGGCGTCATTGGTCAGACGTCCTTTGGTGAGCGCTGCCACGAGAGGTTTCAATTTTCGTCCTCCACGCGGAACATCCGCTTGTCCGCACCCTCGAAACAGCAAATGTTCCTTATCCCTCTGCCGTGCGCAAACTCAATGTTAGCGCCGAGGTCCGCCCCGATGAACGACGAGATAACCCTGTGTCCCGAAGCGCGCAGGCGCGCCGCCTCCGCCATGGCCTCCGCCCGTCCCGCGTCGTCCCACGCGACCAGCAGGTCGGCGCCGGGGCTGTTTTTCTGTCCGTTGAGCTTGCCCAAAGCCCCGGCAACGTTGTGAACTTTTATTATGAACCCAACTGAGGGACGCGGCAACCCGAAACGCCCCAGGAGGCCGTCGTAGCGTCCGCCGTCAAGTATCGAAAACCCCATTCCCGACGTGTAGCCCCTAAATATTATTCCAGTGTAGTAGTCCATATTTCCGGCCATGCTCAGGTCGAAGCTGACGTACTTTTCGAAACCGTAATCGACGAGAGCCGAATGTATGTTTTTGAGGTTGAGCAGGGCCGCGCGCGACTTTTCGCCCTCGGTACCGGACAGCGCTTCTTCGAGCATACCGGCTCCCCCGCTGAACATCGGAAGGTCCGACAGGAGGCGCGCGACGTTCCCAGGGACGTCGTTCTCGCGTCCGATGCGTTCCGCGGCGACGAAGTCACGATCTATGACGCAAGAGTGCAGCGCGCTCCCGACCTGCGGGGCCAGCCCGTTCTCTTCCAGCACTCCCTGGAGAAAGCGGGCTTGTCCGACGTCGATGCGAAAATCGTCGAGCCCGGCGGAGCGTAGGGCGTCAATGGCCACCGCGAGGGTCTCCGCGTCCGCGTCGTCGCCCGACGCGCCGATAAGCTCTATGCCCGCCTGCGTTATCTCGCGCTGTCTCCCCTGATAGCTTGGGCTGCAGCGGTACACGTCCTGCACGTAGCAAAAGCGCATAGGCATTTCATCGTCTGAGTAGTTCATGGCGACAATGCGCGCGATGGGAGGAGTGACGTCCGTGCGAAGCGCGAGCATGTTGCCGTCCCTGTCGAGCAGCCTGTAAGTTTGGGCGGGATCGACGCTCCCCTTGTCGGTGAAGACCTCCATATATTCGAGCGCGGGAGTGCCCACAGACGAATAGCCGTAGCTGTGAAACACCGATTCGAACCTGTCCTCTATCTGTCTTTTGAAGTAATACTCTCCCGCCAGGTAGTCCTTGAACCCGTCGGGAGTACGAAGCCAGTTATCCATCATCTCAACGCACAATCCCACAAGCGCTCGTTTCAGCGCTTTGAATTTGAAAACAAAAAGAATTATAGCATGAGGTGGAAGGGAAACGTTTTTTTCCGTCAACGCGAAGATCGAGCAGGGTAAACGCATCGGCTTGTCATTGCGGTAAACTGCCAATCTCTGCCGATCATGAAGGCACTTCCCCGCGATTTTCGGCGGCACCGCGCAATGGTGCCTGGGCAGTTGCGGTAACAACAAGCCGATGCGTCTGTCCTGACGCAAGACGCGTTTTGACCGAATTTTAAGCTATAATGTATTATGCGAGTTGACTATCGCAAAAATAATCGGAGAGCGGGGAGAAATCGATGGCATTAACACGGGGGAACTGCTTTATTTGCGGCGCAACAGTGAGCAAAACAGCAATCAAGAATCACATTTTGAAAAATCACAACGACGGCGATGAACGGTGTATTCTCATCAAGGCGGAAGGAGCGTATGACAAGAATTACTGGCTCTATTTCAGCGTCTCGCTTGACGCCACGCTTTCGGCGGCGGACGCGTTCCTTAGGCGGATTTGGTGCGAGTGCTGCGGACATTTGAGCGCGTTTCGGCGCGGCGTCGACGAGCTGGGCAAGTCGCGTAAACTGTCTTTGCTTTATATAGGCGACATACTCCAATACGAATACGATTTCGGCTCAACTACCGAGATACTTGTCACCGTCGTCGATAATCTTTCCCGCCCGGCTCAGAAGGAAAAAGTACGGCTTCTTGCCCGAAATGTCCCGGCGCTGGAGAAGTGCGTCAAATGCGGTGCGCCCGCAACCCAAATTCACGCTTGGGAGGGAGGCATGTTCTGTGACAAGTGTGCAAGTAACGCCAAGAACAATGAGGCTTTCCTGCCGATTGTCAATTCGCCCCGCTGCGGCGAGTGCGGTTATACGGGAGAATACGACAAATGGACGTTCGACCCATCGGGGCCGTTTCCCCAACCTGCGGCGGCGCCGGCAAAAGGACGCCGCAAGAAACTGGTCTCACCGGATGAATAGATAAAGCGTTACAGTACAGCGAGCGGATGCTGAATGAAATATGTTCTTATTTTGGATATGGATTTCGCAGTGGCGGATATCATCCGCCCGCCCATTGTCCGTGACATAAACGGGCGGATAATATCCGCCACTGCTATACTGTAACAAATCTCGGGCTCCGCCCGAACCCGGCAGGGAGCAAGCTCCCTGCACCCTCTTTATTTATATTTTATATAAAGGGGTACGGGGAACTGGTTCCCCGGCGGAGTTTGAGGCGGCGCCTCAAGGTTTTGAGAACTTCAGCGAGCGGTGATCGTCAAATGTATTATGAACGGGTTTTGACGTCCAAATCCGATTTGAAACAGCGGGAATACATCCTCGCTTCGCGCGGGCTTCGCGCGCCGGGAAGCGAGGATATCATTTATGGCCTCTTCGACAGCTGCGACCGCCTCGCGGCCACCGGCTCCCTCGTCCGCAACATCATTCAGGGAGTGGCGGTGCGCGAGGAATATGACGGCGAAGGCCTCACGGCAAAAATCCTGACCTTGATTCTGCGCCACGCGTCGGAACGCGGTTTGCGGCATCTCTTTCTGTTCACTACGGCGAACTCAGCGCCGCGTTTTGCGTCGCTGGGGTTCAGAACGGTTGGGGCCACCGCTTCATCCGCTCTGCTCGAATGGGGCAGGCCAGGGATGGAAGAATTTTTGGCCGGGCTGGCTGAGCTTGCCGAAACCGCGGGAAGCGGGATTTGCGACGCTTCCTGTGTGGTGGTGAATTGCAATCCCTTCACGCTGGGACACAGGTACCTCATCGAACAGGCGGCCGCCGCGAGCGGCAGGCTTTATGCGCTCGTGGTGAAAGAGGATATCTCCGAATTTCCGTTCGACGTCCGTCTTCGTCTCGTCAGCGAAGGCGTATCGGACATCGGCAACGTGATCGTCGCGAGCGGCGGCGATTACGCGGTATCGGGAGCGACTTTCCCCTCGTACTTCACGCGCGAGGAAGATCTCGCTTCCGCTCATGCCGAACTCGACCTCGAGATTTTCGCATCCAAAATCGCACCGGTCTTGCGGGTGACACGGCGTTTCGCCGGCGAGGAGCCTTTCTCAGGCATCACCCGCGTTTACAATCAGATCATGAAGCGCGTCCTTCCTCCTCGCGGCATACAGGTTACGGAACTGAAGCGCCTTGAAATCCGCGGTGAACCTGTCAGCGCCTCGCGCGTGCGCCGCTTTTTGGGAGAAGGGCGCATCGAGGAAGCGCGCGAATTGGTTCCCTCCCGTACCCGATTTTTTTTCGAAACGCCCGAATTCGAGTCCGTTCTGAAGTCAATCGCCGAAAAACAATCTCGTCAGTGACGCTGCGGTATCAATACACGGAGAGCACCAGATATATTCTGCCATCACTCACGTCAAACGGCAGTGTGAAACTTTTTACATTCGCCTTCACTGTGGGAGATAGTTTGATATTATCGCCTGAGAACAATTGAGGGGGCGTAATGTCGAGGCCTGGCATTTCGGCCAATGTCAGCGCCCTGCCGCTGACCATGTTGGTGATCTCTCCCAGCACGCTCATGGACATGCTGTCGTTGGGATCGGCTTTTATTATTCCACCGGTAAAAGCATTCACGTAAGCGCTGAACGCGGATATATCGGCCATCAGCGCCACAGTGCAATGGCTCGGCCCACCGATGATTCCGATAAAAGCAGCCGCTCGGCTGCCTGGAGCTTTAACGCCTCTCGCCATCTCTGGTTTGACAAATTCCGCGATCATGCCAACTCCATCGCTGACGCTTATTAAAGCGGCTACATAAGAATTAACAAGTACCGCGGGAAGAAGTGTCTTATCTGCCAATAAACTCGCTCCTATACAAAAAGTCGAAAATATTATAGCAGAAACGTGGAAACGTTTCTCAATTCCCAAATTAATTATGAAAAGGGTGCGGGAACAAGTCCCTTGCCGGGATTTAGGACGAAGTCCCAAGATCTTGCCCGCGGTTTAGTTTCAGCCTTCACACGTCTTCATTGAAGGTGTAAACTACACGACGATAGGAAGTGATGACAAAAATGACAGTTACGGCCACGGACATTTCGGATAACAAAGCGGAACGCAGACTTCAAATTTATATGCTGCGTCATGGAAAGCCGCAGTTTCCCGACGAGCGTTCCTATGTATACGGCTGGACCGATTACCCGCTTTCGCTGCTGGGAAGAGAACAGGCAAAACATATTGGAGCCGAGATGTCGTCCATTCGATTCGACCGCATTATTTCCAGCGATTTGTCGCGCGCGGCCGAAACGGCGGATATTGTCGCCGAGCTGCAGCGGCCGCCGATGCGCGAGGTCGAGCGCGACCCCGAGCTGCGCGAGATAAACATGGGTGAGTGGGACGGCAAAGCCGTAGTCGAAATCAGGGAAAACTACATCGACATATTCCGCGAACGCGGCCTCGATCTGGCAAACGTGGCGGCGCCCGGCGGGGAGACGTTTGTACGTCTGCGCGAACGAGGGATGAAAGCGTTCGAACGGATAGCGCGCACATCCGAAGAGTTGTCGAATATACTCATTGCCGCTCACGGCGCTTGTATGTGGAGCATAATATCCGGGATTTTCGGCATCGATCTCGGATATATCTTCCGTTTCGGACTCGATCACTGCGCGGTACATCTGATCGAATACAGGCCGATACCGGCGCAATGGGGAAACTACAGGCTTATACGGTATAATTGGCTGCCCAACCTGACCGCGTACAGCGACGACCTAATTTAATAATGGAAACAGGGTGAGTTTATGATATCGAAAATACTTGTCATCAATCCTGGAGCGACTTCCACGAAAATTGCGACGTTCCGCGGGGACGATATGATTTTTCAGGAATCCGCCGCGCACGGCGCATCCCAATTGAAAGCGTTTGATTCGCTCGCGGACCAAATCCCCTACAGGAAAAAATTGGTATCCGAAATATTGGATCGCAGGGAGATCAAGTACGGAGAGCTTGACGCCATCGTCGGCAGAGGAGGGATACTTGCCCCGCTTCCAGGCGGTGTGTACGAAGTCTCGGAAGAGCTGCTCATCGACGCGCGAAGCATGAAATACGGCGAACACGCCTCATGCCTTGGCCCGCTTCTGGCCGGAGAATTCGCGGGCATGGCGGGATGCGCGGCGTTCATAGTGGATCCGGTATCGACCGACGAATTTATTCCCGAGGCCAGATACTCAGGACTGGCCGGCATCGACAGGGTCTCGCGCTTTCATGCGCTGAATCAGAAGGCTGTTGCCAGGAAGGTTGCGGAGAGCATCGGGAAACGGTACGAGGACGCGAGATTTGTGGCGGTACATCTGGGCACAGGGATAAGCGTCGGCGCTCACTTGAACGGCAGGGTGGCCGACGCGTGCGACGCGATGAACGAGGGCAGTTTTTCGGTGGACAGGGCGGGAAGTGTTCCGGTGCTCGCCGTGGTCGACATGTGTTTCGAACGCGGTTATTCCCGTAAAGAAGCGAAGCTCAGGCTGAACGGCGAGGGCGGCGTGTACTCATATCTGGGCACTAAGGACATGCACGAGGTCGAAAACAGGGTACAGGCCGGAGATTGCGCCGCGCGCGGCGTTGTGGAGGCGTTCGCCTTTCAGGTGGCCAAGGACATAGGCGCTATGGCCGCAGTCTGCTCCGGCAGGGTGGACCGCGTAATTATCACGGGCGGAATGGCTCGTTTCGGACTTCTCACGGAGCTGATACGCTCGCGAGTCGAGTTCATAGCCCCTGTCGAAATTGTCCCAGGCGAGGAGGAAATGAGCGCGCTGGCGGAAGGAGCGATGCGTGTCCTGAACGGCGAGACGCGCGCGCTGGATTATTCGGAGGAAAAGAGAAAACGGCTTCGTCGGGAAGAACTCGTTAAAAATAAATCATAACTATTCGTAACTCAGGGCAAACGCATCGGGAATTTACGGGAAAGATTCAGACTTGAATTTTTAGTTAACACTACAACGAACACAAGATTTTTAGCCATGTATTTATGCGGGTTCCAAAAATTATATAGGATTATGAAATCCTGATCTTATGGCCCTGCAGATCTTTATGTTTGTTGTAGTGTTAACCTATTGACATTGGTATGCTGACTGCTTTGGTTGTTGTGGTTTTGCCTGTGGTTAAGGAGTCATCCGTACCTCGAATGTCTTGATTTTAGCGTCTTCGATGAACAGCAGGCGGTCGCCTGCCGTTTCCGCGAGCCTGCGGTCGTGGGT
>JAITRO010000067.1 GCA_031288335.1 Synergistaceae bacterium | reverse complement strand
CTCAACAGCGACAGAACGTTCTGCGGCAGTGAATTGGCCTGCGCCAGCATCGAGTTGCCGGCCTGGCTCAGGATGTTGAGTTTGGTGAACTCCATCATCTCCTTGGCCATGTCGGCGTCGCGGATGCGGCTT
Organism: Synergistaceae bacterium; assembly: GCA_031288335.1. Lineage (GTDB taxonomy): Bacteria > Synergistota > Synergistia > Synergistales > Synergistaceae > JAIRKI01. The sequence continues at coordinate 8,535 of JAITRO010000067.1, read as the reverse complement.
TCGGCGGCCGTCGTGTTCGTACTGGCGGTCGTCAGGTTATTGATGGTGTGCTCCAACCTGTTCTGATACGCGCCAAGTTTCGCGCGCTGCGTCGATACTTTGCTTATCGCGTTGTCGATCACGGTGATGCTGCGTGCCGCGGAGTCTCTGTCGGTGACGAGCACTTTATCCACGCCAAGCGCGTGAGAACTCATGTCGCCGATGTTGACACCCATGTCCTCTCCTTGGTTTGCGCCTATCTGGAAGACAGTTGTGTTGTCCGCAAGGTGAAGGATCGTCTCGTAGGTTCCGCTGTCAGCCGCCAGGTCGAACTTCTTGGTGGTCTCGTTCCATGTGACGTTGACATCGGCCATCATATCGAACTCCACGTCGACGTTGGGGTTGACCACGCCATAGAGCACGTTGCCGGTTATCTTGACGTTGCTCGCGACGTTCTTTCCGTTGTGGGCGTCGGCTATCGACACCCTGAACGTGTTATCTTTGGATTCCTGAATCACGTTGAGCGAAAGCGCCTTGATGAGGTCCTCGTCGCCGGAAAAGTTGAGTCCTCCGTTGGATCCTGGAATGAGACTGCGGATAACCAGAGTGCCGGGCACGGACATCGGGTTGTCGTTGATCTGATTGCCCGCGTCGATCACCTTGCCCTTTGGGCCTATCGTCTTGTCCTCGACGAAGCTCACGAATTCCGCGCCAGGCGTCTTGACGTACTGCCCCTGGCCCAGACCGTTCGCTACCGCGTCGTTCAGCTTGCCGCGCACGTCCTCAAGTGTGTCGGTCGCGTAGAGCATGACGCTGGTCTTGTCGCCGTTGCCCTGATAGATCGTGAGTTCCTTCGGGTCGTCCAGCAGGAATTTGCCGTTAGCATCCCAGAATTTGTCGAGGTCGCGCAGCTTTACATCGCCCTTCGCCACCTGCCCGACATACGCCGCCTCGAAAGTGGCGCGGAGAGCGGTCGTGCTGGAGGTGAGTTTTGAGTCCTTGACAAATTTATCATTAAAGGTGATGATGACGTTGCCCTCATACACCGTGCCGTTGGCCGAGTTCAGATAGAAGTTCTTGAACTGGATGTCTTTGTTCTGCACCGCTTCCGCGTCGATGGTGTATCGATTCGTTATCACCTTGCCGCCGCTGGCGGGCTTAGCGACATTGGCATACCAGGCGTTCGGCCAGTTCGGATTTACCGTCGCGGAGATCACTATGTCCGTCACCTTTGTGCTCGCTACTGTCTTTCCGTCCGAATCCACCGCTAAGGTTTTATTGGCGGACATGTTGATGACGATCTTATTGCCGATCCCGAATGCGGCGGCCGCGCTATTACTCTTCAGCGCTATCGCATTCGCCTGGCTGAACGTGAAGCCGAGCGCGTTGTAACCGCTTGCCACGCCCTTCGTGCTCACGATCAGGTTATCGTCGGAATAGCTATGCACCGTGCCGTCGACGCTCAGCGTGTTGACCTGAGCGCGGAAAGTCACCGTGCCGGCCCCGGTATTGACGTCGATTACCTCGAGCAGGATATTGGTGTTATCGAGCGTCGCCTGATTGATCGAGGCCTTGTTGATCGAGAAAGATTTACTGAACTCGGCCGTCGTGATACCGTACGTGCCGCCGATCTGCACCGTGGCTCCGGTTGCCCCTCCCTGGTAGACGTTGTACATGCCTGCGGGCAGGTTGTCGACCTCGATGTCCTCGAAGCCTTTGTTCTTGTCGATCGACAGGTTCATGATCACGTTCTCGTGCTTGATCTTGAATATGTCGGTCTTCTGGATCTGGGCTTGTCCGGGAGCCGCATTGATGGAGATCTTGAAGTTGCCCTCCACGGCTGCCTTCTGGCCGAATTGGTCGGTTTGGCGCAGACCGCCGTTGACCAACGCTTTAGTGGCCAGTTTGTCCGACGACCAGAGCACCGCGGCGGAACCGTCGAGCAGTTTCTTTTTGTTGAACTGCGTGGTGTTCGCGATGCGGGTTATCTCTTCCGAGAGCTGATCCACTTCCAACTGGATGTACTGCCTGTCTTCCTGGGTCAGCGTGTCGTTAGCCGCCTGCACGGACAGCTCGCGCATCCTCTGAAGGATGGAGTGCGTCTCGGAGAGCGCTCCTTCCGCCGTCTGGATCATGCTGATGCCGTCCTGCGCATTCGACGCCGCGCGGTCCAGACCGTTGATCTGGGCGCGCATCTTCTCGGATATCGCGAGTCCCGCCGCGTCGTCCGCGGCGCCGTTGATCCTCAACCCTGTGGAGAGCTTGTTTATCGATTTCTGTAGGGCCGAGTTCGTCGCTGTAAGCGCGTTATAAGCCTGCAACGAGGGGATATTATGCATTACGCGCATTGCTTACAACCTCCCTGTTGTAATTGTTTGCCGTCCGGGGAAAACGTCCATGCCCCCGGAACTTCCGTGTGTGAATAGGCGCACCTTCCCTGGTCTTTATACCTACCCTATGGCCTCACCTCCTTAAATGTTCTTTTTTTACCGTTTATTTATCATCAACGCCGCTATCCCCTAAAGCGGCATGTCAGTCGAAGTTAAACCTCCCCTGCATTAATAGCATAATCGTCTTTTAAAACATGTCAATATCCAATAACGAAATTTACTGTTCGTCTGTGATAATATCCGTATATTCATCAACGACTCAACCATACATATGTGTCGCGCAAAATAGTTTTTTCACCTTGGCGGAAATTATTTCACGATCGGCCTCGTGCTTGACAACGGCGTGAAAATTCCTGATACTATTCTCCGTTATTGCGACAAAATCGGTATTCAAAAATGTATTTGCCTTAGAAGCAGGGATCATAGCCGTTGAGGAGTGTGATGCAGGGTTGGCAAGATTCGTAATAAGCCGCGTATTCTCCATCGCTTTGACGCTGGCGGTCATCGTCACGCTGACTTTTTTCATGATGCACTCGATACCGGGAGGGCCCTTCGCACAGGACAAAGAAGTTCCGCCGGAGGTGTTAAGGGTCCTTGAGGCAAAATACCGCCTCGACGAGCCGCTTTACGTGCAGTATGCCAATTACGTGAAGGGACTGCTTGTGTGGGACTTGGGCCCGTCGTTTCAGAAAATAGGCGTCTCGGTGAACGACATCATAAAACAGAGTATGCCCGCGTCGGCCAAGCTCGGCGCGGTGACGTTCGTCTTTGTGCTTTTGATCGGCATCCCTGCCGGAATATTCTCGGCGGTGAAGAGGGATTCCTTCCCGGATCAGGCCATCAGGTTCATGGCAACGCTCGGCCAGACGATACCGAGTTTCGTCCTGGCCACCCTTCTTATCTATATATTCAGCAGCAGGCTCAGGATTTTCCCAACGTTTGGACTCCGCACCTGGAAACACTTCGTCCTGCCGGCGATAGCGCTGGGCGGCTACTCGCTCTCGTTTGTCACACGGCTTGTGCGCTCCAGCATGTTGGAGGCGATGGGCCAGGATTATATCAGGACTGCTCGGGCGAAAGGCGTCCCTGAATTTCAGGTTTTCTTCAAACACGCGCTCCGCAACTCTCTCATCCCGGTAGTGACATATATCGGCCCCCTCATCGCGACTGTGATCACCGGGTCGTTCGTCGTCGAGAAGGTGTTCGCGATCCCCGGCATGGGCAAGTTTTTCGTGGACAGCATCACAAACCGCGACTACACGGTTCTCATGGGGCTCACCATACTTGACGCCATTCTTCTCTGCGCGGCTATCCTCATAGTGGATCTTATCTACGGGCTTATCGATCCGCGCATCAGGGTGGACAAATGACCGGCGGGGACAGGTGGGAAGCCCTTCCTCCGGAACTCCGGCTTTCCGAAAAGATCATCCGTCCCAGCATGACATATCTGCAGGACGCGTGGCGGCGCTTCCGAAAAAACCCGACCGCCATGTTCGGGCTCGTGCTCGTCGCGTCCATTGTCCTGCTGGCGCTGATCGGGCCTGCCGTATCGACTCACTCCTACAGGGAACAGGACTTGAATCGCACGAACGAGCCCCCGGGCGCCGAGTATATCTTCGGCACGGACAGCCTGGGACGCGATCTCTTCGTGCGGGTTATGACGGGAGGCCGGATATCCCTTCTCATAAGCTTCATGGCGACTTTCATAAGCTGCGCCATTGGCGTGGTTTACGGCGGTTTAGCCGGGTACTCCGGAGGACGGACGGACAATGTCATGATGCGGATAGTCGATATAATATGGACAATCCCGCTGATGCTCTACGCGATACTCCTGATGATGTGGCTGGGGACAGGGCTTCACAACATACTCATAGCCATAGCCCTCGTCTATTGGGTGAATATGGCGAGGATCGTGCGCGGGCAGGTCATGAACCTGAAAGAGCAGGAGTTCGTCCTGGCAGCGCTCGTGCAGGGAGCGAGCCGGTGGCGGATACTGACGAGACATCTCATACCGAACTCCATGGGCCCCATACTCGTCACGGCGACCATGATGATCCCCGGCGCCGTATTCACCGAGTCGTTTCTGAGCTTCATAGGGCTGGGCATCTCGGCGCCTCTGGCTTCATGGGGCTCGCTCTGTTCCGACTCCCTCGGGGCACTTCGGTCGTACCCGTATCAGCTCTTCTTCCCCGCGATATTCATATGCGCCGCTATGCTCGGCTTCAACTTCGTCGGCGACGGCCTCAGGGACGCGCTCGACCCCAGGCTCAGAAGGTGAGCGTGCCGGCAATGGACGAAAAAAACGGCGCGGCCCGTCCGTTGCTTGCCGTCAGGGATCTTTGCGTCTCGTTTTTCACCCATGTCGGGGAGGTCAAGGCCATAAGGGGCATCAGCTTTCATGTGGACCCCGGGGAAACGGTCGGCATCGTGGGAGAGTCCGGCAGCGGGAAGAGCGTGACGTCCCTCGCGGTTCTGCGCCTTCTTCCATATCCCGGGAGGATCATGTCGGGGAACGTGACCTTTCGCGGGGAGGACATCCTGAGCAAGAGCGCGGGAAACATGAGAGCGCTGCGCGGGAACGAGATATCGATGGTCTTCCAGGATCCGATGACCTCACTGAACCCGGTCTTCACCATCGGCGAGCAGATAGTGGAAGCGCTCGCCGTGCATGGCGGGAAAAAGAGCCCCGCCGAGGCAAGGACCCGCGCGATAGAGATGCTGAACCTGGTCGGAATACCGGATCCGGAGGCGCGGTTCGGCGCTTACCCGCACGAATTCAGCGGCGGGATGCGCCAGCGGGCCATGATAGCGATGGCCCTCGTCTGCGGTCCATCCCTGCTCATAGCGGACGAGCCCACGACCGCCCTCGACGTCACGATCCAGGCTCAGATACTGGAGCTGATGGCAGGCCTGCGCGAGAAGACCGGCGCCTCGATCATCCTGATAACCCACGATTTGGCTGTCGTGTCGGAGGCCTGCTCGCGCATCATAGTCATGTATGGGGGACAGATCATGGAGGAAGCGCCTTCCGAGGAATTATTCGAAAACCCGCTGCACCCGTACACGAAGGGGCTCATGCGCTGCATACCGGCTTTCGGCGGCGCGGGACGTGAGCGCCTCGTTCCGATTCCCGGGACTCCGCCGGATCTTTTGAAGCCGCCGGCCGGCTGTCCGTTCGTCGAACGATGCCGGGAAGCCATGAGGATATGCCTCTCGAACCGGCCCGCTTTTTATGGAGAGGGCCGGCACAGGGCCTCATGCTGGCGCCTCGACCCTGAGGCGCCGAAATGAGCCGTCACAATCGCCCCGCCGTCGGTGAAGCGCCGCTTCTGGATGTGCGGGGGCTCAAAAAATACTTCCCGGCGCGTTCGCGGAGCTTTTTCTCCAAAGAAAAGCGCACCGTGAAGGCAGTCGACGGCGTCGACCTTTCCATCGGGAGGGGCGAGACGGTAGGGCTGGTTGGAGAGAGCGGGTGCGGGAAATCCACGCTTGGCAGGACGATCGTCCGCCTCTACGAGCCGACGGAAGGAGAGATAATGTTCTCAGGGAAGGCGGCGCCGGACAGGCGGAAGATGCAGATGATCTTCCAGGATCCCTACGCGTCTCTCAATCCGCGCATGACGGTGGGCGACATCATATCGGAGCCCATGGTCATCCACGGCATAGGAACGCGCTCCGAGCGGATGAACCGCGTTCACGACCTCTTGCGGCAGGTCGGCATGAACCCTGATCACGCGATGCGTTACCCGCACGAGTTCAGCGGCGGCCAGCGTCAAAGGATAGGCATCGCGAGAGCGCTTTCCGCGGAACCCGAGTTCATGGTGTGCGACGAGCCGATATCGGCTCTGGACGTCTCGATACAGGCGCAGGTGGTGAACATCCTGGAAGACTTGCGCGATCTGTACGGCCTGACGTACCTCTTTATAGCTCATGACCTGTCCATGATCCGCCACATATCGGACAGAGTGGGGGTGATGTACCTGGGAAGAATAGTCGAAATCGCGCCGACGGAGGAGCTGTACGGAAACCCGGAACACCCGTACACGAAAGCGCTGTTCTCCTCCATACCGCGGATCGGCAGACAGAAAGAAGGCGAGGGAGAAAGGAGGATAACACTGAAAGGAGACGTGCCAAGCCCGATAGATCCGCCATCCGGCTGCGCTTTCAGAACCAGGTGCCCTCATGCCGAGAAGCTGTGCGCGGATCGAGTGCCGGCTCTGGCAGACAGGGGAGCCGGCCATTACGTTGCCTGCCGGCTCTGCGGCAGCCAAAGCCCGCCGCCCTGAAGCGGCGGATAAAATTACGGAAAGGATGATGTTCAATGAACGCGATATCTAATACCCGCAATGGCGCCTGCCTTGTGGTATGCGGCGCGGTGGCGGTGGCATTGCTGATCTCCGTGCTCGGCTGCACGCCTCCGGCGGCGGCCCAACCCGAACAGGTGATCCGCTACAACTTGACGACGGAGCCTAAGACGCTCGACCCGACCAGGAACAGCGACCTGATGGCCGGGTATATCATCAACCACTGCTACGAGGGGCTGCTCCGCGACAGCAACGGGAAACTCATCCCCGGCATAGCGCAGTCGTGGGATGTTTCCGCGGACGGCAAAACCTACACATTTCACCTGCGCGACGCGAAGTGGTCGGACGGCAAGCCCGTGACGGCCAAGGATTTCGAGTACTCGTGGAAGCGCGTGCTTGACCCCGAAGTCGCTTCCACCTACGCTTACATATTTTATTTCATAAAGAACGGCGAAGCCCGCTACAACGGCAAAGCCACGCCCGAGGATGTCGGGGTGACGGCGAAGGACGACAAGACGCTGGTCGTCGAGCTGGAAAACCCGACGTCGTTTTTCCCTCAGCTGACAGCCTTCATGGCTTACATGCCGGTGAGAAGCGACATTGTGGAGAACGATCCGGAGAAGTGGGCACTCTCAGCGAAGACTTACGCCGGCAACGGGCCATATATATTGAAAGAATATGGGGCGGCCGGCCTTGTCATGGAGAAGAACCCGAATTACTGGAACGTCTCGGCGGTCAAACTCCCCCGCATCGAGAGCAGCTTCATTAACGAGGCTTCTACAGAGCTGGCGGCGTTCGAGAACGGCGACCTGAACATCCTTGAAAATTTCCCATCCGCCGAAATGCCCAGGATCTCGAAGACGAAGGGCTTTGTGGCGTTTCCGCAGATCGTGACGTACTTCTACACAATCAACACCGAGAAGAAGCCTCTCGACGACGTGCGCGTCCGCAAAGCCCTGGCGCTTGCCGTTGACCGCAAGGCGCTCGTCGAAAAAGTCCTGCAGGGAGTCGATATCCCGGCGATCAACGTGGTGGCGCAGGGACTGTTGGACAGCGCCGGCAAGGATTTCAGCAAAACTTCCGGCAATTTTGGGATGGACCCGGCAGGCAGCGCCAAACCGGATGAGGCACGCAAGCTTCTGGCCGGCGCGGGATATCCTGACGGGAAGGACTTCCCGGAGCTGACGCTTCTTTACAACACGTCGGAAGCGCACAAACAACATGCGGAAGCGGTGCAGGAGATGTGGCGGCGCGAACTCGGCATAAACGTCAAGCTCATGAATCAGGAGTGGCAGGTGTTCCTCGAAAGCCGCAAGAGCGGCAATTACGACATAGCCAGAGGGCACTGGTGGGGTGACTATGCCGATCCGATGACATTCCTGGATATGTTCACGTCGGACGCCGGCACCAACTGGCCGAGATGGAAAAACGCCGAGTACGACAAACTGATAGCCCAATCGATGTCGCTGTCCGGCAAGGAGCGCGACGAGGCCATGTATAAGGCCAACGCGATATTCATGAACGATATGCCCATAGTCCCGCTCTTTTACCCGACGGACGACTTCGTCATCCCGGAAAACGTAAAGGGCGTAGAGAGGACGTCGTGGAGTGCCTTTTACTTCGGGAACACTGTCATAGAATAAAAGACGGCGGATAATATCCGCCCCCTACCGGAACAATAATTGCCCCCGCCGCTTTTTAAACGGCGGGGGCAATTTATTGTTCCCTTATTTCGCTACGCTCTCGTGTCGATGCTTATGCCGCGCATACGCTCGATGTTCTCGATCACGCGCAAAATGCTGTCTGCCGGAATTTTCCGGACTACTTCCTCCTCATCGTTCACAACCGTTATCTGGTACATA
>JAITRO010000135.1 GCA_031288335.1 Synergistaceae bacterium | reverse complement strand
ACGAACTCTCCATGGGCCGCAGCACGTTCATGGTGGAGATGGTAGAGACCGCGAACATTCTTCGTCACGTCACGCCCAGCAGTCTCGTGATACTCGACGAGATAGGCAGGGGCACGTCGACATACGACGGAATGAGCATAGCGTGGGCGGTGCTGGAGTTTCTCGACCTCAACGTCGAAGGGCGCACAAAGGCGCTATTCGCCACTCACTATCACGAACTCACGAACCTGTCGCTGCCCCAACTCGTGAACTTGAGCATGGCGGTGGAGGAATCCAAAAACGGCATCAGGTTCCTGCACAAAGTGACGGAAGGCCCGGCCGACCGGTCTTACGGAGTGGAGGTCGCGCGTCTTGCAGGAGTGCCCTCTTTGGTTGTGACGCGCGCGCAGGAGATACTCGACGAACTGGAAAGGTCGTCGGGGCATTCGCAGCCGGCGCTGTCCGAGATATCCAGAAAAAACGTGCAGAAGGAGATATTTTTCGACGCCGAGCGCGAGGGAATTATAGAGGAACTCTCTCAGTGCGACCCAAACCGCATGACGCCGATCGAGGCCCTCGAAATGATCTTGCGGCTGCGAAAAAAGAGCAGGGAAATATTGGGACTCAAATGACCGAAAAAAATGCTGCAATCAAAACCTCGGGCACTGCCCGAACCCGGCAGGGGGCAAGCTCCCTGCACCCTCGTAAAAGGGATCCGGGGAACTTGTTCCCCGGCGGGGTTTGGGACGGAGTCCCAAGGTTCTACCCGTGGATTCAACTTCCATAAAAAAGCTCGACGAGACTGTCGCGAGCCGCATAGCCGCCGGCGAGGTCATCGAGCGTCCCGTCTCGGCCGCGAAGGAGATGCTGGAGAACTCGATCGACGCGAGAGCGTCGGACGTGAAGATCGCGCTCTCGCAGGGCGGTAGGGCGTCACTCGTCATCGAGGACAACGGCTGCGGGATCGCCTGGGGCGATATTTCTCTGGCGGTCGAACGGCACGCGACGAGCAAAATATCGACGCTCGATGATCTGGAGCACGTCCGCACACTGGGATACAGGGGGGAAGCCCTGGCAAGCATAGCGGCAGTTAGCCGCATGGAACTGCGCAGCAGGAGGCGGGATGACGACTCCGGCGGCGTGATAAAAATAGAGGGCGGTTCCGTGATTTACTGTTCGAGGGTTCCATGTATGCCGGGAACGCGCGTTCAGGTGGATGATCTCTTTTATAATCTCCCGGGCAGAAGGAAATTTTTGAAAAGCGCGTCCTCCGAGTTGAAACGGATAATTCAGGTGGTCCAGGATTACGCCGTCGCGCGTCCCGGAATTCGATTCAGAGTGTCCAACGACGGGAAGGAGATGCTCGATATCGGAGGCGTAGCGGATACGGACGAACTCTTGGCCTCGCTGTGGGGACAAGAGTCCCGTTCCGTGCGCGCCGAGGCCCGCTCAGCGGAAGGCGCGCTCGTCCTCTGGTGGAACGCCCTCCCCGGCTCTAAACGCGTCAGCCTGACCGCTTTCGTGAACGGCCGCAGGGTGCAGGATTCAACGATCAGGAGCGCTTTGAACGCGACCGGAGCTTCCATTTTCGGCGAATGGATAGTGATGCTCGATTTTCGCCCGGAGGACGTTGACGTCAATGTTCATCCGGCCAAAGCCGAGGTGCGCTTCAGACATCAAGGCGCCGTGTTTGAGTTGGTCTTGAGAGGGGCCAAAAAAGCCCTGCTCTACGGCGGCGGATTCAGTAAAGAAACCGCGACCCTGGATTTCCCGCATTCGCCCCATGAAACATCCCCAAATTCCTGGGAGAACTATATCCCCGAGACGCCCGAAACCGGCCGGCATACTTCAGCGGGCGCTGAGAGTGCCTCGAACATATTGCCGGGCGGCACGAAGGATTTGTTCTCCGACGAGGAAATGGGCGCGTCCAGAAAATATTTGGGACAGACCCAGGGAGGGTATCTAGTGTTCGACGATCCCAGAGGGCTTTGCCTTCTCGACGCTCATGCCGCCCACGAGCGTATTTTGTACGAAGGGATAGAGGATTCGTTCTCCGGAAGCCGGGCCGCGTCGCAATTGCTTTTGTCGCCGCAGGAACTTCCTTCGGCTGTCGCCGCGGCCGTCATGCGGAACAGGGATGAACTCTCGAAGATGGGTTTCGCGTTTCGTTTTCCGCAGGACGAGGGCTCGGACGGAACCGAGCCGGTGATGACGTCGCTCCCTGCCCTGCGGGGGTTGGGAAGGCTGTCGCCGCTGGAGATACTTCGGTCGGCGTTGAAGGGCATAGAGGAAGAGACGGACCCGTCGAAGCGCGACAGGGAAATATGGTGGAGATGGGCGAGAACAGCCTGCCGTGACGCCATAAAGCTGGGCCGGATCGTGGAACGCGAGGAGGCGCTAGATCTTTTCGACAGGCTTGAAAAGTGCCGGCAGCCTTACAGTTGCCCCCACGGGCGCCCCACGACGATCTTCCTCGCCGGCGAAAAACTCAAAAGCTGGTTCGAGCGATGAGCGGAGAGTTTTACGCGATAGTGGGGCCGACCGCCGCCGGCAAGACGAAGGCCGCTTTCGAACTGGCGAGACGGCTTTCCGGGGAAGTCGTCTCGGTCGATTCCCGTCAGATATACAGGTACATGGACGTCGGCACCGATAAAATTTCGCCCAAGGACAGAAAGATCGTCCCGCATCACCTGATCGACATAGCCGACCCGGACGAGGAATTTTCCGCCGCCGACTTTGTGAGACGCGCTGAGGACGCAGTGAGAAGGATCCTTGCGCGCGGCAGAATCCCGATACTCGCCGGGGGCTCTCCACTTTATTACAAAGCGCTGGAGGGCAATATGCTCTCGGACGGTCTGCCGAAAGATCCAACCGCGCGGGAACACCTGGAGCGCGAAATGTCGGAAAAAGGCAATGAGGCCATGCACGTCCGGCTTGCGGAAGTAGATCCGGACTCCGCGCTTAGGATACACCCCAACGACACGTACCGCCTCCTGAGGGCTCTTGAAATATGGACGCTCACTGGAAAGAGCCCCACGGAGATGTACCGCGACAGAAAAAAAATCGGAGGCATGAAAATTTTTTATTTCGGAGTCAAAGCGCCAAGAGATGTTCTTTATAAAAAAATTGAGACGCGCGCGGCCGAGCAGTTCAGCAGCGGATATCCCGAGGAAGTCGAATGGCTGATGTCAAGGGGTTATTCCGCGGGACATCCATCGATGAGAGGTTTTGGCTACAAAGAACTCGTACTGTATTTGAAAGGCCGGATGACATTGGAGGAAGCCCTGCTGTCGGATATCAAATCGACCAAGGCATTTTCGCGCAGACAAATGACGTGGTTTAGTCAATTTCGGCCGATTTTGTGGTATGATCTTTCGGACATCAATTTTGATAAAGTTGTTGACGAGATAGCCATGCGAATTTCGGGCGGAGAGTTGTCGTGAATTTTGTGATCGCAAACCCGACGGGACTTTGTTTCGGGGTCAGAAGGGCTATAGAAAAATTGGAGCTTGCCCTTCTCGAGAATGAATCGGTTTACGCACTGGGAAACCCGATACACAACCCCAAGGAAGTAGAGAGGCTCCGCGGGCTTGGCCTGAAAGTGGCGCTGCGGATTGCGGAAATTCCGGACGGGGCGGTGGCGTTTATACGGGCTCACGGTATTTCTCGCGGCGAGTACGGCGAATTGAAGGGAAAATGTCGCGTGATTTTCGACGGAACGTGCCCATTCGTCCGAAACGTACAGAAAAAAGCCGCGGAACTCGACCGGGAAGGATATCAAGTCGTCGTCCTTGGGGATTTGGAGCATCCCGAGGTGAGAGGCATTTTAGGGCATATAGCCGGAGAAGCGCTTGTAGTCAAAAGCGAAAACCGCATTTATTTACCGTGTCCCTGCGGTAAAATAGGAATATTGAGTCAGACGACGCAAAAAGAAGCGACTTTAGCTGCTTTAGTGTCAAAATTTGTATTTTTGGCGAAGGAATTGAGGGTATATAATACTATATGCAGGGCGACCATCGAGCGGCAGGAAGCGGTAAAAAAACTTGCCGAGAGTGTGGATGCGCTCGTCGTCATAGGCGGTAAAAACAGCGCCAACACGCGTGTGCTCGTGGAGATATCGCAATCCTCAGGCTTGGACGTAACATGGATAGAGAGCGCCGAGGAATTGGACGAGGGGTGGTTGCGGGATAAGAGCAAAATAGGAGTGGCCGCGGGTGGGAGCACCCCCGACTGGCTCGTAAACGATTTGACTGCAAAATTAGAAGCTGTAGGTTCGAGGAGGCTGTGACGGTAATGGTGGATGAAATCCGCGACGGAGAATTTACGACGCAACCGCAGGAAAATTCTGCTGCGGAAGAGACGATGGAGAGCTTTATGGAGCAGATGGGTGACATCGAAATCCATCGCGGCTCGGTGGTCGAAGGAGTGATCGTGAACTCCAAAGACGATGGTTGGCTTGTAGACGTGGGCTTCAAGTGCGAGGGTTTTCTCCCTCAGAAGGAGTGGACGCATCCTGTTCTGGTCGAATCCGAGCAAGAACCGGTCGTAAACGACAAGGTCCGCGTGCAGGTGACCAGCATCAGTCAGGGCGAGGAAGCCCAACTGACTCTGAGCCGGTGGCGTTGTGAGTTCGACGAGAGATGGAATCGCCTTGAAAAAGAACTCGCTGAAAACGATACAGTTGAAGTGCGGGGTCTGAGGAAAGTAAAAGGCGGGCTCATAGTGGATTGCTGCGGGCTCGAAGGGTTCATCCCCATTTCGCACCTGGCCGAGGAGGGCCGCGGCATAAACCCAGGCAAGCTGGTCGATCAGACTTTCTCTGCCAAGGTCATAGAGAAAGCTCGCGGCAAGCGTCGTTTCGTCCTTTCGAGGCGTTCGATACTGGAGGAGGAGATGGGCGTGGAACGCGAGAAATTTTACGACACAGTCCACGAGGGCGATGTGCTGGAGGGCGAGGTAAGCAGCATCACGAGTTTCGGGGTTTTCGTCGACCTGAGCGGCGTGGTCGAGGGACTGATTCACATCACCGAACTTGCCTGGCAGCGCAACGTTAAAGCGAAAGACCTCGTTACCAAAGGGGATAGGGTTAAAGTCAAGATCATCGGCATCGAACGCGAGAAAAATCGCGTCTCACTCTCGCTGCGCCAGGCGCTTCCCGATCCGTGGGAATCGGCGGAGAGCCGCTGGACAAAGGGTACCGAGACCGAGGGTACCGTGACCAATATGACGGAGTTCGGGGCTTTTGTCGAGATAGAGCCTGGTATCGAAGGACTCATACATATCGGCGATATCAGCTGGACGCGTATAAAACACCCCAGGGAAGTTTTAAAACGCGGGCAAAAGGTTTCCGTCGTGCTGCTCGATATAGATACGGAGAAAAAGCGCATCAGCCTGGGATACAAACAGCTCAATGACCCATGGCGCGATATTGATTCGCGATTCTCGGCGGGACGGGACGTGACGGTGAAGGTAGTCAGGCTTGCCGATTTCGGAGCTTTCGTCGAACTGGAACCGGGCGTAGAAGGGTTGATCCACATATCTCAGCTCAGCCGCACCAGAGTCGAGAAGCCGGGCGATGTATTGACCGTAGGTCAAGAGGTTACAGCCCGCATCCTTGAAGTCGATCCCACTAACAGAAAAATCAGGCTGTCGCTGAAATCCCTGCTCCCCTAGGCGGAAAGGTACCAGAGAGAAAACAACATCGCCCCCCGCGGCGAGCGCGAACACCGTTCCCGCAGGGAAGACGGCGACCGCAGGCAGAACAGGGACCGCGGCCCGCAAGTGCCCACCGAGGAGATTTCCATGACGATAGGAGATTTCCTGAAATCGAGGAAAGACAAAAATTCAGAGAGCGGTTCCTAGTGGCAGCGCGCGCTTTTAACGCGCGCGAATCGAAATAAATTATCCGAAATCGAGAAAAGGCTGCCTAGTTTAAGGCAGCCTTTTTGTATTAGGCACTCACTTTTCCGGAAAATCAGGAACCTGAGCATATCTTAACACTGCAACGAACACAAGTTTTTTAGCACTGTATTTATGCGGGTTCCAAAAATTATATAGGATTATGAAATCCTGATCGTATGGCCCTGCAGACTGTTATGTTCGTTGTAGTGTTAAATTGACAACAGTGATCAAGGCATATCTTTTTTGATCGCATTATGTTTTTAATAAGCGGGCATTATGATTTTATTGATAACATTATTCATCCTTGTGGATAAAGAGTTCTCCGCTATAATAATGGCGAACTCTTTATCCACAAGGATGACGCGAGGTGCTATGAGAAGATGACGGATGTAAAATATGCCGTTGAACATTTAAGAATGTTTCGTCCGGAAGACGTGCTTTTTAACTGTGAATTCATTCTTGTTCTGCATAATTATAATGAATGCATTCATTCTTCTTTTATCCATAAACTGGGCAACCGTAACGGCGTAGTTATACAAGGAGAAGAAGCTCTCCAAATACTCTCCTTGTACTCTCTCTACGAGTTCAGCGACAAAGTAATCATAGGTTCGTTCGACGAACCGCACGGCCGTAAACTCCGCAACCTGCTCGACAGCGGCATCGCGACGGAGGAAACGCTTATTGACGACGTGATATTAGGAGCGATGTAGAATGGAGCCGCGGTACAAAAGCAAGATGATTCGCGTATTGGATGCCCGCATTGCCGTGCGGTCGTTCGACGGGCGGGCGGTGTTGCTGTTCGGGCATTGCAACGCTACGGAGGAAATGGCGGATTATCTGATTTCGCGCGGGGTGATGCCCGCCGCAATTCTCGACAACAGCGCGGCAAAACAGGGACAGGCGTACCGCACAATTCCAATAACGCCGCCTGAAATTGTACGAAACTACACCGCCGAAAACAGCCTCGTCCTCATTGTCACGCGTTTCTTCGCGAAGATGTCGGCACAACTGAAGCGGCTCGGCTATGACGGCGAGATCGTTCAGGTCGTGGAGTACAATTCGTTTGCGGAATATTCGCTTTCCGACGATACTCTGCGGCGAAAAACGGCACGTATGCTTCGCGGCGCCGAAACGCTCAAAAATATCCGCAATCAGTATCCTTCGCCGCATCTCATAATCTGCCCGAACAAAGCTCTCGGCGACGTGTACTGGGCGATGGCGTTTCTGCCCGCGTATCGTGCGAAACGCGGCATAGACGAGATTGCCATCGTCGTTGTCGAAGACGGCTGCCGACAAGTCGCGGAGACGTTCGGCGAGGAGCGGATCGTGACACTCTCGCCTACAGAAATGGACGAGTTCGTACAGGCCGTCATCTACACCCGCGAGGGCAGCTGCCTGTTCGCCCACCACGACCGCCCCTATACCGACAACATAATAAAATATCTCGACAAACATTTCCTCTCGTTCATAGATTATTACCGTTTTGCCGTCTACGGTCTGTCGCGCGAAACAGAACCGGCCGCGCCGACGAATTTACAGCCGTTCAACGGCGGCAGGACGCTTCAAAAGGGCTGCGGCGTCATCCTCGCGCCATATGCGAAAAGCGTGACGCAACTGCCCGCCGCGTTTTGGGAAAATCTCGCCGCCGAATGGCGCGGCAAAGGCATTAAAGTCTGCACGAACGTATACGGAGGCGAAACGCCAATACGCGGGACTGCCCCGCTGATGCTCCCGCTGAATCAATTGCCCGCCGCCGCCGAGTATGCCGGGGTGTTTATCGGCTTGCGCAACGGGCTTTGCGACGTCGTTCACGCTGCGAATTGCCGTAAAATAGTCATATTCCCCGATTGTTTTTACAGTACCACGCCGCACAAGGCCGCGGATTTCTTCGCCCTGCCTGGATGGGAGAGCGTTGTGTGCTGAACCGTCATGATGATCCCTGGAAATAGGATTGCCGTTTAACTATAGTCAATTGGTTTCGATCTCCAGCATAGCTTTGATTTCATTGATAAGTTCTTCTTTATCCGGAATGCAGTAAACGTAGTTGGGCGCATGTAATGAGGCGTGTCAATAATTCTTGTTTCAAACCTTTCAAGTTGGTTTCCCACAAAAAATAACCATGGAAAATATCGATTGAATTTCCAAAAACCGGGTGGTATAATGAATCCAATCCGCAAGCAAGTATTGTGAAGAGTGGGAGATCCCACTCTTCCTTTTTTAGCGGGGATAGGGAGAATGGAGCATGGCATCGAGGCGTGTCGGCGATTTGAAAAAGACGATTTGCGAGCGGGTTTCTCTTTTAGGCTACGAATGCGTCGGGACAGAGTTCCAAAAATCAGGCGGGTCGGCTCGAATTACAGTTTTTATCGACTCCGTCGGAGGGATTGGGCACGCCGACTGCGAGCGGGTTTCGAGGGCTTTGTCGGATTTTTTTGATGAGGCCGAACGCGGAGGCGAGGCGTTTCTCGACGGAAAATATTTCCTGGAGGTCAGTTCCCCGGGCATTGAAAGGCCTCTTTACACCGAGGAGCATTACGCCCGTTTTGCGGGGAAACTCGCGGCGCTCGACGTGAAAGGCCTCGGCAAGATAAAAGGACGCATAGTTTCGTGCACGGAAGGGATTGTCGTCCTCGGGACCGGCGACGGAAATATCCGGCACGTGCGCTTCAGCGACATTAAAAAGGGCAGCCTTGCTTTCGACGAGGAAACCAAGGGCCGGGCATCGAGGCCGTCGCAAAAATGAGGAGGGACATGGATTGCAAATTGGGAAGGATTTGATAAAAGCCCTGAAACAGATAGAGGTCGAAAAGGGCCTTCCGACGGAGATAATCGTCTCGAGCCTCGAGGCCGCAATGGCGTCTGCCTATAAAAAATATAAAAACGGCGCTCAGGTCGTTGAGGTACATATAGATAACGCAAGCGGAGAGATATTGATAGAGGAAAAATATCACATAGTTGAGGAAGTCGCAAACCCCGATTGCGAATGGACGATAGAACAGGCCCGCCGCAACGGAAACGAAATCATCGACATAGGCGATTACGCGTATGTCGAGGTGAATCCCGAAAACTTCGGTCGTATTGCCGCGCAGACGGCAAGACAGGTCATCATTCAGCGTTTGAAGGACGCGGAGCGGCAGATAATCCTGAACGAGTTCGCCGATCACGAGGGCGACATGGTAGTGGGGACGATCTTTAAGGCGGAGGGAGACTATGTCCTGGTTCGCATAAACGACAGAACAGAGGCGTTCCTGCCAAAAGAAGAGCGCATAGCGGGAGAAATATATTCGCCGGGAGACCGGAAGAAATTTCTTCTCCTGCAAGTGAAAAAAACCACGCGAGGACCGAGGATAATCGTTTCCAGAACCCATCCGTCCCTTTTAAAGCGCCTGCTCGAACTTGAAGTGCCGGAGATAGCAGAGGGCACTGTTGAGATAAAAAATATCGTGAGAGAGGCCGGAGCCCGGGCGAAGGTGGCCGTGCGGTCGCTGGACATGAACGTGGATCCTGTAGGCGCCTGCGTGGGCAACGCGGGCGCGCGCATAAAGTCCATAAGCGATGAACTCGGAGGCGAGCGCATTGACGTGATAATATGGAGCGATGAAACCATGCAGTTCGTGCGCAACGCCCTGTCTCCCGCCAAGGTGACCAAGATGGAACCGGTGCTCGAACAGGACAAATCCCTCAGGATATACGTCAAACAAGATCAGCTGTCCCTCGCCATAGGCAAAGCCGGGCAGAACGTCCGTCTGGCGGCGCGGCTTACCGGATGGAAAATAGACATCAAGGTGATCGAGCCGGAAAGATTGCCCACGCTCCAAGACTTGTTCGACGATATAAAGAAAACGACGGGAGAATCACTTTGGCAGGACCTTCCGAAAAATTGACGAAACCGCGCCGGGCAAGAAAATGCGCCGGCTGCGGCCTGGAACGTCCCAAAGGCGAGATGCTGCGCGTGGTGAGGGCGCCGGACGGCTCGGTCTCAATAGACGCTTCAGGACGCGCGCAGGGAAGAGGGGCTTACATATGCCGCGACGCCGCCTGTCTCGATCGCGCGCTCAAGAAAAACGCGTTCGCGAGAGTCTTAAAACATCCGGTGGACCGATCCTTCTACGGCGAAGTCGCGAAGCTTTTGAAAGGTGAATCCGGTGACGAATGAGGCAACTCGAAGGATACTTTCGCTTCTCGGGCTGGCGAGAAGGGCTCGCGAACTCGTGATAGGACAGGACAGGGTTTTTGACGCGCTGAGGGCCGGGCAAAAGTTATGCGCTATAACGTCGGAAGACTGCTCGCAAAACGTGCTGCGCAAGGCGAGATCGGCGACGTGTGGCATCATCGTGATTCCAGGCCTGTCGGGCGAATCGCTCGGCGCGGCGGTGGGGATCAACAGCGCGAAGATAGTGGCTCTTCCTTCCGGAAGCGGCTTTACGCGAAAAATTATAGACTTGTCGAAATAAAGGGGGAGTTGCGTGGATGAACAAGATCAGAGTTTATGAACTTGCGAAGCTGCTGGGCCAAACAAATCCGGAACTGCTTGCGGTGCTCGCTGAACTCAATATTAAAGTGAAGTCTCATATGAGTTCTCTGGATATGGAAACGGCGCAACTGATAGAAGACCACGTAAAAAAAATGAAAAACCGTGATCTTCCGCATGAAGCCAATTCCGCGGCGAAAAAAAAGCCCAGTTCGGCCATTGTAGTGCACGTTGGCGAAAAGGCCACGGTGGGCGATATCGCCAAAAAACTCGGACGGTTGCCCGCAGAGCTTGTGAAGATACTCATCGACGAGGGATTCATGATACCGGCGAACACCGTCCCTTCGGAAGATGCCCTGACCGTCATAAGCGTGGCTCTTAACTGCGAGATCAAAATGGACGGGGAGCGGGCGGAAAGTGAAATTCCCGCGAGCGGACCCCAGCCGTGGCCGGCGCTGGAGGAACCACCGGAAAAGATCCAAAAGACCGAGGAAAAAAAATCCGACGCCGTGCGAAAAGCGCCCCTCGCCGATGCTGTCGACGCCAAACCCAGACCGCCTATCGTGACTGTTTTGGGACACGTCGACCACGGAAAGACAACGCTGCTCGATTTTATCCGCAAGACCCGCGTCACAGAAGGAGAAGCCGGAGGCATCACGCAGCACATCGGAGCATACAAGGTGATGTATAACGGCAACGAGATAGTGTTTTTGGATACCCCAGGCCACGAAGCGTTTACCGCGATGAGAGCCCGAGGCGCGAGCGTCACTGACATAGCCATTCTTGTCGTGGCCGCCGAGGACGGCGTAAAGCCCCAGACGCTGGAAGCCATGAACCACGCGAAAGCCGCCGGCGTGCCGATAATTGTAGCCATCAACAAAGTCGATAAACCGGACGCGAAACCGGAACGCGTGCGCCAGCAATTGTCCGACTACGGGCTTGTCCCCGAGGAATGGGGCGGGGATGTGATCATGGTCGAGATATCCGCGAAGACCGGCCAGGGAGTGGACAACCTTCTCGATATGGTGCTTCTGGTGGCGGAGATGGGCGAGCTGAAAGCGTCGGAATCCGTTCCGGCGACAGGGGTTGTGGTCGAGGCGAATCTCGACAAGGGCAAGGGGCCCGTAGCGGCCGTCATAGTTCAGCAGGGAACCCTGCGGCGCGGAAATATCGTCGCGACGGATACTTCCTGGGGCAAGATACGGGCGATGCTCGACGACAAAGGACGTCCGACCGACGCCGCCGGTCCAAGCACCCCCATAGAGGTGCTTGGACTCGAAACCGTTCCGATGCCCGGCGAGACTTTCAGGCTCATAGTCTCGGAGCGCGAGGCGAGAGACCTCACGGCCATTTCCACCCACAAGGAAGTCTCGGGCCAGGGACGCGCTTCCATGACGCTCGAAGAACTTTACAGTCAGATGCAGGCCAGCGACACCCCGCAGCTCAACGTCATCCTGAAATGCGACGTCCAGGGCTCTTTGGAGGCGTTTCATTCCACATTGATGAAGATGAGCAGCGACGCGGTGAGGATCAATATAATCCACGAGGGAGTGGGGCGCATTTCGGGATCGGACGTCGATCTCGCGGCGGTCTCGCACGCCGTCATAATAGGCTTCAACGTGAGACCCGACGCAAACGCCAAGAAAATCTCCGAGGCCGAAAACGTTCAGATACGCCTGTATCGGGTCATATACGACATGCAGGAGGACATCAAAGCAGCTCTCGAAGGAATGCTCGCTCCGTCGCTGCGCGAAAATATACTCGGGATGGCCGAGATTCGGAATATCTTCAAAATTCCAAAAGCAGGCAAAATAGCCGGATGTTTCGTCCAGGATGGCGTGATAAAACGAAGCGCCAAGGTCAGGATAGTGAGAGACGGCATAGTCCTCTGGGACGGCTCGCTCAGCAGTTTGAAGCACTTCAAGGACGACGTGAGGGAGATAATGGCCGGCAACGAGTGTGGTTTCAGCTTCTCCGGTTTTCAGGACTTCCGTGAGGGCGATATAGTGGAGGCGTATGAAGTACTGTCGGAGAAAAAGACCCTCGATATATGAAATCGTGGATCGGAGTAGTGAGCATGTCGATGGAAATACTCGGCGCGACCAGCCTGAAAGACAGGAGACAGGTGATGAGATCCCTCGCCGACGGGCTCAGGAAGCATTTTAAAGTTTCATGCGCTGATCTTGGGCCGGCCGGGATGCGAAACAGGGCCGATATCGCGGTCGCCTTCGTGAGTTCCTCCTATGAGGAGGCCGGAACCCGCGCGGATCAGTGTATTAAATTTCTGCGCAGGGCGGAGGACGAGGGCGAATTTGTCATTTTCGAAACAAGACGCGAGGTTTTTGCCTATGGCGACTTTTAGGATAGAACGGCTGAACAGGGAATTTCTGCGAGACATAGCGGACATCGTCTCGAACAGGTTAAAGGACGAACGGCTGAAGGACGTGGTGCTCACCTGCGTCGAGTGTTCCCGCGATCTGAGCCACGCGAAGGTTTACTTCACCGTTTTGGACTATTCATCGGCGGAGGAGATAAAATCGGCACTCGATGCCTGCGCGGGGCGCATAAGGAGGTTTCTCGGCCGCGAAATGCACATCAGGCAGATCCCTGAGCTGCATTTCGTGCTCGACGATTCGGAGCGCAAGGCCAGGGAAATTGACGCGCTCATCGACCGCGTAATGAAAGAAGATTCGCTTGGGAAACAATAGGAACATAATCGAAAAGATCGTCGGGATCTTGAACACATCGGATTCATGGCTGGTATTGAGTCATGAGAAGCCCGACGGAGATACCCTCGGTTGCGGGGTTGCCTTGGCGCGCGTCGGGCGGCGGCTTTCCAAGAGGGTGATTCACGCGTGTCCGGATTCATGCCCGGAGAGATATTCGTTTTTATTCGACGACTTCGATTTGCTGCTTCCGGAGAACTTGCCGAAAGACTTCCCAGGCCCCAGAGGTGTAGTGGTATGCGTGGACACCAGCACCACGGCCCGTACGCTTTCTCAGGTGGGCTCGCGCGGTTTCGCGTGCCCTCTGGTAAATATCGATCACCACGTGGACAATGAACGTTTTGGCGACGTCGTCTGGATAGAGCCGATGGCTTCGGCGACGGGCGAGATGGTCACAGAACTGATATCGGAATCCGGTTGGGGACTCCGAAAAGACGAGGCCGAAGCCCTTTACGCGGCCGTGATATCCGACAACGGGGGATTCAGCTTCGAATCGACGACGCTCAAAAGTCACGCCGTGGCGATGAAGCTCATCGATGCCGGCGTTTCGCCGAACAAGATATCGGAAGCGCTGGACTCGAACCTGTCGGCCGGCGTGCTGAACCTTTGGGGGAGAGCCATGATGCGCACCACCGTCTTCGCGGATGGCAGATGCGCCGTTTTTTGGCTGGATGCCGAAGATTTCTCGCAGACCGGAACAAAGCGCGACGCCACGGAGAACCTGGTCAATTTTCTTATCAGGATAAAAGATGTGAAGATGGCTGCCCTGTGCAGCGAACTTTCCGAACCCGAAGGAGAAAAACGAGTCAAGGTATCACTGCGCGCGCGCATGCCTTTCAACGCCCGCGAAGTAGCGGCAATTTTGGGCGGCGGCGGCCATAATCTCGCTGCCGGGTGCGTCTTGGGCACCGGTATTTCCGAGGCAGTATCGCTGCTGCAAAAAGAGATGACATGGCATGTTTCAAGGTTTCCTTCCTATATATAAACCCGTAGGTTTGCGAAGCTCCGTATGCGTCGAAAAAGTTAAACGGATACTCGGCAATAAGACAAAAGTTGGCCATGGAGGGACGCTGGATTCTTCCGCCGGGGGCGTTCTCGTCATATTGCTAGGCGCTTCGACCCGGCTTTCGGGATATGTCATGCAGATGCCCAAGACTTACAGGGCAGCGCTTAAGCTCGGCTCGGAGACGACGACATGCGATTATACGGGCGTGGTGACCGTGACGGGAGACGCCCGAAACATTCGCGAGTCCGACGTTGACTCGGTCATCCCGCGTTTTTTGGGATGGAGGATGCAGACGCCGCCGGATATATCGGCCATACATGTCAAAGGACGGAGGGCACACGAGATTCGCCGGGCAGGCGAAAGCCCCGACTTAGCCCCTCGTCCCGTGTTCATAAAAAGCGTGCGCCGGGAAGGCCCGATATCGTCCGAAGGCGAGTTGAGCCTGATCGTAAACTGCGGCAAAGGCGTCTATGTGCGTGCTATAGCGAGGGATATGGGAAAGCTCCTCGGTTGCCGCGCCCATATAGCTTCGCTCACCAGGCTCGCTATAGGACCTTTTTCACTGGAGAACGCCCTGCGTGTGGATGAAAATTTTTCCGTCCGGCGGGACGATATAGCGTCCGCAGTATATCCTCCGGAATCTCTGGGGAGCTATCTGCCGCTTTATTCTGCCGGAGAAAACGACGCCTCGAAGCTGGCGCAGGGACGGACAATAATATTTTCCGGCCTCAAACGCGAGACCTGCGGCGCATATTGCCCAGGCGAGACCATCATTATATCGAGGCGCGACGCGGTGACAGTCGGCATCCTCGACAGAACCGGCGGTACTGTGGCGGTAAAGCCCGAGGTCAATATAAACGGGCCGGATGCTGTCGGCGAGGCGTCATGATAGCGGCGATCGGCGCTTTCGACGGTTTTCACAAAGGCCATCAGGCACTATTGGAACGTGCCCGGACAATAGCCGTCGGCGCGCGCCGCGATTGGGGAGCCGTCACCTTTGCGCAGCACCCCGATAAATTCCTTTCTTTGCAAAAAGTAAAAACGCAAGACGCACAAAAAACACAAAAAAAATTCAAGGTTTTATACGCCAAAAAAGAACGGCGAATCCTGGAGTGTTTTTTAGCGATCCCAACAGTCCGTGAAATTGAGTTTTCGTCGCGAATCGCGAACATGTCTCCGGCAGAATTTCTCGATTTCATATCGGACGAGTTTGGCGTGAGCGGGATAGTGGTGGGAGAGGATTTTCGGTTTGGCAAAGACCGTGCCGGAACCACCGATTGGCTGTCGGATGAATGCCGCGAACGGCGCTGGCCGCTTGGGGCCGTCCCGACCGTGAATGACGCCTTTGGAGAACCCGTATCGAGCACTTCGATAAGGGAGGCCATCTCCATGGGCAATATGCGTTACGCGCGGGAATCGCAAGGCCACCCATATTTTTATGTCGGTCGGGTGGTGCACGGAAACGAACGCGGCAGGACGATCGGATACCCAACCGCTAATTTAGAGATTGCCTCCGAGAAAATTGGCGCGAGGCACGGAACCTATGCCGCCATGGCGTTCGTAAATGGCCATTGGCGCGCCGGCGCGGCCAATATCGGCCTCAACCCCACGTTTGACGACGTTGGGGAGATGCGTTTCGAGGTATTTTTGCTGGATTTCGAAGGCAATATCTACGGCAGCGAGATAACCATATTTTTGCTGGAGCATATCAGAGACGAAACGCGTTTCGCGAGCGTCGGCGAACTGAAGGAACGCATAAGCCAAAACGTCGCCCAAGTCCGAAAAATAGTCGAACGTTCGTTGCGGGATGATCGGATTTTATGGGAAAAATTTCGCGAGACGCTGCTTGGGATGATACGGTGATGATCACGAACGCGCAATGCGCGCCCTTACAATTTTACCCACAATAAATATCTGCACACACAGTCAAAACCATGATGGATAACAATGGAGAGAGGTTAAGATCAAAAACACATTCTTGACATATGACTGTAAATATCATAAGATTACTATAAGAATAGACGGCGAGGTCATAAAGACAGAAAAAGATAGAGAGGAGGAGTAAAATATTGGCTTTTACTGATGCCTTCCAATATCATATTATGATGTCAGTCAGTCAGTCAGTCAGTTATCTAAAAGGGAATCTTTCTGCTTTTTTCTTTGTCTTCAATATCTTATCTTTCCTGAAAACCGAAAAGCGTTTTTATTTTTATTCGATGGGCGGCCAAATGGCTCTCAATTATTTACGCGCGCGGTGATCCGTTTTTTTGTGGGTTGCCGCGGCAATGTTCGCGCGTGTTGTTATATACTTACGCCGAATAAAATTTACATAAAATAACAAGAATAATATAAATTAAGGAGGTTTTATCAATTAGAAAGGCTGGGATAAATTATCTGAGGAAACTGAAGAAACTGGCGTGGGCAATAAAACGATTTTATCATCAGAGCAAATATTACAAAAAATCTCTGTTTATACAATACCAAACTATGAACTTAATGCGTGTCGGAATGTTGCGTGAGAAAGTACGATACGGCGAAAAAGTAAAGATTATTTTTGTGGTGGTGGAAAAAAGTAAGTTCAATTTTGCCTCTGTTTATCACGCTATGGCTGAAAACCCCTTATTTGAACCCATGTTGTTTGTAGTTGATGGATATCAGGATGTGCGTTTAATAGAAGATAATGTTATGTACAATTATTACTTGGAATTAAAAAAGGACGGGTTTAACGTAATATGGGGTTATGACGAGTTCAATAATCCGAAAGACATACAAGATTATCATCCTGATATTATATTCTATAATACGCCGTCTTTTAGCAGGTATGTGAACAACTACATGAACTATGTGGGACTCCCGTCAAGGACTATGGCAAGTTACCTGACTTGTTATATACCCTATGGGATGCATGTTGCAAATGAATCGGAGTATCATTTTGAAAACGATGACATTATACCTTCCTGGCTGCATTTTATAGACACAAGGCAAGCTTTTGATTATTGCGCGCACAACACCTTTACAACAAACGGAGCAAATGCGGTGTTATCCGGCTATCCAATGTTGGATGAATACGCTAAACCGCGCAAGCCGTTCGGCGGACTAAAATTACCTGAAAATCCCGTTGTCGTATACGCGCCGCATTGGAGCATTGAAACGTGGCACAATACTTCCACGTTTCACATACACGCAGCCAAAATCATGGAATTGCTTATAGCGAATCCGACGGTAAACTTTGTTTTCAAGCCGCATCCTCTCCTTGCGCATGAAATACGCAATCGGGAAAACAGACGCGACAGAACTTCCGTAACCTATGCGGATTATCAGAGATACTGCGATAATTGGCGTAATTCGCCAAACGGCATAATCCTTGAGGACAGCAGTTTTATCAACCTGTTCAAAAACGCCGATTGTCTTATCACGGACTGCTATACATTCATAACGGTGTGGCTGCCGACAGATAAGCCCTGCATATTCCTGATGAATCCCAAAGGGCCGAAAAATCCATACAGATACTATTACGATTTCATTAAACCTGTCATTGATTCTTACTATACGGTTCACACAGATAACGAACTTCATGACGCATTCAATAACGTTTTCGTTGTCGGAAACGACGAAAAAGCGGCACAGCGTAAAAAAGTGAAAGAGCAATTGATATACAACCTCGGTCACGCGGGAAAGTTCATCGCGAATTACATCGAACGGGAGATAACGGGAGGGCATAGCTTATGATAATCGGGTACACATCGGGTGTCTTCGACCTTTTTCACATAGGCCACTTGAATCTCTTAAAAAACGCTCGCGGAATGTGCGACAAACTCATAGTCGGCGTGACGACGGACGATTTGAGTTTGTACAAAGGCAAAAAATCGCTGATCCCGTTTGAGGACAGGATAGAAATAGTCCGCAGCATACGTTATGTCGATGCGGTAGTCCCGCAGGAAAATATGGACAAGGCGGCAATGTGTAAAAAACTGAACACCAACATCCTCTTCGTCGGCGACGATTGGTACGGAACGGAAAAATGGCGTACGATCGAGCTGGAATTGAACGCTCTTGGTATAAAAGTCATTTATTTCCCGTATACAAAGGGAGTTTCGTCAACGATTATCGGCGAAACGCTTATACAAATTCGCGGCTGGAGCGCCGCTGAAATAAAACAACTAAAGGAAGATATAAAAATTAATGAGCAATAATACCAGTATTTTCGTGAAGTTCATACGCGTCATGAGAATACTTAATACCATGCTGAGAAGGGGCACCAATGCTATTACAGGCTGCGGACGAGTATATATCCCGTTTTTCGTTGTAATTACGGGTCAAGCATGTTCTTTGAAGTGCCGTGACTGCGTAAACTTAACTCCTTACGCTCCGCCTCATACAATGAGATATGATATATTAAAAATCTTGGACACATTGCGTCAGATTTTATCGTTGAGCGTCATAGACGTGCTTCAAATACAAGGAGGTGAGGCGTTTCTGTATCCTAATTTAGCTGGATTGTTAGAATTTGTATTGGAGAATAAAGCGGTGAAGAGGGTGGTTATCGCCACAAACGGTACGCTTATGCCTAACGTAGGCTTGGATTTACTGAGAAATCCGAAACTCAGTGTACGAATATCTGCTTACGAGCATTTGTCCCGCAAGAGCGCCGAGTTAAAACAATACCTTGACAGCAATAATGTGACAAACAATATGTACAGCTTCGCGAGCGGCATAGGGCGTGTTTGGAAACTCAAAATGTAAGATTTTGTACGTCATTTCAACAAAATCATAATAGAAGCTAAAAATACAAAACTTAAAAAGTTACGTGATAATTTGTCGTATCGTGTAGCC
>JAITRO010000021.1 GCA_031288335.1 Synergistaceae bacterium | reverse complement strand
AATGGACAGTGAACGTGACGACAAACACTCTGATGAACTTCCGCCGATTGGTCAAAGCAACGGGAAGGAAGAATCCAGCGCCTTTCAGGATATGTTAAATGCTGCGGGAATCTCCCTGCCTCATAAAATTGCCCGGCCCGCGTCAGATGAAGCGGAATCTGATTTCACGGATTCCAGCCATCCTGAACCGGCAGGAGACGATGCGCTTGCCCAGAATAACGACGGTCTGGAACAAGATAGCGGCGCGGATGGAGTTCAATCGATTGACAACACCAACACTGAGGGGAAACGCTCTAAAACCTTTCCGCTGGTAATGATTGGAATAGCCGTTTTAATCATCGTTGGCGCCATCGCGAGTTCGGAATATTTTTTTATTTTATTTGAACCTACTCCCCCCGAACCGGATATCATAGCCACATATAATGACAAAAGTATAAATACTGAGCAGTTGGTGAAGTTTATTTCGCGGGAAAATATCCGGGAGGGAGAACATACATTTTGCGAAAAACACGGATTTGATCACAGCAAATGCGATGAATTGGAAAAGTGCGAGGCGCACCCCATCCACAGCATGAAAAGTTACCAACAAATTGTCAAAATGATTGCCGTGAGAGACCTGATCATGGACTGGGCGGATAAGAACGGCGTTACCCAAAGGGAAGATGTCAGCCACAGCCTCAAGGATTTGATCGAGGGCGCTAATGTCGGTTCCATGATTGGCGAGCTGCATACGAAAGAACTCACGCCGGAATCCATACAAAAATGGGAGGTTCAGAAATATTTCGACGAAAATAAGGAAGCATACGAGGGAAGAACCTTCAACGAGGCCGAGAATGAAATCAGGAATATCCTTGTAAGACAAAAGGACGCTGAATTTTTCCCGGCATATATCGAAGAGTTGAAACGTTCCGCGGGGCTGGAAGTGAATTTTGAAATTTTGAGGGTCACACGGCCAACCGAAGGACAAATGCAATCCTATTATCAAGACAATCCCGATAAATTTACACAGACGGCGGCGTTGAAGGGCGCGGAAATGCGAATAGCGCCATCTTCATCCGACGCGGATTTGTCCGCCGCGGCTCAGGAAGCAGTGAAAAAGCTGCAAGCCGGAGCGGGTTTTGACGAGGTAGCCGCTCAGTACGCACAGGGCGGCGTCGCAGCCCCGGTTACGCTCGAAAAAGGGACGCGCGGCCCCGTATACGAGGAATATGCCTGGAATTTGGAACCAGGCGAAATCAGCGAGGCGTTTGAAGATAACGGCGGCATGGTGATATTCCAACTGCTCTCAAAAGACAGGCAGGGCCAAAAACCGTTTGCGGAGGTTCGCGAGGACATCCGTCAGGAACTGTTGAGAGAAAATATGGACGCGGAATACGCCTTACGAAAAGATGACGCTTTGTTCATCATACACGGCAGGCGTTATACATTGGGGGAATTTTATACGGAGTTCAAAGAGCTTCCTCCCGAATTTCAAGACGAATTTTCCTCGTTCGAGGAGAAAAAATCCCTGGTAGAGCAGATGATCGCCAAAGAGCTGTTGTTGGAAGAGTATGGGGATGACTCTGAATCCGACGAAGATCAGCATCGCATCGAGCATATTAAACAAGAATACCTGAAACAGGTTTTACATCAGGAAAAAGTGGACACGCAGTTGAGCGATGTCACCGATGAAGAAGCCGGAAGATTTTATGAGGAAAACAAACAAATGATGGTCGAGGCTCCAACGGTGAAAATCAGCCTTATATGGATAAACGGCGGCGGGGGCGGCGGCGATTATGAGAAAAATCGCGGCATGGCCGATGAAGCGCTGGCCGCGATCCGCGGTGGTGCGGACTTTGGCGATATAGCCAAGCAATATTCTCAGGACGCGTCGGCGGGCAATGGCGGGGCGTACCCGGTCTGGTTTCATGCGGGAGATTTGCCGCCTGAAATTTCATCGGCGGTATTCGCGGCAAAAAAGGGGGAAGTCACAGACATAATCGAAACACGCTCCAGGTTTTATATCATCAAAATTGACGACAGGACGGAAGAACGCCTGCAAAGCTATGAGGAAGTGGCTGATGTGATCAAGAATTACATGAAAGGCATAAAACATTTGGAACTGGAGGCGAACGTCGAGACAGATTTGCTGGCACAGTCACAATTTACCGTTTATAACCGCACGCTTAGAAGTCTGTTGAAGGAAAACGAGGGGGCTGAAAGCAAGTGATTATTCTGGACAGAAAGGAAAGGACTATCTTTATAGCGATAATCGCGAATTTCCTTTTGATTGTTTTGCGTTTTTTCCTCGCAAATTTATCCGGCAGCATTGGGCTCGCGGCAAACGCATGGCACTCTTTCAGCGATGTATTTGTTTCGAGCGTCGTGTTGGTCGGGCTGATCGCCGCCAGACTGGGAGCGAAAAAACTGAAAAACGCCGTATATAAAGTTGAGAATATCCTCGCGATATTTGTATCCGCATTCATCTTTTATATGGGCGTTGAGATTCTCTCGGAAGCCCTGTCCAGTGACGGAGTTGAACTGCGTTACGTGCCTTTCGCGGCGACCGGGGCGTTTATCGGGGTAATCATCAATTACTTCATGGCGAGATATAAAATATATGTCGGGGAGCAGACGAAATCCCAGAGTTTGACAGCGGACGGCTATCACTCAAAGATGGACATGTATTGTTCCATCGCCGTTCTGGTCGGCTTGATCGGCTCCTTGTTCGGCATGAAGAGCCTGGATAAAATAGCGGCCATTATCGCTATGGTATTTCTGGTCATATCCGGTTACGAGATTCTCGTTTCCAATGCGATGGCGTTATTCGGAAAAGCCTGCGATCATCCGGG
This sequence comes from Synergistaceae bacterium, assembly GCA_031288335.1. Taxonomy (GTDB): domain Bacteria; phylum Synergistota; class Synergistia; order Synergistales; family Synergistaceae; genus JAIRKI01. The sequence goes on along the minus strand of JAITRO010000021.1, from coordinate 3,178 downwards.
CGATTCGAATGACATGCCGCATTATCACTTCAAGGGCGGCAAAAAAATGATCTCGGGAATAGCGTCCATCCTTGTCGTTGTGTACATACTCTCCGGCATATACATCGTCAAATGGAATGAAGTCGCCATAGAACGAAGATTCGGCGCCGTGACCGCGAAAAATATCATGCCGGGGCTCCATTACCGGCTTCCTTTTCCGTTTGAGGAGGCGACGGTCATTCCGGCGTATTCCGTGCAGAAAATCGAAACCGGGTCAAGCGAGCTGCTTACAGGCGACACCAATTTAATCAACGTGAATTTGTCCGTGCATTACACGATTGAGGATGCCGCGGCATACGCCCTCAATGTCAATAACCTGAACACTTTGATACGGCACCTTACATCGGCGAGCATTCGTGAGATCGTTGGCAGCCGGCAATTGGACTATCTGCTGACGGAGGGAAAAATTGACGTTGAAAAACTGGCTGAACAAAGATTGCAGGATGCCCTGAATAACAACAAGACAGGAATCAGGATAGTCGCTGTTCAGATGGTGGAGAGTTCGCCGCCGAAAGCCGTCGTCGGCAGTTTTCAGGATTTGGCGAGCGCGAGGCAGGATCAGGCGATTTACATGAATGAGGCGGCTGCCTATCGGAATACCGTCATTCCGGAGGCAAACGGCGTCGCTTACCGGCAAATCAGAGAAGCCGAAGGTTATAAGGATGAAAAAATAAAGACCGCCGAGGGAGACGCGGCCCTGTTCCTCAAACGGCAAACGGCTTACGCCGGTTCCAAGGATGTCACGCGGACGCGCTTATATATGGCGTCAATGGACAGGATTCTCGCCAACGCCCGGAAAATCATGATGGGCGGCAATATCAGGATTGACAGCGCCAATCTGTGGCTATCCAGCAGAAATACAGGAGGAGATCAGTGATGAAGATTAAAAAAGTAAGCGGCAAAATCGTTGCAGGAACGTCGCTGTTATTGCTTTTATTTTTAGCGACGATGGTTTTTTACAAGGTAGACGAAACGGAATACGCGGTAGTCACGCAATTCGGGAACCCTGTTTCCGTCGAATTGCGGCCCGGACTCAAAATCAAGCTGCCGGAACCGATACAGTCCGTCAGAAAATTCGATAACCGAATCCAGGTCTATCAGGCCGACCCTTTGGAGCTGCTGACTCTTGATAAAAAGAGCGTCGCTATTGACTATTTCGGAACATGGCGCGTCGGCGATCCCGTGCTTTATATGAAAACCGTAAAAGACAGAATAGGCGCGGAAGCCCGTTTGCGCGATGTTTTTTCATCCAGCCTGAGCACACAGTTCGGCAGATACAATTTAGACGAATTTGTAAATGTGGACCCCGAAAAACTGAAACTCGACGTCATGCTTAAAAGCGCCGTGGCTTACGCGAAAGAGACAGCCCTGGAGTACGGAATTGAAGTGGTTGACACACAGATAAAGGTGCTTAACTTCCCGGAAGCCAATAAAGAGAGCGTGTATCAGCGGATGCGGGCCGAACGCGAACAGATGGCGAAAAAATATCGCTCCGAAGGCAGCGAGGAAGCGGCCAAAATCCGCGCCAACGCCGATAAGGAACAGAAAATAATTCTATCGGAGGCATATAAGGAAGCGCAGCGCATCATCGGCGAAGGAGACGCCGAGGCGATACGCATTTATGCCGAAGCTATTCAGGAAGATCCGGATTTTTATAAATTTATCAGAACGCTTGAAACCTACGAAAAAACTATTGACGGCAATACGACGTTGATTCTGCCCTCCACAGCCGAAATTCTGAAATACCTGAGCAGCGGCGTGAGTCAATAAAGAAGGAGAGCGTTCTTATGAATGAGGAAAACAAGAACGTGACTATTATTTCAAATGACGGGCAGGAATCGGATCGAAATGAGGCGCGGGAATCGCCCCGGAAATCAAAATGGTCGAGATTCCTGCGTTTCAAGGAATTTATCTCGCGTTTCATGAGAAAAATTCGAAAATTATTTGATTTTGGCTCTAAACCAAAAACCAATTCAGCGTGGGAAGATATAAAAAAAGCCTTCAGGCATATCAATCCCGCCAAAGCCATCTGGCTATTGATAGCCGGCATATTCTGCGTATATGTCATGACCGGCATTTACGTGGTAAATCCGGGAGAGCAGGCGGTAATCAAACGTTTCGGAGCCCTAAAGGATCAGCCTGTCGGCGAAGGCATACACTATCGTTTCCCCTGGCCTGTCGATGAAGTTCAAAAGATCAACGTTTCGGAGGTTCGCCGGGCGGACGTCGGCATAAGCCTGCCTGAACACATGCACGACGCGGACTCCCCTGAAACCGTTCAATTGCTGACCGGGGATGAAAACATCATCATGTCGCAGGCAATCGTCCATTACAGGGTAAAAGATGTGGCAAAATTCCTCTATAACGTAAACACCAATGATGAGCAATTGGTTCGCAACAGCGTGGAAGCCGCCTTGGTCGAAGTTTTCGCCAATGTGCCCGTCGATGATGTACTCAGCATCGGGAAGGTTGAAGCTCAGAACGCCATCGTTCAAAAAACACAGGATATTCTGGATTTATATAATTCCGGCATACAAGTCACCGTGTTCAACATCCAGGCGATAATTCCGCCGAATGATGTGGCGAACGCGTTCCGCGACGTAACTACCGCGAGGGAGGACAAAGAAAAGCAAATCAATCAGGCGCAGGGATATTATAATAGCGTGATTCCGGGCGCTCGCGGAAAAGCGAATCAGCAGACGGCGCAAGCCGAGGCGAACAGCATAGAAGCGATCAACACGGCCAAGGGCGAGGCGGGGCGGTTTGCCGCCATGCTTGCGGAATATCAAAACAACAGCTCGATTTATTCCAGGGATACGACCAGATATCGTCTGTTCCTGGAAACTTTCGAGAGGATATTCCCGAAGGCGAAGAAGTTTATCATTGATTCGGAGAACCAAAATATCGATGTAACGCTCATCGACCCGAACTTGGCCGCCGGCGTCATGGATACCGCCCTTCCGGGCAGATGATCAAACGGGCGAGCCCCTTGATCCCTTTATATAAAGAGGGTGCGGGGAGCTTGCTCCCTGCCGGGTTCGGGCACCCATAGGCCCGATGCTCCTACGGGGCGCCCGAGGTTTTGATCCTGCGGATTTGGAGTGACAAAAATATGACGCGCGAGACGAAAAAAATTTTG
>JAITRO010000017.1 GCA_031288335.1 Synergistaceae bacterium | reverse complement strand
GAAGAAATTGACGTATATATATGACACTGTAACGCCAAACATATCCGAACTGTAAAATGTTTTTTCGTCTTGCGGGCGTTGTGCCGTGATGACCGCGATGCCGACCGGTTCTTTCTTGTAATGCAGGTGTATCGCGTCCCGATATCTCATCATGCGGGTGGGGAGGTCGTCTCCGCCCTCTCCCTGAACTTCCAGATGGCAAAGAACCAGCTCATTGCCGCCGTCCATGAGTTTTATCTCGGCCAGCATGTCGGAGCGGTTCGCGCCGCCTTCGAGATCGAATGTGACTTTTTTGAGTTCATTGTCGAGAAATTTGGGAGGAACGTTCTTGTCAGCAACGTTGTACAGCGCAGGCAGAAATATCCGCAGCGCGTCCCAGAAATATTCCTTGAGGACAGATTTGAAAAGATTGTCGTAATCGAACCGTTTTATCCGCGATGCTTCCTCTGTCACCAATATCGCCCTTTCGCACAACCCGTTAGAATGCGAAAATTATATCATCCCTCCCTGACAAAGCAAGACACTGGGTTCCGCTGGGGCAGATGTCTCTTCCCCTTGGAAGAAGCGGCGGAAGCGTTGAGCGGAACGGCGTCGTAGACAGGGAAGTACAGGTTATTGTATTCAGGGATGCCCGTCAGCTTGGGGCATCCCTTTTTTAACCCGCCGGAGCCTCCGGCCGGTCCGTCGTCTATTTCACCTCGTACACCCAGCCGAATTTGTCGGGGGCGTCGCAGGTCTGAATGGCGGTGATCTCGTCGTATAATCTTTGGGCGACGGGGCCAATCTTGCCGTTGTTGAATATCATCACATCGCCGCCCCATTTGAGTTCACCGACCGGACAGATCACGGCCGCGGTGCCTATCGCCATCGCCTCGGAAACGCGGCCCGCTTTGTGGAGGCCGGCGAGTTCCTGAATGGATATCTTGCGCTCGATCATCGGCTTGCCCCAGCTTTTGACCAGCTCTATCACCGATTTTCTGGTGACGCCGGGGAGAATGCTGCCGTTGAGTTCGGGCGTCACCAACTCGCCGTCGATGACGAAAGCTATGTTCATCCCGCCGACTTCCTCGATGTACTTGCGCTCGACGCCGTCAAGCCAGAGCACTTGCGAGTAACCGGCCGCGTCGGCTTCCTCCTGGGATTTCAGCGACGCCGCGTAGTTGCCGGCACACTTGACGAAACCAGTGCCGCCGCGCACCGCGCGGACGTATTTGTCCTCCACGTATATCCGCACCGGGGACAAGCCGCTTGTGAAGTAGGGGCCGACAGGCGACAGTATCGTCATGAAGATAAACGAGTTCGACGGATGCACGCCGAGGAAGGCCTCGTTTGCCACTATGAACGGGCGCACATAGAGCGACGTCCCGAGTCCGGTCGGTATCCACGCCGAGTCGGTCTTCACCAGTGCGGCTATCGCTTCGAGGAATTCACGCTCGTCTATTTTGGCGATGCACATGCGCTCGCAGCTCTCGTTCATCCTGATCATGTTCTGTTCGGGACGGAAGATCACCGCGCACCCGTCCTTCGTCTTATATGCCTTCAATCCCTCGAAGATGAGCTGCCCGTAGTGAAAACAGCATGAGGCCGGCTCGAACGCCAGCGGCCCGTAAGGTACGACGCGGGCGTCGTGCCAGCCTTTGCTCTTCTCATAGTCGATGATCAGCATATGGTCGGTGAATAACGTGCCGAAATGTGTGCGCGTCAGTTCCTCCGACGTCGGTATGCGTTTCGGGTTTTTCGTCAGTTCAAATTTGAGTTCCATCAAATAAGTCTCTCTCCTGTCATTCCGTTTCTTTCTAGATCGGTACTAGAGTATACCTCAACACCGCCTTTTTTGAAACTTCGCCCGGCGAGGTTTTCCTCTATCCCTTTAACACCCTCATGGCATTCAGCACCGCGAGCAGCATCACGCCGACGTCGCCGCATATTGCCTCCCACATGCCGGCGGCGCCGAACGCGGCGAGCAGGAGGAACAGTCCTTTGACGCCCAGGGAGAAAACGATATTCTGCAAAATGACGCGCTTTGTCGCTCTGGCCGTCGTGATCGCGTCGATGAGCCTCGACGGCTCGTCGGTCATCAGCACTACGTCGGCCGCCTCTATCGCCGCGTCCGAGCCCAGCCCGCCCATGGCGATGCCCACGTCGGCGCGAGCCAGGACGGGCGCGTCGTTTATGCCGTCACCGACGAACGCGAGCTTCTTTTTGGGCCGTTTCTCTCCGTCGAGCAGCTCCAGCTTTTCGACCTTCAGGTCAGGCAGGAGTTCGGAATAAACCTCGTCCAGACCGAGTTCCGAGGCGACCGCCGCGGCTATCCGCCCGTCGTCGCCGGTCAGCATGACCGTTTTGCGAACGCCGAGACGCCTGAGCGCCGAAATAGTGGCGCCGCTGTCGGGCTTTATCCCGTCGGAGATGACGACGCAGCCGGCAAACTTGCCGGATTCGGCGACGTACACTTTAGTGCCGGTCGTCGTGTTCGGCGTATAATCCACGCCGCGGGCCGCCATCAGTTTTTCATTCCCGGCAAGTATCTTTTTGCCTTCTTTGCTCTCTTTACCGGCCGAATTTACGCTCACGCCCTGCCCCGGAATTTCAACGTAATCGCCGGAAGCGTTTTCTCCGGCGCCGCCTTTGTACGCGCCGCGAATCGACTGAGCGATCGGGTGGTTCGAATATGCTTCCGCGCGCGCGGCCAACGCGAGAACCTCGTCCGCGGAATAGCCGTTTGCGGGAATAACCTCGGCGACCTCAAAGACGCCCTTCGTCAGCGTTCCCGTTTTGTCAAACACCACTATGTCCAAGTTGTTCAGCGCTTCAAGATAATTACCCCCCTTGACGAGGACACCCTTTCTCGACGCGGCGCCGATGCCTGCGAAAAAGCCGAGCGGGATGGAGATGACCAGCGCGCAGGGGCAGGATATGACGAGAAACACAAGCCCTCTGTGAATCCAGTCGGCCCATTCCCCAAAGCCGAGCAGCGGGGGGACGACGGCGAGCAGCGCGGCGAAGCCCACGACAAAGGGCGTATAATGACGCGAGAACGTGGTGATGAAGTTCTCCGTCGGAGCCTTGCGGTTCGCCGCGTTTTGCACCAGGTCGATGATCTTCGCCACCGTTGATTCGGCGAATTCTTTAGTGACCTCTATCCTCAAGACGCCGTTCCGGTTTATACATCCCGACAATGCGGCGTCGCTTTTGCTGATGGTCCTGGGCGCGGATTCGCCCGTCAGCGCTTTTGTGTCGAGCGTCGACGAACCGTCGATGACCATGCCGTCGAGCGGGATTTTCTCCCCCGGCTTTACCACGATCACCTCGCCGACAGCCACTGTCTCCGGAGCGACGACAGTCAATTTTCCGTCTCTTAAAACCGTGGCGGAATCCGGGCGAATATCCATGAGGTCGGCGATTGATTTTTTGGAGCGGCGGACCGCGGCGTTTTGCAGCATCTCTCCGATCTGATAAAACAGCATGACTGCGACGGCTTCGGGATATTCGCCGATGATAAACGCTCCGATCGACGCGGTGCTCATCAGAAAATTCTCGTCGAACACCCGGCCCTTGGCGACGTTCCTGACCGCATTGAGCGCCACTTCGCCGCCCAGGACGACGTAGGCTGCTATCAGCAGGGCGAGTTCTAAAAATGAGCCCGAATAGCTCGTCGCGCCGGCCGCTATGCCGAGGCCATATATAAACGCGCCCACCGCAAGCCTGATAATCGCGTTTTTGACGGAATCGTCGGCGCGCGGCGCTTCGGCACGCGGTGCCGCGACGGCAGGGTTGCCGCTCTGCTTCACGAGGACGTCCGGTTCGTAGGCGGCGACGATTCGCTTAACGGCCGCCGCGATATCGCCCGAATAATCATGACTGAGAGTGAGTTTCAACGTCTCGTTCATGAGATTGACGCTGGCGGACATGACGCCGTCCACCTTGCCGATCTCGCGTTCTATTTTCGCGGCGCAGTTGGGGCAGTTGAGTCCCTTGAGCAGAAATGCCATTTCCATAAGCGTGACCTCCATTTATTATTGAGTAGTTGTTCATATGTTCAATAATCAGGGCAAAAAACGACCCTTATTATTCGTCGATGTGCTCGAAACCCCTGTCCAGAATGTCTTTAACGTGAGAATCCGCCAGCGAGTAGAAGACGATCTTCCCCTCCCTTCGGAATTTCACGAGGTTCGACAACCTCAGCGACTTCAACTGGTGCGAAACCGCTGATTTCGTCACGTCGAGCAGTGCCGCCAGATCGCACACGCACATTTCGCGGCACTCGAGCGCGTGAAGAATCCGCACCCTGGTGCTGTCGGCGAACATCTTATACAGCGAAGCGAGGTCGTTGTAGCGCCCCTTCTCGAATATCTTTCCGCGCACCTCGGCGACCACGTCCTCGTGAATAATGTCGCAATCGCATAACGGTTGTTTTCCCATAAACATTCCACCTAATTAAACAGTTGAGCAATTCTTCAACTATATTACGCCGACAATTCTATCTTGTCAATGAAGTGAAAGGGGAAAGAGGTGAGGCGATGGCGGAGGAATTATCATTGCCTGGGGGAGCTTGCGCTCCCCCAGGTGTTTTTTATTTTATCGCTTATTTTTCCTTCTGAGGCAGAGGCCCAGTGCCGCTGACAGCATTACCGCCGCGCCGGTTCCGAATCCGGCGTCGCAGCCGCCGCCGCCGTCCCTCACGGGCTCATAGGTCACGGCGTAGACCGACAGGTGTTTCGTGTTAAATACGGCCAGTTGTTTTGTGTCGTCGTACCTCCTGCCGTCGCTCATCGCTTCCGTACTGCCATCCTCGCCGACATATCTGACTAATACGCCGTCGCTGGTCTCGCCGTCTTTGAGCGTATACGGCAGGCCGATCGTCAGTTTGCCGATCGTTTGGAAATTATCCAGCTTCTTTTCATCGACATACAGCGAAACGTCGTAGACCACGCGCACCTTTTCGTCGCTCAGTACGGTTTCCTGGACTGAGGTTACATCGTCCGGCTCTTCTTCGATGACGACATCGACAGATTCGGCGCTGCCGGCTTCATCGACGATATCCGCGATGGCGGCTTTGTTCAGCGTGACCTCTCCCACGGACGACGCGAGCGTGACGTTCACGTTCTCGGCGGCATCGTTTTCCTTTACTTCTTTGAGCGCGACAACCGGGATATTCACATGGACTGTCTTGACGCTGCCGCCCGTTTCTTCCACTTGAATCACGATGGTCGGCTCAACAGCGCCTTCCGTGTCCTCGACCGCCTTATTTATGAGGTCGTTCAAAGTGTCCTTCGATATCGTGATTGTCCCCACGCCGCCGGAAATTTCGGGTTTGACAGTCACCGTTACCACAGGCTTCCCGGGATCGCTGGGATCAACTTTCGGTTCGTCAGGTTCACTCGGCTCACTGGGTTCACTCGGCTCACTGGGCTCACTGGGCTCACTGGGCTCACTTGGCTTACTGGGCTCGCTCGGCTTACTGGGCTCACTTGGCTCGTAAGTCACGGCGTAGACCGACAGGTGGTTCGTGTCAAATATGGCAAGACCACCACTTTCGTCGTACGCCCTGCCGTCGGTCATCCGCTCCGTGACACCGTCCTCGCCGACGTATCTAACCCACACGTTGGCGGGAAGTTCGTCAGTTCCGAGCGTGCACGGCAGACCGATCGTCAGTGTGCCGGCTGTCTGGAAATTCTCCAGCTTCCTCGTCCCATCGACATACAGCGAAACGTCATAGACCTCGCGCACTATGTCGGCGCTCAGGGCGGTTTTTTGGGCGTCGGTCAGGCCGTCGTACTGCGACGGCGCTTTGTGTTCGATGATGATATCGATAGATTCGGCGTCATTGGCTTCAACGATGAGATCCGCGATCGCCGTTTTGTCCAGCGCGACCTCTCCAACGATCGACGATATCTTGATGTCCGCGCTGTTCACTACTTTTGCAAGGACATCGACCGGGATAGTCACATTGGCTTCAGTGACGTCGATATTACCGCCCGCCTGCTCCTCCGGTCGGAACTCGATGGTCTCGATGGTCTCGATGTCGTCGGACTGCGGCGGAATCGCCTCTATGACCTGATCCAGGTAGTCCTCCGTTATGGTGATCGTCTGCACGCCGTCATCGGAAATTTCGGACGGCACCGTCGCCACCGGATTTTGGGGATCGGTGATGTCGACGACGATTTCCGGCGGTGGCGACGGCGCGTTCGGGTCGACGACATTAAAGGTGATGTCGGGGAGTCTGCTAAACCAGACTCTGTCCGTTTGTCCGGATGCGGATTGGTTGTTGCCTACACCTCCCTCCCCTATATTTCTGTGTGTGTTGAGGGGCCTGCCAAACCAAGCGCAGTGTATCTGGCCGCTTGTGAGCGTAGTCTCGCCGGGTTCGTCCGGAACCGTGTACTGGATCTTGCTGACTTTTACACGATATTGAGTCCTGTTCGACAATATCTCGCGGCCTTCATCTTCATTATCGAAGTGCTTTTCGTAATATCTCGTCCAAATCGTGTCGGGATATCCGGGATTGTATATCCCGCCCAACTTCTGCACCGGCGTCTTGAGGCCCGGCAATCTTATCGTCAATTCATCGCCGAAAGCGACGGGTGCCCCGCGTTCCAATATATCGCCAGATGCGTTTTCTATGATGATGTCAACGGCCTTTGCGTACAGAACATAGTATTTAACCGCTTCACCGGATTTGATCTCAATGATATTACGCCCGTCCAGCAATCTAATCACATAGCTACCATCCTCGCTTTTGATACCGTCCGCCCAACCGTTATCCCAGCTTTCCTTCGTAAGCGTCGGCTCATCGTGAACCGGCTTGTGCACGCGCACGGAGGTGACATTGTCAGACGGCGTAAACGTGTAATAGGCGTGGCCGATCGCGCTGTTTATGTAGATCGTGTCGTATTCGCCGCTGAACCCGATACCGGGGTCTATGCCTCTGTTGTCGGCCCCGCCCACGTTCACTGGGATTACGACCGCATTCCTCTTCTCGATCGGGTTGAAGTAATGATAATCTCTTTTCGATGATACTGTGTAATCATCTTTATGCTGAAAATCTCCAATTTCTTCGGGAGATGCCCAAGCCGCGGCATCATAGGTTATCCTAATCAGACTAAGGCCGGGCTTCAACCCGGTCACGCGGTATATTTCCCTTCCTCTCGAACCAAGAGGAGTCAGTGAGACAGAGCCGTTTTCTGCCGATACCGCCTTTTCCTTTTCCGCAGATAATGAATCCAGCGTCTTCGATGTCCCTGTCGCGAGCTCGAACAACTCGAAATGGTAGTCGGGTTCGATAAAATAATTCCCCATGTCGCCTACCATTACCTGCCAGACGCGCAAGGGAAACAGGTCAAACGAGCCGCCGACTTGCATGTCGATGGCTCGGCTGTCGTCTATGTTCAAGTAGATATCATCGTCATATTTTTCTTCTGTCGCACTCAAGGGATTATTCACATGATCTATCTTGTGGCCAGTATTGAGATCCAAACTCACTATGATCGTGAGTCCGTCTGAGGCGTCTGAATGCAGCTTGAAATCACTGGCCGTTCTCACATATCCTCCGCCGCTGCCCTCCAGATGCAATGTTACCCCCTTCGGTAGAGCAAATTGAAATATGTCATAATTCCCATCTGGAGTCTCTCCCATTTTTTTTTGCTTAAACTCAGTAAAAGGGACATAATGTATCTTTTTGCTGTAGACACGCACGTCAGCACCTTTGGACACTTTTATGTCGATGCTTACCGGTATTGTAAATTTGAGTTGATTAGTACTCGCATTGATGGTCGTTACAGGTAGAGCTACATTATACGAAGATACCGAATACGTACCAACTAGCATTGAATAACTATCATCTATTGGTTCCGCTGTATATTCATGCGCCCGACTTTCTTCGAACGGTAAGACTATAAGGAAATCCAGATACGAATATCCATTCTTCTCATCGCCGCTAATGTCATACGGTAAAAAGAGGTTGCCGTTAAAATCGCGCAAATCAAAAGCCTTCGCTCTAACAGGATTATCGAATTGAAAACGCGCTCGCCTAAGGACAATCCTCTGGTCAACTTCTTCGCCTAGCAATGCGCCATGGTCTATATACATTTTCTCCGCTTCTGAGAACTCGTGATCCACGTCAATCTGAAAATAACCTTTAGCTGGATTCTTGCCACCTTGCACTTCCGCTTCGTATGAGTAAACACCGGGCACTAGGAAATATTTGACCTTTTTACTTACAGTATTTGCGCCGCTAGCTATCTGTTCCGGTTCTGACACCCTTTGTTGTGGCTTTCCATTGGCATCTTTTATTACCAGCTTATCATCGCTGGTAAGCAGTCCGTTTCTGGCTGTTCCTGATAAGATGCTTACTCCGTACTCTATTTGAACGATCTTATTTTCTTCTTCAGCCCAGATCACTGGCGGAAACACGGTCAAAACGGCAAAAAGAGTCAACAGAAACCAAAAATAAAGCGGCAAAATACGCCGCCTCCAGCCCCTTATTGATTTTATGTCATCCATTTTTATCCTCCCCTGCCTCACGTTAAAAATGTAGGTGAAGAGAAAAAACATCTCCCCCTCACCTACATCATTACATGGTCAATTGATTCTATCTAACTAAGGCCATGATTTTATTGTCGCCGGGAATAAGTTAAGGTTATGGTAATTGTCGTACTTCCAGACAACGATATCATCATCAATCAGCTTGAAGGCATCGGGACCCACCACCGAGGACATAGGGAGCATCGTATAAAACTGTCCCACTTGGCGATAGACGCGATATTGCCACCCTATCTTTTCGTTATTCTCATATGACCTTCCGTTAACAGTAAGCGATTGAACTGTATCTCCAAGACCAGGATTATAGACCGGCACATAGAGACCAATCCATCCGTTCATCAACATCCGAACGACTCCGTCCATGACGGTTGGATATGTCCGTCTCCCTGTTTCATGAAAATCATTCGTCTCCGTCGTCGCGTAACCCTGAAGAGGGTTAGGTGGCCCTCCGGCCGGATCCCACACCTGATATCCGATATGTACGGCTCTTGTGTATTTCTGATCCTCTTCATTGATCTGAATTGTAAAATTGACGTAGGCTTTCTCCTCAGTATAGGGATCGGTAGCGTTTGGATTGAGCGCCTGAATACTCACCGCTCCGAACTGAGTGGGCCTAACGCAGTCATAAATATTAACCTCGGCATACGCAAGCCATCCGTTGCCATCATTTAAAGCCATAGTGTTCGTAAATTCGACGACGTACACACTACCATCGTCGATGAACGACCACTCCACCGCCTCAGCGTCTGCCGAGGTATTGAAGTACGATGGTGTCACCCCATCTGCAGAAGGCCCAGTATACAATTCAGCCGTGACCACACGCGGTGAGTTGCCAGTCCACCGCAAATCGTCATATGTGTAGATGTAACCTCTTGATCCTAGTTCATACGACGTCATGAATGGATCTGACGTCCCCGCGAACGCCGCCCCGATACCCATCACCGACACGACAAACGCTAGCAGAACCGCCAACAATAAACTGCGCGCCTTGCCTTTCAGCACTTCATATACCTCCTCACAGAACTTTTGTTACATATTGCTTCCCTAATGGCATCCTCTTTATGACACGGAACGCCCTCTTGTAAATCCGCGCTGGTCTCTTCACCGCAGTCTAAATCCACTGTCGCAAGATTCCCCCTTCCGCCCGGCATACCGGGCATTAACACCAGCGGAGACGGACATACTGAACGCAACTTCGTCTCCGCGTGCGGGACAGGCCGGCACATTTGCCCGGCAAGGCGGACAGCGCCGCCAACGCGAAACGCTCCACTGGCAAAGACATGCCGTGGCGCGGCAAAACACACATTATGATGTCGATCAGATCCGAGCAACGCGCGCTGTTGGGATGACGTATTGTTTTGAACAGTGTAATGAAGGTGAAAAAGAGTGGAAGGAAATGTCCGCAAAAGATCCCCGCGAAGAGGATTTTTTTGTAATAATTTATCCTGCCCTGAAGCCCTGAAGCCCTGAAGCCCTGAAGCCCTGAAGCCCTGAAGCCCTGAAGCCCTGAAGCCCTGAAGCCCTGAAGCCCTGAAGCCCTGAAGATTGTATCCCATCGCTCAGGAATATAATCAGTAAAAACCACTATTTCTCACCTCCTCCCTCAATTTTTTAAAATTGCGCGTCCAAAAAAAATGGGCCCTCTCACGAGGGCCCTCACTTCCGCGCCGCTTTTCGCCGCAACCGAAGCATCATTCTCCCGCGAGAAAATTTTCATCCCGGCATCAGGTTTTCTGGCTCTCATGACAAATATACTTTGCCACGAATACAGTAGCGGGGCTGCTCCGTTTTTTGACCGGCATTGCCCTAACCCGGAATCTCATTTGTTAAACTGCGAATTATTCACGTGATTCTCTCTTGCAAAACCTTACAAATACATCATATACCATACGATTTCATTTTGTCAATAACTATTTTTGATTTTGGCAGGGCAAATGCATAGGCTTAGTTACAGTACAATGGGCAGACGCATCGAAATCTATCAACGTATGGTATGACTGAAATTCCAAATTTCATGTCAAACTTACAAATTTCACGTTTAAATTGAACATGTGAGTGATAACAATACTTCACAGCATATGGTGCATCTGCCCCACTGAACTGTAACAGTCCCACGACAAAAATGGCTAAAAATGGTCCTTCTTTTTTGACAACTTGTTTCAGAAGTAGCTATAATAACCCAAGATGTAAAATTTAAGGGGGTACAAGACCATGTTTGAACCCAGCGAAGAAAAAAGCCGAAAGGTACACGAACTCATTACCCAGGCTTTCGGGAAACAAATCAAGGATCCCGCGCCTTATACCGTTGTTTATGGTTATTACATCAAAAGTGGGATTTTAGGTTTTGGACAAAAGACAAGCAGTTACGTTATTGGTTTTTCGGAGGCACTTAAGGAAATTATCGTCATCCCCGTCAATTCTGATGTAGATGAAGTTGGGAGTCCGGTCAGTCTTAAAAAGGATGACATCATTTCCGCGAAATTCGGTTTTCAAGGAGATCTCAAGATCAAATCCAGCAAATTGAATGAAGAACTGCGTTTTATCGTTCCCCCTTACACACCCACCACGCTCGAAAACTCCTATGTTCTGACGATAAATCAGCATGAAGAAGCGGACACGTTTAAACGCTTTGTGAAGGATACATTTTAATGGTGTTAAACTATGTTTTACTGGCGATTACGGGTATTCTTGCCATAACCGGCATTTTAGAGATAATGAGGGGAAGCGCCGGTCGAATAAAACCCTTTCATACTATAGGAGCCGTCATTGTGTTTGTCCTTGTATTGATCGCCACATTGACCGGCACGGATTATGTAACATTTAAGGCTATGATAGAGTCTATGTTTGGTGGTTAAATAATCCGTAATTCCCAGGAAAATTTTTACCACTTTTGCGCGATATTCATTACAAATACTGCATAAAGCTAGGGATTTGCTGGTCGATTATGTCCGGAGGCACCGCCGAAAATCGCAGGTGGGATATTACCAGGTTCGTCGGTGAACACCTTGAAATTACAGCGCTTGGAGGAGCGCAAGCTCCTCCAAGCGCTTTTTTATTTTACCGCTTATTTTCCCTTCTGAGGCAGAGGCCCAGTACCGCTGACAGCATTACCGCCACACCGCCTCCGAATCCGGCGTCGCAGCCGCCGTCGCTCACGGGCTCATAAGTCACGGCGTAAACCGACAGGTGTTTTGTGCTGAAGACGGCCAGTTGTTTGGCATCGTCGTACCTCCTGCCGTCGGTCATCGCCTCCGTACTGCCGTCCTCGCCGACATATCTGACTAATACGCTCTCACTGGTCTCGCCGTCTTTGAGCGTATACGGCAGACCGATCGTCAGTTTGCTGGTCGTCTGGAAATTCTCCAGCTTCTTTTCATCGACATACAGCGAAACGTCGTAGACTGCGCGCACTTTTTCGTCGCTCAGTGCGGTTTCCTGGGCTGAGGTTACCTCGTCCGGCTCTTCTTCGATGGCGACACCGACAGATTCGGCGCTGCCGGCTTCATCGACGATATCCGCGATGGCGGCTTTGTTCAGCGTGACCTCTCCCACAGACGACGCGAGCGTGACGTTCACGGCGGCATCGCTTTCCTTTACTTCTTTAAGCGCGACAATCGGGATATTCACATGGACTGTCTTGACGCTGCCGCCCATTTCTTCCACTTGAATCACTATGGTCGGCTCAACGTCCGTCGCTTCCCTCACGACATTGGTGGGGAATGACCTTTCGTTCACAGGCGTGTCCGGAGTGAAACGCATCTCCAGGCTGCTTACGCTGCCGTCGCTGAGAATGATCGCGCCGCCGTTCGCGTTGAGCGTCACTACGGTGACTTCATCCTCCGGTATGGTGACTTTGTCATCCGGTTCGGCATTAAGCGCGGCGAGCGCGGCGGCTATGCCGCCCGATGTGGCAGTGCTGTCGTGATGTCCGCCGCGGATTTGTTGCCTGAAATTGTCACAAGCGTCGGTTCCACGATGAACTTTCCGTCCACAGTCAGTTTTTCCACCGTGAAGGCCACTTGCGCCGCGTTTGCCGGAAGAAGCGAAAACGCAAACGCCAGCAAGACGAGAAACGGCAGGGTTATTAGATGTGATATCTTGCGCGCTTTGCTGTTTTTTTCCATCTCAAAATCTCCTCAAATGTTCCACTGTTTTCTCAAGCAAAGTGCTGCACACCATAATTTGTTGCCGCAAGCTTGCTCGATTTGTGCTTCACATAGCGCCAGTAGGATCCCCACCATACCCGGAATCTCGTTTGTTATATTGCGAATTATTCACGTAATTCTCTCTTGTAAAAACTTACAGGTACATTATCACTACAACGAACATAAGATTTTTAGCCCTGTATTTATGTGGGTTCCAAAAATTATACAGGATTATGGAACCCTGATCTTATGGGTCTACAGATTCTCATGTTCGTTGTAGTGTTATATTACCATACGATTTCATTTCGTCAATAGCTATTTTGATTTTGGCAGGGCAGACGCATCGGCTTATGGTTACAGTCGCCACCACACAATATGAAGCACCGCCGAAAATCGCGGGGAAGTGTCTTCATGATCAGTAAAAATTAGCAGTTACCCTAACCAACAAACCGATGCATTTGTCCTGGAATATTACCAGGTTTTGGGAATAAACCCCTTCGGGATGTCGATCTTCACAGTGTCTCCGGTTTGTATGATGACGTAAAGGCCCGCTTCGATGGCGGCGGCTTTAATGTTGTCAGACATGATGGCTCCGGCGAGAGCGCCGTAGATCTTTCGTTTGTCGCCTTTCTTGTCTTTGTTGTGACGCAGTATCTTCAAGCGTTGCACATGTTTTCCCACATCGTCATAAGACGGC
>JAITRO010000001.1 GCA_031288335.1 Synergistaceae bacterium | reverse complement strand
TCAACGCCTCGATCCACGCGGCGGATAATCTCGCCGACCGCCTCGGCAACGGAGAGTGGGGATTCGGCGGAGAGGTCGGTTACGGCAGTGTGAGGCACAAAACGGGGAGTTGGCTGGACTTGAAGGGTTTTTCGGCGTCCGTCGCTTATGGTCATAAGATCGCGGCAGCAAGCGGGGTCTCGACGACAGGCGTTTTCGTCGAATACGGGGACGGGGAATACGACGTTTTCAGCCACGTCTGCCGATACGGCGACGTCCTTGGCAGAGGCAATTCCAAGAGCATCGGCGGCGGCCTGTTCCACAAACACGAGTTCGGCAGCGGAACTAAAACCGAGTTTTTCGTCAGGGGCGGACGCGTGGATAACTCGTTCACCGTAACGAGCGATCCGTGGCTGAGACATCCCGAGGTGCACTCGTACAGCACCGACACCGAATACTACGGTGCGCATATCGGCATCAGCCGCAATATCCCCTTGAAGCGCAATGCCGATATCACGTTATATGCGCAAGGACGCTACACGCATATCAACGATGATTCGCTCGTCACGTCTTTCGGAGACACGATACGCGCGGACAGCATAGACTCGCTTCGCAGCCGTGTGGGCGCGAGGCTAAGCAGAAGAAACACGGCCGACACTATAAAAGCATACGCCGGCGCGGCATGGGAGTATGAATTCAAAGGCGAAACCGCCGGATTTCTGGGCGAGGACGCCATCACGGCCCCGCCGTCGCTGAAGGGCGGCAGCCTGTTCGGCGAATTGGGTCTGCAAGTTAATACCGGCAAGGACACTAACATCGACTTGAGTACATACGGCTACTCTGGCGCACAGACGGGATGGGGGATCAGGCTGGGACTGGAACATAGCCTCTAAATAACAACCGATTCAAGACGAATTTGACGGACGGCCGCTCATTTTTCGAGCGGCCGTAACTACATAGATGTATGGCGGACCTGCCGGGGATCCACGCTTCGCGGCCGGCGGCGGATAATCGCTTACCCATTATCGACCTTTCTGGACGATTTGAGGATTCCCTTCTCGAAAGTCAGGATCAACTCGTGTTCTCTCACCACCTTGTCATTGGCGCCGTGGACGTACTCCGCGAGACCTTCCGCCAGCCACTCGTAACCACCATTTTCTGCGGAGTTTGCCTTAGCCAGCTCGCCGCCGTACGTAAACATCAGCACGTGAGTCATCTCGTGGGCCAGGACGCGCTCAAACATCTCCGCGGTCCCGCGCGTCGTGAATTTCCAGCGCCCTCGCGGTTGCGCGCGCTGCGGTCGCCGCGTTGACGCTTTTGAGTTTCAACAGGCCCCTGCCATTCAGTTCATCGAGTTTGTCCTTGGCCGAGGGTTCGCCGTCCATCTGGGCGAGAGCATACCACATGTACGCGTCTTCCAGGTTTTTCCCGCCCGGCACGCGTCCGCCGCGGCACATGTCGCCAAGCTTCACGGCCGCCCACGGCAATCCCTGACGCGCGGCGGCCTCGTAATACCGGGCCGCTTTGTCTAAATCCCTGAGCCCGTCCGCCGTCTCCAGAATTTCGCCCAGCCTTCCCGCCGCGTAAGCGCTGCCCGAATCAGCAGGGCCGGCGAACAGCTCGGCGGCCCTGGCCGGGTCCGCGATCACGCCGCGCCCAGTCATGTACATGTCGGCGAGGAAAGTTTTCGCGTTTGCGCTGACGCCCGCGTAACGCTCCACTATCGGCAGAAGAGCTTCCCAGGAGAAAGGCGCGGCTGATTTGAGACGCCCCTCCGCCTCATTGCGCAGATTTGCGGTGTTACGTAACGTTTCCGCTATAGCCGTGCCGTAAAAGGGAAATGAGGATTCGGCCAGGCGTAGGAGAATCTGAAAGGGCAGGGGATCACGCGCGTCGGCGTCGAGTGCCTGCGTCATCAGGGACGCGGCGATGTTTGCGTCGCCGCGGAACCAGGCGACGAGCCCTCTTTCGGCAAGCGCCTGTTCTTCGGCCGTTGCGCCGTAGCCTCTCGCGCGTGCGGATTGCATCGCCTGCACGCTGTCGAGAAAAGCGTCGGCATCCAGCGCGCCGTTTTCGATGTCGCGGAGCGCGAGCGCGCTGATGTCGCGTTCGACGTCGAAATCGATGTTTATCGATATCACCTCGCGGGCTTTCGCGGCGTTCCCTATAGCGTAATACATGACGCCCGCGAAGAGGTTATCAACCCAGTTCTCTCTTTGGGTGTTTTCAGCCAGAATATCGAGCTGTGCGGCGATCTTGGCGTTCGGGGCCTTCGCGTCGGACAACGCGCGCGCCCTCATCTTGGCAGCCTCTGCCTTGTATGGATCGCGGCGCAGCACCGGCCGCCACACGCGGTCGAATTCGTCCAGATATTTCGCGGACGACGCCCCATCCCCGATCTCCTGTGCCGCCGCCGCGCGATAGTACCAAAATGGAGCGTACATTGCGAAGTTTCGTTCGAGGGCGTTTAACATGCGGAGGCTTTTCGTCCTGTCGGGCTCGCTCACGGCTTTGTCGAAAGCGCCCAGGTCGCGCTGCGCGAGCCGGTACTCGTCCGGCAGACCGTAGCGGCGGACGAGCGTCCACGAGGTATCCAGCAAACGTTCCTGAAGGCGCATGAGGTCCTCGATGTTTTCGCGCTCGAGCTTTCGAAGCTCGTCGGGCAGGCCGCTCGTCTCTTCGGCGGCGAGTGCCGTGATCCCAAAATATCCGGCCAACTCTCCGGCAAGGATATTGCCTACAAGACTCCACTGGGCGGGCACAACCGCGAATTTAGTTATCAGCCCGGAGAGACGTTTTTTCTCCCTCGAATCATATTCCTCCCTCACACGCGCCGCCTCGTCCTGACGCAGCGTCTTTTTACCAATCGTGTCGATCAGTTCGAGGTATAGTGCCTTGAGTTCCGGGTCATCCTCGATGTTGCCCAGATAAAGGTTGTCGATGATATTTTCGTACTCGGCGTTCAGCGTGACGCGGTCTTTCGACGATGTCACGCGGTGGAGTGACACTATCGCCATATTGAGCGTGCTCATGGTGTGAACCGGATCGTAAGACGCGTCCGCCGCGGCCGCGTTCCCGCGGGAAACGGCGAGGGCTGAGAGCAAAGCCGCCATACTGAGCGCCAGCCGGATAAAAAATTTCAATTTGGCCACCATAAAAAATCCCCCCAAACTTTTCCCATTGTTACTTTCTCGATAATATTATAAACTAACGCAAGTTTGGAACGCGTATTTCGGGAGGGGATCGTTTTATGGCAAGGAACATAACTCCAAAGGAGAAAAATTATTCCGATTGGTATCTTGACGTCATCAGGGCGGCGGAACTAGCCGATTACGCGCCGGTGAGGGGATGCATGGTCATCAGGCCGAACGGCTACGGGATATGGGAGAACATCCAGGCCGTCTTCGACCGCGGCTTCAAGGAAACGGGGCACGTCAACGCGTATTTCCCCCTCCTCATACCAAATTCGTTCATGGAGCGCGAGGCCCAGCACGTGGAGGGGTTCGCCCCGGAGTGCGCCGTCGTCACTCACGCCGGAGGCGAGGAACTCGAAGAGCCTTATGTCGTGCGCCCGACCTCGGAGACCATCATCGGCCACATGTACAGCCAGTGGGTGCAGTCGTGGCGCGATCTCCCCATTTTGATAAACCAGTGGTGCAACGTGATGAGATGGGAAAAACGCCCGCGCCTCTTCCTGCGGACGTCCGAATTTTTGTGGCAGGAGGGACATACCGCTCATGCCACCCGCGAAGAAGCGTTCGAGGAAACTTTTAAAATACTCGACGTCTATCAGGACACGATGCATAAGGAGTTGGCGCTGCCGGTATTTTATGGGGAAAAGTCCGAGAACGAGCGTTTCCCAGGTGCCGACAACACCTATTCGTGCGAGGCGATGATGAGCGACAAGAGAGCGGTTCAGGCGGGCACGAGCCATTTCCTGGGTCAAAATTTCGCGCGCGCCTTCGATATCTCTTTCCAGGACAAAAACGGCGAGCGCGCTTACGCGTGGACAACGAGCTGGGGAGTGTCGGCGCGTCTCGTCGGTGCCATAATAATGACCCACAGCGACAACGACGGCCTGGTGCTGCCGCCGCGCATAGCTCCTGTAAAAGCCATTATAATTCCGATATCGAGCGATGACGGCCTGTTGCGCGACAAATTGGAGCCGGCCGCCGAGAAGATATCCGGCGAGATAAATACGGCGCTGGGCGGTCTGCATTCCAAAATCGACAAGCAGTATCACATGCGCCCGGGCGACAGATTTTTCCGTCACCTACAGCGCGGAGTTCCGGTGCGTGTGGAGATAGGGGCCAAAGAGTTCGCCGACGGCGCGGTCACGATAGTGCGCCGCGACACGGCCGAGCGCGAGCGCGTTTCGATGGGGGAGTGCGTCGAGAGGGTGAAAGACCTCTTGGCGATCATCCAGCAGAACCTGTACGACAAGGCGAAGGCGTTCCGCGACGCAAATACTCACGACATCGACAGCATGGATGACCTGAAAAAATTCTTCTCCCCCGAGGGCAAAGGCGGATTCGCCCGCGTCTACTTCGCCGGCTCATCCGACGACGAAGGCGAGATAAAATACGTCACGGGAGGCGCCACAATACGTTGCATGCCGCTGGACGACGAATCGAGGGGCAAATGCATATACACCGGAAACCCGGACGGACGAAGTGTGATATTGGCCAAAGCATATTGAAAAAATAAAAAGGGGTCCGGGGAACGAGTTCCCCGGGCTTTTGATTTTTATACGCTTCACACGTAACACCTCCCCCCGCCGCAAGTAGTCATATTACCGCCGTACTTGACAGGCCTAAATTTTTATATATAATTTTTATATATGTTAGATATGAATTAAAAGAGAGGGAGACGTGTGATTATCTTGAAACGCTCGGTAAAAATATTTTTCTCATTGGTCATGCTCATTGCGGTCATGTCATCCGGCGCTGTTTCGGCCGCCGAAAAGGTTTCTGTTGGAACGGAGGGCGCCTTTGCGCCATACAACTATGTTACGGCCGATGGCAGGGTTGACGGTTACGATATCGCGGTCATGCGGGCGATAGACGAATTGGTTCCTGAAATCGAATTCTCCTATGAACCGACCGAGTGGAGTTCCATCTTTGTTGCGCTCGAATCCGGAAAATACGACATTATCGCAAGCAATATCACATATTCCGATGAACGCGCGAAAAAATATCTATTCTCCGATATCTACTACAATCACGAAATTGTTTCCATCGTTTTCAAAGAGGGGCGGGAGGACATACGTAAGATAGAGGATCTGCACGGCAAGACCGTCACGGCCGGCCTTGGAAGTTTTGCCACCACTTGGCTGGAAGGATACAACGCCCAACATGGAAATTCGGTGAAAATTTCGTATTCTGACGGCGACGTTTCGAAGGCGCTTCAGGAACTCGTCAGCGGGAGGTCGGACGCTACGTTGTCAAACCCTGTCACGGTCACGTTGATCTCCAAAGAACAGGGGCTGCCCGTTCGGTCAATCTTCCTTGAGGACATTGGCATTGGCAAGATACATCTCCTGTTCGCGAATAATGAAAATGGCCGCCGTTATAAGGAACTCATCGATCCAGCGCTAAAAAAACTCAAGGACGACGGAACATTGAGCAAGCTTTGCGCGGAGTACCTCGGCGCCGACTACACGACCGAAGAGGCGATCAGGGGCCAAGTCCCGAAGCAGTAAAAAATGGACAGGAACAGATGATAGAAACATCAGGCATAAAAAAATCCTATGGGGAAAATCATGTTCTGCGCGGAATCGATGTGACGATCAAGCAAGGCGAGATAGTTTCGATGATCGGCCCATCCGGCGCCGGAAAGACAACGTTCCTGAGGATGTTGAATTGGCTGGAGAAACCGGACGCCGGTTCGGTCAGGATCGAAGATACGTTGATAGACCCCTCGACCGCGACTAAACGGCAAGTGAGGGCGTTGCGTGCCCATAGTGCCATGGTATTTCAGCATTACAACCTTTATCGTAACAAAACCGCGCTCGAAAATATAACAGTACCACTCGTCTATGTAAAGAAAAAGACAAGGGCGGAGGCGGCTGGAATTGGGGAGATTCTCCTCGCCAGGGTGGGTCTTTGGGATAAAAAGGACGAATACCCGTCGAGATTGTCAGGAGGACAGCAGCAGAGGGTCAGCATAGCCAGAGCGCTCGCCATTAACCCCAGCGTAATGCTCTTCGACGAGCCGACGAGTTCACTTGACCCGGAACTCGTCGAAGAGGTTTTGAACGTGATGAACGAGATCGCCGCCGAGGGAATGACAATGCTTGTCGTCAGTCATGAGATGCGTTTCGTGCGAAGCGTTTCGTCTCGTGTGTTATTCTTGGACGAAGGATTGGTTCTGGAGGACGCGCCGCCCGAGAAAATATTTAAGAACCCCAGCAACCCACGGACTAGAACCTTCCTGAGACAAGCAAACTTCGCGCCGTCATGAAATGAGGCACCTCTAAAGACTCTTTTTCAGGCGGAATTTTTTAGAGATTCCTCATTTATTTAGAGTCAGCCGTTTTTTCGTATCTCCTGGACTTACGTTCTAAAACAGCTAAAACTTGTTCGAGAACAATGCAGCATATCCAGTATATGAGCGATACGACGACGTAGGTCTCGAAAAAGCGAAACGAGCGGGACGCGACAATTTTAGACTGAGCCATAATTTCGACGACAGAAATGTTAAATACGAGGCTGGTTTCTTTCAGCATGGATATGAACCAGTTCCCCAGAGACGGCAGCGCAACAGCGAAAGCTTGGGGCAGAGTGATAATGCGCATAGCTTGCCACGTGGTCATGTTTACGCTCTGACACGCCTCCATCTGACCGGCGTCCACGGATAACATGGCGCTCCTGATAATCTCGGAAAGGTAAGCTCCCGCGTTCACCGAAAAAGCAACAGCGGCAAAGACGATTTTTGGAACTGCGTTGACGGACAGAGCGATGCCAAATCGTTCATTTATGCCGTTCAGCAGAATGGGAAGGCCGTAGTAGACGAGCAGAAGCTGGGTGAGTGTTGGCGTGCCCCGGATGAAGGATATATAAATTTTGCATGCGCCAACCGCAAATCTAACATTAAAATAGCGTATGAGCGCCACGCCAAATCCAATCAAAAGACCGGCGAAAGAGGCGATAACGGTAATTGTGAGCGTGATCGGAAGAAATGCGATAATTTCAGGTATGGTTGAGATCATAAATTCGATATCGAAAATTTTGCCCAATATGACTTCTCCCTTAATTAATTATAATTTCATATATGATTATAGCAGTATAAATATATCATATGATCCGGCACGAATCAACTATGGTTTTGGCTCATGTTATCGCCATGCTTGACAAGCATCAATTTTTATATAATAATTTATATATGTTAGATATGATTAAGAGGAAGGAGTATTGCCGGATGATTCCGCGAACAAAGCCAAGTGATTTTTCGCCAATAAGAAATTACAATATTAAATCCTGCCGATGTTGTCATTCGTAATAGAGTTATCCTGTTTTATGAAGTTTTCCCCTAATCTGTTATTTAAAAATATTGACATATCTTTGCCGTAAACGCTCAGCAAGCTCACCAAAATATTCCGGGTCGTTTATCGAGGTTTGTCTTTGGGCGCTCTGCGAGTCATCGAAATCGTCGATGATCATATGTTTTGTACCCGAAGGTAAATGTGATGAAATTTCGTTATGCGCGAAAGGAGAACGAGGAAATGTTCAAACGGGTTGCAAATGTATGTTCCGTTTTGTTTTTTTTAGCGGTCGGAATTTTAACCGGAGCGCCGGCGGAAGCGGCCGGTTCTTTGCCCAAAATACGCGTCGGGCTCATTCAAGAAGGCGCGGTTCGTCCGGCGCTTGTAGTCGTGGCTCAAAGCTTGGGATATTATGAGGAAGAGGGAGTGGACGTTGAGTTCGTCTATATCGACGGCCCAGGCACGGCATGGACGAGCATTGAGGCCGGTAATCTGGACGTTTTCCCTTACACAGTATGCAATCCTCTGTCACTCATATCCCAAAACGGAGATTTCGTAATCTTTGGCGGGACGGCTACGGAAGGTTCGTCCATAGTCGTCAGTGACAAAACCGACGATGTGGATTTTTCCGATTACAGGAATTGGACCGGCAAAAAGATAGGCGTGGAGGTGATAGCCGAGAGCGAAACGCTTCCGCTGATACGCGAGGACTTGAAAGCCGTCGGCGTGCTCAGCCAGGTTGAATTCGTCATCATCGATGACGCTCAGACACGTCTTGAAGCGTTGCGAAAGGGCGCCGTCGACGCGGCCACCCTCACGGAAGAACGAGTGGCAATAGCGAAAGAACTCGGCCTGAAAGAAGCTTTCCCGATAGGGGAAAAATACCCGGGCTACGTTTGCTGCCGACAGACCACCTCATTCAAATTCTTGAAAGAAAAACGAGAGAGTTATGTCAAATACCTCAAGGCGCAGATACGCGCTTACAGGGATTACAAGATCAATACCGATGTCGTGGTGCGCTCTCTGGCGGAATTTTTGAAGGTGGAACCGGAGTTTGTGCGAAATTACATCGCCACCCCGAAAGATAAGGCGGCCGGCGGTGAATTTGTAAATTTCAGGAACCAAGTCAACCCCGACCCCGCCTTTAACAAGGTAGAGAGGCTTTACAAAGCCCTCCTTGCGGAAAAAGTTCTCGTGGAGGAAGAGGGCGTAAAACTGAAAGATCATTTCGATATAAGCATTTTCAAAGAGGCGCTGGACGATCTGCTGAAAGAATATCCGGACGACGAAATTTATAAAGAAGTAGCCGCCAATTACGCGCTGAACAATTCAGATTTTTGACGCAATCCACTGCAACGGGTACGAAGAATGCCGCGCCCGTTGCTTATTTTTTTCAGGAGGCGCTTTTTAATGGCTTTGAACTTAAATTCTCCGCAGTCCTTGACCAGGGAAACAAGGCTTGGTTCCATAACCGGTTACTCAGGGACGTTCCAGGATTTAACAAAAAAAGGCTGCGCGGGTTGCCTGAGCAACAAAAGACGCTGCTTCGCCACGCCCAGCACATGCAGCCACGTTCACTCGATAAATCAGCTCGCGGCCATCGACGGTGCTGCGGTGATAGATCATGCCCCTCTCGGCTGTTCAGGCTCCATTATCTATTACACCGTAGGACACAACAAACGCCGCAGTGAGCGTTCTGACGGGAAAAAATGCTTGGCTGTCGTGGCGTCGAGCAACATGAAAGAATCCGACACTATCTTCGGAGGAACGGAAAAATTGCACGAAACTATATTGGCCGTACATAAAAGGCATAAGCCCAAGGCTATATATGTGGTGAGCAGCTGTGCGTCCAGTATAATCGGCGACGACATATACAGCGTCACCCAAGACGCTTCTCTGGAACTTGGCATTCCAGTGGGATTTGCCTCCGGCGAAGGGATACGGTCAAAAATATGGTCCTCCGGGTTCGACGCTTATTGCCATGCGGTCTCCAGGACATTGCTCGAGGCTCCCCAGGAAAAAAGCAACACCATCAATTATATCGCCTTCACCAGGATCAACCGGGAGAACCTCGATCCGTTCATGCACAGGCTCGGGATGGACGTAATATACCTCACGGACGGGGCGACTATAGAGGATTACAGGCTCGCATCGCGGTCATTGGCCTCCTTCGGCCAATGCGGGTCACAATCCAGCTACCTGGCCGGCGCGCTGGAACAGATGTTCGGGGTCAAGTATTTTCAGTCGCACTTGCCGTTCGGCGGTGTTGGTTTCGAACGCTTTTACCGCGACCTGGCGCGTTACCTTGGCAAACTCGACGCGGCGGAGACGGTCATACGAGAGGAACGAGAGCTTTATGCCGACGAACTTGCGGCGCTCCGTGAGAAATTAAAGGGGAAAAAGGCCTTCGTCGCTCTCGGAGCCAGTTACGCGTTCGAATATGTCCGGATGCTCCACGAGCTGGGCATGGAAACGTCTCATGTCGTAGCTTACCATTATGATCCGCGTCTCGACAACATATCCAACGAACCGGTGGCTGCCGCGGCCGATGCGGCCGAGATGGGGTACGATTTTTCAGTCAGCGTGAACGACGCGCAGGAGAGTGAGACATACCTGCTGATGAAGAGGCATCCGGCGGACATATTCATATCGCGCTCGCACGCCGGAGGTCTCTGGGCGGCTAAGACTGGCATTCCTACCCTGGAGGCTGACATCGGACTCGACATAATTGGATACCGTGGGCTCATCTCGTTTGGAAAAAGCATGGTGTCCAAGTTATCCAACACCAATTTCACGTTGAACCTGGGCAAGCGATATAAATCGCCGTTTACAGACGCGTTCGAAAACAGAAACCCCTATTTTTTTGAGGATGACGAGTGATGAGTTCCGTCTGCACAGAGCAACACCGGGTTGGATGCGCGTTGGGCGGTTATTACACAGCCCTTGCGATGGAAGGGGTGTTGCCTGTCCTTCACTGCGGCCCGGGATGCCAGGAGCAGGTTCAAAATGTGCTGGCCTTGGTCAACGGCGGACAGAACGCGCATCCGTTTCAGGAGATGTTTCTGCCGTGTACGAGTTTCAGCGAGTCGGATGTGGTATTCGGCGGGACAGACCGGCTCCGGAAAACAGTATCCATGGCGATCGAGTCTTACAAGGCGGAAATGATGCTGATAGTGAGCGGTTGCACGCCCGCGATAGTTGGGGATGATGTGGCGGAGGTCGCGGAAAGTTTCTCCGACGCCAAAATGCCGGTCCGCTGCGCCGAACTGCCGGGTTTCACGGGCAATAACCTGCTCGGGCACAGCAGGGTGCTTCGCGCGGTATTGGGAACATGCGGGCGGGAGACGCCGGAGGTCGTGCCGCGCATGGTAAACGTGTTCGGAATCGTTCCGTTTTACGACCCTTTCTGGGACGGCACGCTCGAAAACTTCGGCTATCTTTTGAGGGCAATCGGGCTCAAGCCGAATATACTCTACGGCAGGGGAAATGGATATCGGAACGTCAAAAAAGTGCCTCGCGCTGAGTTCAACATAGTGGCTTCCCCATGGATCGACCTGGACATCGCGGCTGAGTTACGGGAGCGGTTCGGTACGCCCTTGTTCCATTATCCGGCGATTCCGGTGGGGCCCGTCGAAAGCTCCCGTTTCCTCAGAGAGTTAACGGCCTTTTCAAAGCTGGATTCAAACCATATCGAACAATACATCTCAGATATGGAAGAAAGGTATTACTATTATATAAATCGCTCCCTGAGCTGGATACATGAATGCCGGAATATGTCGAAAGAATTCATCGTCATATCGGGAGCATCCTCCGCTCTATCATTCACCAGATGCCTAATAAACGATCTCGGGCTGATACCTAAGAAAATCTATATCACCGAGGATGTGCCGAGCGATTATCACAAGATCATAAGGGGGTATTTCAAAGACGTGGCTTACGATGGCCCGGTTGAAGTCATATTCACCGATGATGGCGGGCTGGCGGCGTCCGAGATGCGCGATATGGATCTGTCGGGAAGGCCGATCATCCTGGGCAGTGCCTGGGACGACGCGTCGGCTCAAAATCTTGGGCTGCCCTACATCCCAATATCGGCGCCATTGGGCGACTACCCCATCGGCAGCAAGAACTATTTTGGGTACGAAGGCGGGCTGTCTCTCTTTTGCGAGTACTGCGCCGCCTGCGACAAGGCTTGACAAAACATATTGCTTAAAAACCTTATATAGAGAGGAAGGCTTTTTCATGGCAAAAATAGAGGTGGTAGACGTTTCCCTGGAATACAACGATGACGGAGAATCTTTTCCAGCCCTGGAGAATATCAACCTCACAATAGATCAAGGGGAATTTGTCTGCATTATCGGCCCGTCAGGGTGCGGCAAGAGCACGCTTCTTTCCCTGCTGGAGGGACTCATCTTCCCTACAAAAGGCAAGATCATGATAGATTCGTGTGAAGTGCGGGGCCCGGGCAAAGATCGCTGCGTCGTGTTCCAGCATTATTCCCTGTTCGCGTGGTTCACCGCCATACAAAACGTCGCCCTCGGAGTCAAACAGGTCGCTGAGCATCTGTCATCGAAAGAGATCAACGATATTTCCATGAACGCTCTCGGAAAAGTAGGTCTTGGAAATTATGCCAATAAATATCCCTATCAATTATCAGGAGGTATGCAGCAACGGGTGGCGATTGCCAGGGGACTGGCGATGAACCCTCAGATATTGCTGATGGACGAACCTTTTGGCGCTATAGACACGAGAAACCGCCTCGACCTCCAGGATCTGCTTTTGGATCTCTGCGCGAAGGATGAGAACAGGAAAACCGTAGTGTTCATCACTCATGATGTCGATGAAGCAATATACCTGGCGGACAGGATCGTGTTCATGGATCCAAAAGTAGTGGCGGAGGACATAAAGATTGATTTCGGCGATTCCCGGAAGCGCGATGAGATATTCGCGTCCGATGCTTTCATGAAATTGCAGCGCCATCTCGTGAGCCTTTTTTATCGCCATCTCGAAAAAAATATATGGAAGGACGTCGCGTTATGATAAGGAAGTTCCTCGCCCTGCCCACGATCCTATATTTCATCCTGCTCTATATTGCATTCACGTCCGGCGCGATAAAAACAGACGATTCGACGGCATTTATTGTAGTGCTGACCGGGATAGAGATGTTTTTCATCTGCACCGAGTTCAAGTATGGAGCGAGGAACGGCGGCAACCTCAAGGAGAGACAATCACAAAACAGCAGGCGCGACATCACCGCCATAATTTTCGCCGTGATGCTGTGGTGGGAATTGACGACAAAGGTATTCGGGCTCGTCAGCAAGGTTCTCTTTCCTCCCCTCGACAATGTCTTTTACGTTTTCGTGGAGGATTACCCGGACATGCTCAAGGGTATAGTTAATTCGCTGTACCTCGTTTTTTCAGGCGTCGGAAGCGGGACGGTGGCCGGCGTCGCCGTAGGTTTGCTGGTAGGTTGGATCCCGAGGCTCAGAAACACTGTAGCGCCGATAGCGAACGTGGTCGCGGCAGTACCCGCGCTGATTTATGCGCCGTACGTGGTGGCTGTTTCACCTTCGTTCAAGCTCGCTTCGATATTCGTGATCTTCCTTGGCTGTTTTTGGCCCACTCTGATGAACATGATCGGAAACATTGCGGGCGCCGACAAAAAACTGCTCGACAGTGCCAGATCGTTGAATTTGGGCACGGCGTCGATGCTCTTCAAGGTGCTGCTGCCGTATTCGGTGTACCCGATCATAGCGAATCTGCGTATAAGGGTTGCTGACGCGTTCATGGTGCTGACATTCGCGGAGATGATCGGATCCAACGTAGGGCTTGGATTTTACGTGAAGCGATGGTCCAACTTTGCCAAATACAACAAGGTATTCGCCGGTATCATACTCATAGGCGTAGTGGTAACAGCCATAAACAAACTGATAAAACTGTTCGAGAACAGATTCATCAAATGGAAGTGACAAATATCCATACTGCCGCGGAGACGTTAATCGGCTATGGCGCCGGCCAAGATACTCTGAACCTCGTATATATTCACGGATCTATTGAATTTTTTCTCTATAGGGTTCTCTGTCCCCGACAGCCATATTTTCAACTCAGCCTCCAAATCAAAATGTCCTGCTGTCTCAACGGCAAAACGGGTAATGCTTCTGTATGGTATTGATAGAGCCTCGACTTTTTTCCCGGTTATACCTTGTATATCAAGCAGAATAAGCCTTTTATCCGTGAAAATAAATGAATCTCGAACCAATTTATATGCGGCAAGCACTGTTTCGTCTTTTGCAAAAAGGAAGTCGTATTCTTCTTTTATTTTTTCCTTAGATACATTTCCAGCATTATCAAGCAGTCCACTTAACAATCCCATTTTGCGTGCCTCCTAATCGCTATACTTTGCGTGACTTCCTTAATAAAGAGGAGCAGATACAAAATCTCCGCTGAATTATTAAACAATCCCCAAATGTCCAGCCTCCTTGAGCCATGAAGGAAACTCAGCAAGCATTCGCGAGTACAACTCGGTATTATCTATTTGATCAATGTCATCTAAAATAAAGAAATTCGCGTTATCGATTCGGCGACCGGCCATTGTGTCAAGTTCTTCCAATATCCCGTAATTACCTCGGCCAACACCAATAAATTGCCAAAATATCGGATAATCAGACGCTTGAGAGATTAAATCCTTTACTTTTCCAGCTTTACTTGTCGCTCCGTCAGTGATACACAACACATAAGCCGGGATTTTGCTATTTTTATATTCATCAACGACATCCTCGACAGCAGGAGCTAAATTGGTTCCTCCTCCATATCGGCTCATTAATCTATCCCAATCGAACGTGGCGGATGAATAGTTTTTTATTGTCACCGATGACATTCTTTTTGCGGATACTCCGAAGTACCAGAGTTCAAATTCGCCATTATCGTCAAATTGCATAGCCAAAGGAACAATTTTATCAATTATTCTTTGGACAGTCCCGTTATTAAACATGTTTTGCATCGAGCCCGAGATGTCGATAAGCAAAGCCACCTGTGCCACAACATCCATAAGATTGTGTTTTTCAAGTGACACTTTCAGCGGTTTTACCAATGACACCAACTGGGGAGCTTCTTTCTCAATCCGCTTTTCGAGTGAAACCTTGCTTGATTTTATAGATTCCTGCCGCGGCGCGGCGGAGGTATCTTCCACTCCGCCGTAATGTTTCAGCAACGCGGAAAGACCCCCGTTGAAACCACTTGCGACAGCAGCGACACGCCAAAAATCTTTTTTATATATCTCAATCGCGATAACGGCCTTCTCGCTATGGAAATCAGTTCCAGTCATGTTCAATGAGAGCGCATTGCTTCCTTGGGATAATCTTATGGAGAGCCTCTGAATCTCTCCCATATCGCCGCTTCCGTCTATGCTTACAGTAAAAACTAATTTGTATATATGGCTGGGCAGTTTTGCGAGGTTTACGTTATACGATATATTTGCGCCGCTGCCATTGAGTACGATCTCGCGTTTCGGGGATGCGGTTTGATTGAAGAAGATCATATAATTCTCGTCTGAGAGTTTATCAGCGGCATCTACGCCGAAGCAGCATGAATCGTATTCGCCCTTCCCCAACACCGATATTTCAATTGTTATTTCATTCGAAGAATTAAAGTAGTCGTCTATCTTTCCTCTGAACCCACGTTGAATTTCAGCCATCTCTTATCATCCTCCTGTCGCAATAAGCTCGAGTTCTAAAGCTTTTTCATTTGACATACTCCTGCGACTAAAATAGCAGGAGTCGTAGAGTTTAAGCAAGTACGTTCTTATTTCCTTATTTTGTTCCTCAATGTATTTACTGTTGCCTCGGAAATATGGCCTTCGGACTCGCAATAATAAAAAACATGTCCATAAGTTGGGAGTTTTAACAAGTTTTCAAACTCTTCTCGGGGAATCCTTGACGTATAACCTTTTAATTGCTGCACTATAATAACGAGGCGAGTTCATCGGAGAAGATTTTATGAAAATTATGAAAATATAACGTTGGTATGCCATAAACGAATTTTAGCACTGACTATCCATATGTGTCAAACATTCGCACAAAACCACAAATCCTTATCCGTCTTTGGCGGATGCGAGTATCGTAGAGCTGTTTCCGCGTGTCATCGACTCGTTACAGTACAATGGGAGCGTGATAATGTATTAAAGATGAGGCAAAATCATTACGATATTATAAAGTATGAGCACAGACTATGGTCGCCAACTAAGTAGAGAATATGAGCGAGCGACGCTTAGCACTATAACGAACATAAGAATCTGTAGAACCATAAAATCGGGATTTCATAATCCTGTATAATTTTTGGAACCCGCATAAATACAGGGCTAAAAATCTTATGTTCGTTGTAGCGTTAAATTGACAACAGTGAAAATTGATTATGAAGACACGAGGAGGAAGTTAATTTGTTATTTGGGAGGAAAAAACGTCCTGTAAGACCAGGAATAATATTTACTCTGTTATTATTTATAATTACTGGTACTATCTTGTATTCTTGTTTTGATTTTCTGCTCGAAGATATCAGTTTTTTCCCTCTCTGGCTAAAACCAAATTATTCCTATGCCACTGAAGCAAATGATCTTTTTGAAAAAGGTCATATTGAAGAGGCGTTGGAGATGGCCAAATATATAAAAAGTAATCCGGATTTGCCAGGACAGGAGTTGGCCGACGTAGTCTACAAGAAAGCTGAAGCCGCGATTAACGACAAAAATTCGTTATTCGGAAAAGCAAAACGCGGTTTGGGAGGTTTTGTGTTCGGCGATGCGGATGATCTCTACGAATTAGGAGGGTCAGTCTTCGGTGACTTTTTTTTGTGGGGTGATATCAGAGATTTAGCGGTCAATAGTTATAGAAAAGTTGCCGGCGACGAGAGAGGTGATTATTTTATTATTGCGATTTCCACAATAGGGATCGCGACTACGGTTGTTCCGAAATTTGACATCTTTGCTTCCGTGACAAAAGGATTACGAAAAATCGGTATTCTTTCCGCAAAATTTGCAGACGAGACCGTCGCTATCGTCAAAAAAATCGCGAAATTCGGCGATGAGGGAAAATTTGCTGTCAAACAGCTTTCCAATGCAGCTGCCGATGTTGCTGTTTTATCAGAAAAAATGTCATTTGGGAGGATGGTGAAAATATTCATCTTCGTCGATTCGGTTGACGACGTTAACGTAATAACTAAATTTGCGTCCATCGCACCTGATGCGACTTTTCTTTGCGTTAAAAACAGCGGATTAAACACGTTGAAGGTTTTAGAACCAACCGCTTATAATATAAAAATATTAGAGCAAGCGGCTAAAAAGGGCCCGGCAGGCTTTGAATGGCTGACGAAAACGTCGAAAATAACACGTTTAACAGTAATCAAAGAATTTTACAAAGGCCGTTCAGTGCTTTGGGACGAAATGACAGGAAAGCTTTCTTCATTTCTTCAAAGTCTACCATATCTTATCAGAATGGTTGTTCTCGTTGTGTGTTTATTCTTTTTTATCCAGTGTTCCGTAAAACTCCGTCCTTCAGGGCGGAGATATAAGGAACATCCGCCAAAGGCGGATATCTTTTGACTTAGTTTTCCGGCCTTTGCTGTTGTTCTATATACTGGCGAATATTAAAAACACAGTGTCTGCCATGTCGAGTGTCCATTGATTTTTTCATAGGCCAAAGTATAATTGATACATAATATTCTTGTAAACTTAACCGTATGGGGACATGTCGTTGCGCACATATGTTTTTAAACTGTACCGCTCCAAACGCAACAAACGCCTTGCGCAAAAAATCAACATTGCCGGGGCAATCTATAACCATCTCATAGCCTTGCATAGGCGTTACCATCGGCGTTTTGGGCTCCGGATAAGCGCGTATCGGCTCAAGAACTATATCACCAAACTCAAGAAGACGAAGCGGTTCTCTTTCTGGAACAGCTTGGGTTCTCAGGCAATTCAAGACATAGCCGAACGCATCGACCGTGCGTATAAGCTATACTTGTGCGCGATAGAATTTGCAGTAGTCCGGTTTACGGGAGCTTCTCATGTTTATGCTGAATTTGCGTGATTGAGTACATCTCAACGCTCGCGAGTATATTTTTCAATAACATCAAGCGCGGAGTTAGAACCGCCCCGCCTGGATTCAAGAAAGTACACCGATACCGGTCATTCACGCTGAAACAGGCCGGATATAAGCTCATGCCCGGCAACCGTGTGATTATCATGGGTCACGAGTACAAGTATTTTAAGTCACGGGAGATCGGAGGTGAAATAAAGACTTTCACGGTAAAGCGCGACGCATTGGGTGATTTTTGGCTTTTCTTCGTAACGGATGAGGAAATTGAGCCGGCAGAAGCAAGATCGGGTGAAAGCGTCGGCCTCGACTTCGGCTTGAAAACATTCCTCACGCCGCTGTTTATGCGTCAGGCTTCCGGCAAAATCAAGAAACTGTCGCGCAAGCACAGCAAGAAAAAGCGTGGCAGCCGTAACAGGCATAAGGCACGTCTCAATCTCGCCAGAGCGCACCGCAAAATAGCGAACCAGCGCAAGGATTTTCACTGCAAGCTGGCCCTTGGAGCTTGCGTTGCGGTTTGCCTTCATCTTTGTCGAAGACTTGAATATGAAGGCTATGCAACGCATATGGGGCCGGAAGATATCCGACCTCGGCCACGCGCGTTTTCTCAAAATCCTGGCATGGCAGATGTACAAGCACGGTTCGCGAGGCGCAAAGATAAACAGATTCTATCCATCGAGCAAAACTTGTTCCTCATGCCTGCATGTCCTGCCGGAACTGTCTTTGAACGTCCGAGACTGGACATGTCCAAAATGCGGCGCGGCGCACGATAGAGACATAAATGCCGCGATAAA
>JAITRO010000203.1 GCA_031288335.1 Synergistaceae bacterium | reverse complement strand
GTAATCCGCGAGACGGACGGCCGCGGCCACTTCAGCGCTCGCTTTAAGTTCGTGGTTGAAGAAAAGGCCAATCCGCATTTTTTCACCCCAAATTCTGATGTGCTTCCTTTATGATAGTTTCGAAATCGGCGGCGCGCTCCTCCATCTTTTCCCCGCCTGATTTCGAAAGGAAAAAGATAAACTCTATGTTGCCTTCCGCGCCCTTGATGGGTGAATATGTCGCCCCTTTCAACGCCGGCGCGCCGAGCGCCCTGACGTACCCGGCGAGGTCCTCCAACACTTCCGCGTGAAGTTTCGGGTCACGGACCACGCCCTTACCCACTCGCTCACGCCCTACCTCGAACTGCGGTTTCACCAGCGCCAGGATCACTCCGCCGTCCCTCGTCAACGCACTCGCGGCCGGCAATATGGTTTTCAGAGATATGAAGGAGACGTCCACGGTCACTATGGCCGAGAGCCAGCCAATATCATCCGCGGCGAGATATCTCGCGTTGGTGCGCTCCATGACTTTGACTCTCGGGTCGTTCCTGAGTTCCCACGCGAGCTGGCCGTATCCCACATCCACGGCCGCTACCCTCGCGGCGCCCCTATCAAGCAGCGCCTGAGTGAAGCCTCCGGTCGACGCGCCGATATCGGCGCAGTCAAGCCCCCTCGGGTCTATCTCCCACTTGTCGAGCGCCTTCAACAATTTGAGCGCGCCGC
The DNA here is from genome assembly GCA_031288335.1 of Synergistaceae bacterium. Lineage (GTDB taxonomy): Bacteria > Synergistota > Synergistia > Synergistales > Synergistaceae > JAIRKI01. Next base: position 5,607 of record JAITRO010000203.1, on the reverse strand, counting down.
GTCCCACATATCGTTTTTTCCCGAGCGCGGTCACCTCTATGGGCGATTCGGGATGAAACGCCGCGGACGGTTTTTCGCGCCGTATGCCGCCCACAGAGACGCGCCCGCCGGCTATCATTTCCGCCGCGGCGCTTCTGGACGAAGCCAGCCCGCGCGTCACGAGCAGTTTGTCCAATCTCTCGAATCTGGCACGTCCCATGGATGACCGCCTGTTTTCTCTCAGCCGCTCCTGTGTGCGAGCTGTCCGGCGAGCAGGGCCAGCTCATCCCGCTCGCCCCACAAAGACGACGCCGCTTCGGCGGCCATGGCCGACTCCTTCTCGGCGAGCCCGCGCGCGCGTTCCAGGCCGAAGATGGAGACGAAGGTCGTTTTTCCTTGTTTTTCGTCCTTATGGGGGGTCTTGCCCAGATCCTCCGACGTGCCGGTCGCGTCCAGAATGTCGTCGACTATCTGAAAAGCCAGTCCCAGATGTGAACCATATTCCCCGACAATGCCGATCTCGCGTTCCGACGCGCCGCCCAGGACAGCCCCCGAGACAACCGAACCGCGAATCAGGTCGGCGGTTTTTCTCCCGGCTATCTTATATACGAAATCTTCACCGGCCTCGAACGATTCGGGGTCGGTATCCAAGACCTGTCCCCCGCACATGCCGAACGGTCCCGAAACGTCGCTCAGGCGCACAGCCGCATCGATCGCGCGCCCGACCGTCATCTCGTCTCGGGCGAGGGCCGACAGCGCGTGTCCAAACGCCCAAATTATCAGAGAATCTCCCGCAAGGACGGCCATATGTTCTCCGAACATCCTGTGGTTTGTCGGTTTCCCCCGTCTCAGATCGTCGTCATCCATGCAGGGCAGGTCGTCATGTATCAGCGAGGCGGTATGTATAAACTCGACGGCAATCGCGAGGGGCATTGCGTTTTTGGGCGGCATGCCGAACCTCTCTGCCGAGGCGAGACACAATATCGGCCTCAGCCTTTTGCCTCCGGCCGTCAGCGAGTACGTCATCGCCTCGGCGAGCCGCGCCGGGATGCGATCGCCGGCGGGCGGGCAAAGACGCGCGAGCGACGCGTCGATGGCGGGCTGATATCGCCCGCGAAGCGATTCGAGAGCGTCAATACCGCTCATCTTCGACGTCTTTCTCGGTAATGCCGTCGTCCAACAGCATGGTGATCCTTCTTTTCGCTTTTTCGAGGTATTCGCTGGATTCCTTGATGATTTTGACGCCTTCCTCGAAAAGATCGAGCGAGGTCTCCATATCGGGAGACGCTGTATCGAACTCGTCGACTATGTACTGAAGTCTTTCCATGTTCTCCTTGAAACTCATGGCAAGTCCGCCCTTCATGTGGATATCATATTTAAAAAGTATAACAGAAACGCGCGCCATACAATACTGCAATCGACGTATCAAAACATGGGATCGAGGCCTCGGGCGCTGCCCGAACCCGCAAGGAATTCGCCCCTTGACCCCTTTTATAAATTTGGGCTGTATGTTGGTTTTGGCCGATTGACCCCGTTTTATTCCATCCCGGAGCGGAAGAGCCGAGAGGCTGTTGTCAGCGTGGTGAGCGCTATGGCGGCCAGGGGCGGAAAAATCTTTCTCATCTCGGCCATGCCGGCACCCTCCAGATAGATGCGCTGGGCGAGCTCTACCCCGTAGCGGACGGGATTTATCAGAGTGGCCCATTGAAAAGCCCTCGGCATTGACGCGATAGGGGTGGCCAGGCCTGAAAGCAGAACCATCGGCATCAGCAAAGCGAAGGCAAAGAGCAGGGCCTGCTGCATGGTGGCTGTCAGAGCCGAGATACACAGGCCTACGCCGACGAGCGCGAAGTTGAAAGACAAGAGCCCGGCGTACAGAAGCGCGTACGAACCCGCAAACGGCAAATTGAACCAATACAGCGCGACGAGCAGAACGAGAGTCGATTGTCCCGCGCCAATCAGGACAGGAGGCAGAGCTTTGCCCAACATGAGCGTTATCGGTCCGAGCGGTGTGACGAGCAATTGGTCGAACGTCCCCTGTTCCCTTTCCCTGGCGACCGATTGCCCGGAGAGAATCATCGCCTGAATCGCGGACAACACGGCAATGAGTCCCGACAATATATTCCAGCGGGTTTCAAGGTTGGGGTTGAACCAGGCCCGGCTCGTGATCGACAGTTTAGAACCTTCGAGAGAGATGCCTCTGCCGCGCAGCCTGGCTTCGTTGTACGCGTCAATTATGCTCGCGGCATAGCTCAGCGCGATTCCGGCCGCATTGCTGTTTCGCCCGTCGGCGAGCGTCTGCGCCTTGACTATCTCTCCGGCGTTGAGGCCTCGCTCGAACCGCGGGCCGATATGCAGCACCATGAGCGCTTTTTGGCCGTCGAGGACGCCTGCGATGTCCGACGCGTTATTCAAGTTCGCCGCGCGCCGAAAAACGCCGGAACCGTCGAATCGCCTCGTCAGTTCCCGGGAAGCCTGTGAACGGTCTTCATCCAACAGGGCGTAATCGACCCTGTTCAGGTCGAAAGTTGCCACATAGCCAAATATCAGCGTCTGAACGATGACTGGCATGACGAGGATGAGACGGTTTCTCCTGTCCTTGAAAATCATCAAGGCTTCCTTGCGAACCAGCGTAATGAGACAGAGGATGAACCCGCGCATGGCATCCCGTCACTCCAGGGACTTTTTTATCCTGGATCCAACAAGGCCGAACAGACATACCAGGAAAAGCGACAGCACCAAAAAATCGAGGATGACCGGATCGGGGATATTTCCCACCAGAAAGAGCGTTCGCAGCAAATCCACATACCATGTTGCGGGGAACATGTGAGCGATGTAATACGCGGCACGGGGCGCGCTTTTCAGGTCGAATATGAAGCCTGACAGCATCATGGTCGGCATGAAGGCGAATATGAGCGAGAACTGACTCGCCAAAAATTGATTTTTGACCGCGGCCGAGATGAACAAACCCATGCCGAGGGAGACGAGCAGATACAAAGCCGAACCGGCTAGGATCAACGACAGCGAGCCGCGCATGGGAACGCCGAATATCCATGACGAGGCCGCGAGGCAGAGGGAAAGGCCAATCATGCCCAAGACGAAATAGGGCACGGTTTTCCCCGCTATGATATCGCGCTTCCCGACAGACGTGGCGACGAGCGCCTCCCACGTGCCGCGCTCCCATTCGCGCGCGATAACCAACGCCGTGAGCAGTGTTCCGATCAACGTCATTATGAGCGCGGTCACGCCGGGAATGAGGGAATAGCGGCTTTCGAGCGCGTTGTTGTACCAGATTCCAGGTTCCGCGGCAATATGCCCGGTGTTTCCTCGCCCCGTTTCGCCCGGTATAACATACGTTCCCAGGCGCCGCGCGGAAAACCATCGGGATATTGCGCCTTCGAGATAACGCCTCGTGATGCGTGCGTTGTTGGAATCGCGTCCGTTGACGATGATCTGGACGCGTTCCGCGCCGCTTTGTCCGAGTCGCACGGCCGCATCGGCTTTCCCCTCCCGCAGCAGGTTCTCCGCCTCTTTCCACGAATCGGCCATATGAGGGGCAAAGTAAGGGGAGAGGTTCAAAGCCGCGTACAGATCCCGCACGTATGGCGAAGAGCCGTCCCGGACGACTGCGACCTGAACCGTCTTCACATCCAGAGACAGGCCGAAGCCGAAGATCAGCAGGAGAATGACCGGCAATATGACGCCGAGGGTGACCGTGCTCTTGTCGCGCATCATCTGCCGGGTTTCCTTGATAATGAGCGCCCGTGTTTTCGCCGTTTTGGCCAAGCCCGCGCCGGATGGGTTCGCCTCATAATATCCCGCCGCCTCTTCGCGCGCGTTCTTTCTTGCTTCATCCGGGTGCCCGCCGTCTCTCGCTTTAGCCACGATGGCGATGAAGGCGTCTTCCATGGTGATATCCGATCCAGTCTTCGAACTCACGGATTCGCGAATGCCAGCCGGCGTGTCGAGGGCGAGCGCGGCGCCGTTGTCCTGGATCAGGATTCTGTCGCAGTATTCAGCCTCTTCCATGAAATGCGTGGTCACGACAACGGTGACGCCCCGTTCGGCAAAGCCGGTGACGCGCTTCCAGAACTCTCTGCGAGCCTGCGGATCCGCCCCGCTGGTAGGCTCGTCCAGAAAGAGGATATCCGGCTCGTGCAGCATCCCTGCGGCCATCGCGAGACGCCGTTTATATCCTCCCGGAAGGTCTTCGGCAGGCATGTCGAGCAGGCTTTCGAGGGAAAAATCCGCCGCGGCTGCCTGTACCCGCATGTTTTTGACCTTACCCCTGAGGCCGTAAGCTCCCGCGAAAAATTCGAGGTTTTCTCGAACACTCAACGGCCCATAAAGCGAAAACTTCTGCGCGACATATCCCAGATGTCTGCGGGCTTCCCCCCGTGCTTTCAGCACGTCCACTCCGGCCACGCACAGACTCCCTCCGGTGGCGGGCAGAAGCCCGCAGAGCATTCGGAACGTCGTGGTCTTGCCGGCGCCATTGGGGCCGAGCAACCCGAAAACTTCTCCCCTGCGCACGGAAAAACTCACGTCTTTTACAGCGAAAAAATCCCCAAAAGAACGGGAAACATTCCGGGCCTGAATGACGGGTTCATTAAAAGCTCGGGGCTCCGCCCCGAACCCCGCAAGGGGACTAGTCCCCCTGACCCCTTTTATAAATTTTTCTTTCATCCTTTGGATGGAAGAAAAATTTATATGAACGGGGGCCCGGGGGACTTGTCCCCCGGCGGGGTTTGGGGCGAAGCCCCAAGCTTTTGATCCCTCGATTCCCCTATCATTAAGCAGTAGCATAAAGCTGTCCTCCAAACTTGAAGAAACTTCACGCGCCGCCGCCCCTCGCAGTGCGTTTTTTACGACCTGTGCGCGATCTTCGCTCAAAGGACCGTGAACAAAGCGAACCATCCCGCCGTGCGGAACCGCGTCGATAATGTCCGGGACGTCCAGCATCCGCGCCTGAAGGGAACGCGGCGTATCCCCATTCGACGGCTCGGCGAGATAACTAATGCCATCCGACATTTTCCTGATGTCCTCCGGCGCGCCGCTCGCCAGAACCTTCCCTTCGAACAGCAAAACGACCTCGCAGCATCTGGACGCTTCGTCGAGGTACGAGGTGCTGACGACGACCGACATTTTGTTTCCGGCGAGTCGTTCGATAATCTGCCACAACTCGCGCCTGGAGAGGGGATCGACGCCTACCGTGGGCTCGTCGAGTATGAGAAGTTCCGGCGGACGCACAAGGGTGCAGATGAGGCCGAGTTTCTGTTTCATGCCTCCGGACAGCTTGCCCGCCAAACGCCGCCGGAACGGTTCCAGACCCGACATAGCGAGCAGCTCCCCGTACCGCTCCCCGCGCTCCTCCAGGCCGACGCCGCGCAGATCGGCATATAGATCGAGGTTTTCTTTTACGGTGAGGTCTTCGTATAAGCCGAACTTTTGCGGCATATATCCGATCCGCGGTTTTTCCGCGAAACGGAGCTCGCCCGATTCCGGACGAAGCAGTCCCGCGATGATCCTGAGCAGCGTGGTTTTTCCCGCGCCGTCCGGCCCCACAAGGGCAGTTATGCCGCTCCCGTGCGCGGCGCATGATACCGAATCCAGAGCCGTGATCGTTCG
>JAITRO010000187.1 GCA_031288335.1 Synergistaceae bacterium | reverse complement strand
ACCGTCGCTATACCCTCACCCGCGAACACAACGCCGCCCGGAACATCAACGCCAATAGGGAACACCCCGCCCGCGCCCGAACACCAGCCCTTGCCAAACTTCCCATCGGCCCCGGGCCGCCCGAATACCCTGTGAAGGGCACAGAATTTTCCGGTTGTAATGTCCATCATCGGGATGAACAAAAGGTTGTCCAGTTGCTTTCCTCCCTGGCTTGTCATGCCGCCGACACGCAGGCCGCACACCATTGACCGCCAAAGGGGAAGCCGCCGCGCGGCGTAACGTGCTTCGCGGGCAGATATGGATGATCCGGCGCTTCCTCGATGGACCGTGCCGCCTGGTATGCGTTCCATGCCGATTTGAGGACTTCGCTCCGCAGCTCTGCTTCCTGCCGCTGTTCCGCTTCGCGTCGCGTCCGGGCCGCCGCGCGTTCCTCGTCTGTCGGTTTTTCCCTTGGCGGAGGATTGTCGCGGCTGTAGAACTGCCAGAAACGCTTTTCGCCGCCCTCGTGATGGTCTTGAACCCACCCGTGCGGCTTGCCGTCGTAGTTTTTGCCCTCCGGCCATACGCAGTAAGCGCCAGATTTCTCCCCGTGCCTGTCACTTTCGAGCCTGAATCTGTGAATCTTGCCGTCAGGTTTGAGCGGTTCGGATATGGCGAATCCTTGAGACGAAGCGAACTCCAAAAAAGAATGTTCTGTATCGTAGAGATCGGGGGTCATCTCAAATCACCCGCTTCCTTTCGAGCGACGCAACCCACTCGTCGAGGTCTTTGACGGGATACATTACGCGCCCACCATTTCGACCGCCCTTCGCGCCAAACGTTTCGAGCCTGACGAACAACGGCCCGGCTGTTCTGCCGCCCGGAGCGCCTTCACGCCGTGCCCGGCGAAGGTACGCGGTGCTGACGCCGGTGTATGCCGCCGCTTCGTGTTCGGATAAGAGCTGCGGAGTTGTGGCTTGTCTGGTCTTGGCCGTCTCGATGGTTTGGCGTTTGCGCGGAAGTGTGTTTTTGAGCGTCATGCTGCACACTGCCTCTCGGCCACGCGCCATGAGCCGGGACGACGCCGGAGTGAGAATGTGCTATTCGATTGTTCTGGATGGGGGAAAGAGGATGTTACAGGGTGAAAATGCTCAGGCGGGTCGCCTTGGTCTGAATCTCCATCAACAGAATCCCCGCCGTTTTTTTCATTCCGGGAAAACGTCGGGCGCCGCGCACTGCGCGGGGCACGGGTGCGAGCCTTACGGATTTGTTTCGCCTCCACAGAAAAAGAAATTGATTCTTTTCCCTTTAATGAGCTGTATTTCATCGCAAGCTGAGAAACCCACTTGCGCATATCGCGATAAGCTTATAACGATCGCGAATTATTCCAATCCTTTCAGAATGCTTGTGGTAAATTTCCGCATAGCAGCCCGAAGCTTTGTGATAATAAGTCATATCGCCAGTCATCCAGCCGATGCGTTGAAGTTGCTTTAGCGTGACATTAAACTCATGATCAATATCTTCTTCCCAGATAGAGAGAGCTTCTAGCTCGGTCCACTCGTCAAAGTGTTCCTGTAAAGTTCTTTTGGTTCCATCATCTAAACAGAAAGCAAAATCTTCCTCGTCCCATGGTTCTAAACAACAGATAGCCGGAGATTCATCAGGGCAACACTCTCCGGTTTCGGGGTCAATCATATTTTTAACATCCCGCCTCCGTAGTTGGAACGTCAACGGGGGAGAATCTTCATACCTGTCATCCTCGATAGTGGAGACATAATTTACAAGCCCAAAACTCCGAGGATTAACAAGTTTTTTGCGGCGGATTTTCTCAGCGCGTTGAGCTTCTCGTATCCGTTTGCGTCTTTCCGCTTTATCTTTTTGGGTATTTGGTGTAAATTTGTCCCAATCAAGTAAATGATTCATATTCCACTCCTTTCCGCCGCCTCTCGCCGGGCGGCTTTTTTCTCTCTCGTCACAGCGCGAGACCATCATGCTCGAACACGCTGCTCTCGTCGACGCCAAAGAAAGAACTTAACGCGTTCTTTACCCTGTCTGACGCCGCCGACTTCCTACGCTCGACGCAGGAAAGTAATGATGGGTGAATGCGCGTCTCAAACGCCAGATCGATAACGCTCAAACCTCTGCCTTGCCGCAATTCCCGAATCCGTGTCATTTGGATACCTCCTTTCCCCGGATGATTCCTTAATTATAATGAGCGCATGGGATAAGTCAAGCACGAATCCGGTCAGAACGGGTATTTGCAAGAAGCGGCAGATTTCTCTGAAATGTTAGAACTGTGTTAGAACCGACGAAAAAGGCCCCAGAGTGAAAATCTCTGAGGCCTTGCTATTCCTGGTGGGCAATACTGGTTTCGAACTAGTGACCTCCTCCGTGTGAGGGAGGCGCTCTCCCGCTGAGCTAATTGCCCTCTTGCGACGAGGTGCATTATAAACGCCAACGGGGTTTATTTCAAGCCCATTGGATCGCATATTTTTATTTTACGCTGTAACTTTTACTGCCCCACTGTTTTCCCTTCACGCGAGGGCCTTCGAGCAATTCGACGAAGCGTTCCTTGCATTTTGGACATTTGTATGCCTCTTCGTTATTTTCCGTCTCGAATTTGTGGTCACATACTATGCAACGATACTGGCGCATAATCTCACACCTCCATAATGGCTTGGTTTTTAGTGAATTTTTTACACATTCAACTTGTTTGTATGATAATACGCGCCCCCGTTTTAAGTCAAGAGGACTTGCCCGTATGTGCCGGCTGGTATAAACTGTTAGCTGTTTATGTGACGCGAAGGAGGTTTTTGAGTATGCCCGTACCCAAGCCATGGTGGCGTGACGTCATAGAGACCGTCGTTTACGCTGTTGTGCTGGCTTTGATCATCAGAACTTTCGTGATTCAGGCTTTCTGGATACCGAGCGGATCCATGATGCCGCTGCTCGAACCGGGCGACAGGGTGATGGTCGTAAAATTTTGGTATCATCTTCCGACCGTTCGTCCCAAGCGAGGACAGATAGTGGTGTTCAAATATCCCGTCGACCCAAAAAGGGATTTCGTGAAGAGGGTAATAGGGCTGCCGGGAGATAAGGTCGAGATTATCGGAGGACGTGTCTTTATCAACGACCGCGAGATACCCGAACCCTACGTGAAGCACCCGGATAATTTCACCATGCCGGCCGAAATAATCTCCGCGAACAATTATTTCTGCTTGGGCGACAACCGCTCAAACTCGCAGGACAGCCGCTTCTGGGGCACGGTGAAGGCCGATTTCCTGCGCGGTCCCGCAGTGTTCAGATACTGGCCGCTGAGCCGTTTCGGATTGTTGGAGTGAACTGTGGGCAGAACCGTATGGTATCCCGGACATATGGCAAAAGGGTCGAGGCAGCTTTTGGCGCTGTGCGGTGCTTTGGATCTAGTATTGGAGGTGCGCGACGCGAGGGCGCCCATGCTCACGATGTCGCCCGTTGCCGAAAAATTCCCGGCCTCGCTCTCCGTGTGGACAATACTCTCGAAGGCGGACTTGGCGGACGAATCCGCCACTTCAAAATGGCTGAGACGCTTTAAGGAACTTGGCCGCTTGGCTTGGCCGCTCGACCTCCGCAAAAACATTCCCGATTCGCTGAAAAGATCCATCGCGGCGCTGGCCCCTTCATCGTCGCATCGCAGGCATTACAGAGAAGCGCGCGTAGCGGTGGTCGGAGCGCCGAACGTCGGAAAGTCGACCTTCCTGAACAGGCTCGTCGGCCGGAGGGCGGCTTCTGTGGGAGGGATTCCGGGCATCACCAAAGGAGTGTCGTGGTTTAAGGGGGCCGGCTGTATCGTGGCCGATTCTCCCGGTATTCTGGACCCACGGTCGGGCGCCGAAGCGCAGAGAATGCTCTCCTGGCTGTCGTCGTCCAAAGGACAAGTGATAGGAGCGTGGGACGACCTGGCGCGCGAGTGCGTCGGTTACCTGCAATCGAGGAATATGGCCTCGAACGTGCTTTCGCTGTGGGGGGTCGAGCACGACGGGGCCCCGTCGGAGGTGCTGGAGCGCATAGGCCGCAGATTGGGCAAACTTCTGCCGGGCGGCGGCGTGGACGCTGCCGCGGCGGGACGCGCCTTCATCGACGCGGTGGCATCCGGCAAACTGGGCAGGCTCAGTCTGGAGACCCCCGATGCTCCGGCAGTCCGAGAGGTATGCCTGTGATAGTCGCCGGAGTGGACGAAGCCGGACGGGGGCCGATAGCCGGCCCCGTCGTCGCCGCAGCTGCGGTGCTGACTCCGCCGCAGTTCAGGGTGCTTTTGTCCGAGGGGCTGAATGATTCCAAAAAACTTTCCGCCTCGCGGCGCGAACGCCTCTTTGCCCGCATGAAAGAGCTGGGCGTCGTGTGGGCCGCTCAGGCGGCGACGAACGTGAGGATCGACAATACGAACATATTGGCGGCGACACTCTGGGCCATGGGGCGGGCCGTGAAACGCATCGACCTGCCGCTGGATCTCGTGGTCGTCGACGGCAGCTCGTATATTCCCGATATCCCGCACGCGCTTCAGCGCGTCATGCCAAGGGCCGACGCTCGGGTTCCGTCGGTGATGGCGGCCTCCGTCACGGCAAAAGTACTCAGAGACAGGGTGATGCTCGCCCTGCACAGATTATTTCCCGAATACGGTTTCGATAAACACAAAGGTTACCCCACGTCTTTTCACAGACGAATGGTTGATATGCTGGGGCCGTCAAGAGTACATCGGCTGTCCTTTGCGAGCTGTAAACACATTAAAATGGAGATACCATGGGAAGAGGGTTCGCGTAAAGCGGCTCTTTTCGACGACGATTGACGATGGCTGACATTGGCGGTCTTTCCGGCGGCATAGTCGATCCGGGCGTCAGGGGTACGCCGGGCGAAAGCGCGCCGGTATCGAGACCGGGCGCGCAGGTTTCCGGGCGGGGCATTGCCGACGGCTCTCTCGTCGAAGGCTTGGTGACGGCTAAAGAGGGCGAAATGTACCGGGTGAAGATCGGCGCTCAGAGCTTATCCGCCCGATCGACGGTGGTTTTGTTTCCTGGCCAGCGCTTCCGGGCATTGTGGGACGCGTCCACCTCGCCCCCCACCCTTCGCCTTCAGCATTCGGATACCGCCATGCTGGCGCGTTTTTCGGGGCGCGATCAGCAGGTCGCGTCGGCTCTTTTCTCGAGGGGGATGCCGGTGGACGAGGAAAGCGTCGCGGAGCTTCGCCGTCAGTGGCTCGCGCGCGGCGGGGATCCGGCAAAACTCGGGGCCATGGCGGAACTCTGGGCGAGGGGAGCGGAACTGACCGATATGAACGTCGGGCTGCTCGCCTGGTATATGGCGCTCAGCTCGGAAGATACGGCGAGAATATGGAAGAAGATTCTTTCCCGTCTGCG
>JAITRO010000153.1 GCA_031288335.1 Synergistaceae bacterium | reverse complement strand
CACCACCAGAATCTGCCACAGCAAATCGATCGTCGAGACGGGCGAACGCCGCGAGGTTCCGCTCAAACCTTACGACAGGAATCCCGGCAAGTGCGTGATGCAGCCTTCGGCCGCGGTGGGCCGCCGCCGAGTTATGGAGGAGCGCGAGGCGAAATTGCGCGCGTTCTCCAACGGCTGCAAATTCAACCGCCTGGAGTGGGGAAACGAACGCCATATCGGCGTGATAACCAGCGGCGTCTCGTACCAGCACGCGCGCGAGGCATGGAGCGACATGGTAGACAAGGTCTCGTTTCTCAAACTGGGCCTCACCTGGCCGCTGCCGGGCGGCCTCATCGCCAAATTCGCCTCCGAGATCGAGACACTGTATGTCATCGAGGAAAATGAGCCATACATCGAAAACTTCGTGAAACAGATGGGCGTCAAGTGTGTCGGCAGAGAACTGCTTCCCGCGATAGGGGAGCTGAACGCCGGAATAATAAGGGCGGCGATGAGGAAGGAGGAAGCCTCCGCCCCATACAGGGCTGACATCACGCCCCCTCCGCGTCCTCCAGTGCTGTGTCCCGGCTGTTCGCACCGCGGCATCGCCTTCGCGCTTTCCAAATACAAGGACATATTGGTGAGCGGCGACATCGGCTGTTACACGCTGAGCGTCATGCCGCCGCTTTCCGTCACCGACTCGGTGATATGTATGGGCGCGTCGGTCTCGGCCGGCCTCGGCTTCCGAAAGGCTTTTTCCCGCGCGGACAGCGGCGTCGCGGATAGCCCAAAGGAAGGCAAAAAGATAAACAAAGTGTTCGGCATGATAGGCGACTCGACGTTTTTTCACTCGGGCATCACCGGCCTCATCGACGCCGTAGTTAACAACAGCGACATCGCGCTCTGCATAGTGGACAACAGGACAACGGCCATGACAGGGCATCAGGAGAATCCTGGCACTGGCAGGACGATAAAAGGGGAGACCACGGCGTTCGTTGACCTCGCGGCGATCTGCGCGGCTTGCGGCGTCAAACCGGAAAACATCCGCAAGATCGACCCATACAATCTCGAGGAGACCGAAAAGGCCGTCAAAGACGCTTATGACAGCCGCGAGATATTCGTGCTCATCACGACCAGGCCTTGCGCTTTGATAAAAGACGTTCAACGCAAACGCGCGAATGTGAGGTGCGAAGTAGACGAGAAAATCTGTGTGAAATGCAGGGCCTGTATGCGGGTGGGATGTCCGGCCCTCGCTTTTAGAAACGACAGGATAGAGATAGAGGGTTCCTCGTGCAACGGTTGCACGATATGCGCGCAGGTATGCCCTAAAGACGCCATTTCCCAGGTAGGTGAATTCAATGACTGAGCAATCCAAAGAGTCCAAAGAAACCAGAAGTGTTCTTCTCGTGGGAGTGGGCGGACAGGGCACGATACTCGCCTCCAAAGTCCTGTCGGCGGGGCTCATGCGCGCGGGGTACGACGTTAAGATGTCGGAGATCCACGGAATGTCCCAGCGCGGAGGCAGCGTGACCACGCATGTCAGGTTCGGCGCCAAAGTTTATTCTCCCATAGTGGACGAACGCGGCGCGGATATCCTCGTTTCGTTCGAGAAGGTGGAGGCTGTCCGCTGGCTCGCTTTTTTGAAGCGCGGGGGAATGTTGGTGGTGAACGATTACGAAATACGGCCCTTGTCAGTGCTCACGGGTTCTGTTAAATATCCTGATGATATGATGGAGAAACTCAGAGCCGAGGTGTCCGACATGACAGCGTTCAACGCCGGGAAAATCGCGTCGGATTTGGGCAGCGTCAAAGCACAGAACATCGTCCTGCTGGGCGCGCTGGTTAAGGGTATGAAACTCGATCACATCGATTGGTACGCCGTTTTGAAAGATTTGCTCCCTCCAAGCCTGTACGGACTGAACGCGCGTGCATTCGCGGCTGGAGTGGCGGAATTGAAATAACGATGCGGGAGTGATGAGTGTGATCAAGGTTTTAGCGACCAAGCCGGACGGTTTGAGCGAAATAGAGACGCAAGGCGGCGAAAAAATCCCGCCGGGTTCGTGGATGAAACTCACGAAGCCCTCCGCCGCCGAGATACGCGACGTCTCCGAGGCGTCCGGCGCGCCCATAGATTTTTTGCAGGCGGCGCTCGACATGGAGGAGCCGTCGCGCATCGAGGTGGAGGAAGATCACATCCTCATCATAACGAACGTGCCGAAGCTCGACGCTGGAGTTTCCCTCGGCTACGATACCATTCCTCTTGGGATTGTCATATCGCCCGATTACATCGTCACCGTATGTCTGGAGGAAAATGAGGTCTTGGACGATTTTGACAGGTTGCATCATCTTTTTTTCGACACGCGCAAACGTACCAGGTTTTTGCTTCAGATACTCTACAAATGCGCGGTAGTATTCCTCAAAGACCTGCGGATAATGAACAAGCGGACGGACGAGATCGAACAAGACCTGAGGCGTTCGATGAAGAACAAGGAATTGTTCCTGCTTCTCGACCTCCAGAAGACCCTCACGTATTTTACCGTGGCCCTTCGTTCCAACAGAAATGTGGTCGAGCGTCTGATGAGGCTTTTTTCAAATCCCAGCGTTCACGACAAGGTCAAGCTTCGCGAGGACGACGAGGAACTGCTGGAGGATGTGCGGATAGAATTCGACCAGGCAATAGAGATGGTGCAGATGCACGGCGAAGTGCTGGCGAGTATGATGGACGCCTTCGCCTCAGTGATTTCGAACAACCTCAATATCGTCATGAAATTTCTCACGTCCGTGACCATAGTCATGGCGATTCCCACCATCGTGGCAAGCTTCTTCGGAATGAACGTGCCCGTCCCCTGGGCGGGCAAAACACTGGGCTTCCTCTACGCCATGCTGGTGGCGCTCCTCCTGACCATAAGCGTGACAGTCCTGTTCTGGAAAAAGAAAATGTTCTGAGGAACAAGAAAAAACCCGCAAGGGGTCAAGGGGCGAGCCCCTTGCGGGTTCGAGCGGAGCCCGAGGTCTTTATTTGTGTTTCTCAAACCCATACTCCACCTGGCGTCCGCCTCCTGTGCGGAAAATGTTTTTCTTGCGCGCCGTCCTTTTTAAGATATAATGAGTGTTGGTTTTTCGTGTAATATGCACAGAACGGAGTGACCTCAATGAGCAATAATCCATTGAGCGAAAATTGGAGACACCTCAAACTTGGCGACTTGCTCGTTGACGCTGGGGCGATTTCACAGGAGACGCTCGTCGCCTCGCTCGAGGAGCAAAAAATTTCGCGGATGCGCCTCGGGGAAATTCTGCTCAAAAACGGGTGGCTGACGGAACGTCAGTTGGCGGACGCGCTCAGCAGACAGTTGAAATTACCGCTTATCTCGCTCGCTAAATACAAGCCGGCGCCGGAGGCCATCAGGATCATACCGGAAACGGTGGCACAAAGGCTGGAAGTTGTGCCGCTCGCGATTCTTGACTCGGGCAAGATAGCCATAGCGATGTCGGATCCCCTCAACGTCATCGCGGTCGACGAATTGAGGATGATAACCAACGCCGAGTTCGATATAAACGTGGCCACCGAATCGGACGTGAGGCGCGCCCTGATGAATTTCTACAAGGTGCAGGGGAGCCTGAAATCCGCCATAGACGAATTCGAGGCCTCGTCGGAGGATTTCTCGACGTCGATCACCTCGGCTGGACTCACGCAGGACGTTGTGGGTGTCTCCGCGGAGGACGCTCCTGTCGTCCGGCTCGTGAGCAATATTTTGGAACAGGCCGTCAAAGATCAGGTATCCGACATCCATATAGAGGTTTACGAAAAAGTGTCGAAAGTGCGTTTCCGCCTCGACGGCGCGCTTTTCGAATACGTCGAATATCCGGCTTCGCTTCATCCGTCCGTCATCTCACGTCTTAAGATAATAGCCGGCATGGACATATCGGAACGAAGAAAACCCCAGGACGGACGCATCATCGTTAAAGTCCTTGACAAGCGCATAGATCTTCGTGTTAACACTCTGCCCACTTTATACGGCGAAAAAGTCGTCATGCGCCTGCTCGAC
Organism: Synergistaceae bacterium; assembly: GCA_031288335.1. Taxonomy (GTDB): domain Bacteria; phylum Synergistota; class Synergistia; order Synergistales; family Synergistaceae; genus JAIRKI01. Next base: position 323 of record JAITRO010000153.1, on the reverse strand, counting down.
CAGAGCGCATCGAAAGTGGGCCTCACAAATCTGGGGCTGTTTGAGGACGATATAGCGGTGCTCACGAAAAATATCGAGGCCCCCCACGGGATATTCCTCATAACGGGCCCCACCGGTTCCGGCAAATCCACCACGCTTTATTCCCTGCTCGAAATCCTGAACCAGCCGGACGTGAACGTCATCACCGTGGAGGACCCTGTCGAATACACGATGGCAGGGATCAATCAGGTTCAGGTCAACGAAAAGACCGGCCTCACGTTTACCGAAGCCCTTCGTTCGATCTTGCGGCAAGATCCCGACAAAATAATGGTCGGCGAAATTCG
>JAITRO010000072.1 GCA_031288335.1 Synergistaceae bacterium | reverse complement strand
CCCGAACGCTGCGATATGCGCTCCTTGAGCACCGGATAAAGGGCGAAACACCGTTCCATGTCGCGCGCTATTTCGTCTCGGTCGTGCCGGCGTATCGCACCCATTATCAAATTCTCCTTCACGGAAAGCGCTGTGAAAAGCCTGCGGCGCTCCGGCACCAGAGAGACGCCGCGGGCGACCGTCTCGTGCGGGCGCGAGGGCAGGGGAGAACCGTCGAATTTTATGGAACCTTTGTAAGGCAGAACTCCGGCGAGCGTCCACATCAGCGTCGATTTTCCGGCCCCATTGACGCCGACCACGGAGACTATCTCACCCTTGTCCACGTACATATCGATGCCGTGCAGGGCGTGGATATTGCCGTAGTACACGTGCAGGGCGCTTATCTCGATATAATGCCCGCTCATGCCCTGTCCCGCCGCCGGCGGCCGAGGTACGCCTCTACGACCGCTGGGTTTTCGCGAATATCTCCCGGCGTTCCATGCGCCAGGAGCGCTCCCCGCTCCATGACCACGACGTGCGTGCATATATCCAGCACCAGGTTGATGTGATGTTCTATCAGCAGTATCGTCACGCCGAAATCCTCCAATGCGCGTTTTATGGTCTCACCCAACTCATGAGTCTCGGCGTCGTTCATTCCTGCTGCAGGTTCATCCAGGAGCAATACTTTCGGCGAACACGCCAGGGCGCGCGCGATCTCCAATTTGCGCTGCATACCGTATGGAAGGTTGGACGCCTGAAACGACGCAAAACGCTCGATGCCGAGTTCCTCCATTATGGCGAACGCTTTTTCGCGCGCGGCGCGTTCGGCGGAGCGGGCGGATGGAGTGCGCAAAACCGCCGCGATCGGCCCGTAAGAAGCGCGCGCCAGAATCGGCGTGGTCACGTTTTCGAGACACGTCCTGCGCGCAAAGAGCCTTATGTTCTGAAAAGTCCGCGCAACCCCGGCCCGCACGACGTCGTCCGGCCGGCATCCGGTCAAACGCCCGCCCGCGAGACATACCGTCCCGGCGGTGGGCCGATACACGCCTGTTATGAGGTTGAACACGGTGGTCTTGCCCGCGCCGTTGGGGCCTATCAGTCCGGTAATGCCTCCTTCGTGCGCGTCGAAGGAGAGCGAATCGACGGCCCTTATTCCGCCGAAAACCCTCGTGAGCCCGCGCACTTCCAGCAGCGCCGCCATCATCTCACCCGTCGTGCGAGCAGTAAATCGCGCGTGCCGCGCAGCAGATCGGGTATCTCGCGGTATCCCATGAGTCCCTGCGGCCTGAAAATCATGATCACGACAAGAAGCAGCCCATAGGCGGGAAGACGATACATTTCGAGTTTTCGCAGCATTTCGGGCAGCGCCGTGAAGATGAAAGACACGATCGCCGGCCCCGATATGCTTCCCATGCCGCCCGCGATCACCGAGGCCAAAAGCTGCGTCGACTGGGTCATAGTGAACATAACCGGCTGGATGAAGGCGATCCGGTGCGCCAGCAGCGCGCCGGATGCGCCGCACAGGACGGCGCTAACCACGAGTGACAGGAGTCTCGTTCTGAACAAATTGATGCCGGCCATCTCAGCCGCCACCGGATCTTCGCGGATGGCCATGAACATCGCACCGAATCGCGATCTCAGGAGAGACCGCGTGAACGCGAGGCTCGCCAGGAGCGCGCCGACGACCCATGCCGAACCGCTCAGTTCGTCGAGCGACAGGCCTCGCGCGCCGTTGGTGATGGAGAGGTTTTCGAGGCACACGCGAAGGGCCTCGCCGAAACCCAGGATTGCTATGGCGAAGTAATCGCTCCTCAGTTTTGCCCTGAGCGTCGGAATGCCAATGACAAGGCCGGCTATGCCGGACGCGAGCATCCCTGCGAGTATAGCCAGGGGGAAGGGAACGTACCAGTGGTAGGTCAAAACTCCCGCCGTGTAAGCGCCTATACCCACGAAAGCAGCGTGTCCCAAAGAAAAAAGCCCCGTGAAACCGGTGAAAATAGAGACGCCCAGGACGGCTATCATGTTAATGCAGGCCAAAAGGAAAATGTTGAGCACATAATAATAGTACATCGCTATACTTTGTCCTCGGTCTCCGTGCCCATCAGCCCATTGGGCAGGCATATCAGAAGCGCTATCAGGGCTGTGAAGCTGAACACGTCGCGCATGACGCTGGACACATACGTGGAGACGAGGGTTTCCAGCACGCCGAGTATGAGACCGCCTATCATCGCTCCGGGCAGGCTGCCGAGGCCACCTATCACAGCCGCGATATAGGCTTTGTTGGTGACCCAGCCCATGGTCGGATACACTAGATATCTGATACCCAGGAAAACCCCCGCTACTCCGGCAAAAGCTCCGGCGAGGAAAAACACGACCGATATCAACCTGTCGGTGTCGACGCCCATCAGCGAGCACATGGTCATATCGTTCACGCCCGCGCGAATGGCGATGCCGGTTCTGGTCCTCGTTATAAATATCTGGAGCGCGAAAATGGCCGCCATGGAGATCACGAAAGCGCACAAGTCAAGCAGGCTCAGCGAGCTGCCCCACAAGCGCACGCTCTGGCTCTTGAAAAATTCCGGAAAAGCGTAAAACCTCGCGCCGATGGTGGCGTAAACCATGTTTTCCAGGAACATGGAACAACCCATGGCGCTTATCATCAGGTAGAGCGACGGCGCTCCCCTCCTGCGAAGGGCGGCATAAGCCACGCGTTCGTTGACGATCGCAATGAGGCCCGCACCGGCGACGGCCCCAGACAGAACGAGCACGAATCCGAGGCCGAGTTTCGCGGCGAGCGCGAGCCCTATATACGCCCCCAGCATGATAACTGCGCCATGGGCGAAGTTGCTGAAGGACAACACACTGAATATCAGTGAGTAACCGACCGCCATGAGCGAGTAGATGGAACCTATCGAGAGGCCGGTTACGAGCGTCTGAAGGAACAACCGTTATTCCCCGCGATTGGAGAGCTTTTTACTGCCCCTGATACTTTTCGACGAACGCGAACTCTTTTTTGCCGACATCCACTCTCTGGATGACAGCAGGCTTGTTCAGCGGGTTGTGGTTCGTCGGATCGATGGTCAGTATTCCGGTCGTGACCTTGAGATCAGTGATTCCCTCAAGCCCTTTCACGAGCGAGGGGCCGTCGAGGGAACCGGCTTTTTTGGCGGCTTCCACTATCATCAATAGAGCATCCTGCGCCATTACGGGATTCGGGAGGACAGCCTCCTCTCCGTATTCGGCGCGGTACTCGGCCAGGAAGTCCTGAATGTCCGGGTCGCTTACGTCGGTGAGGTTGACGAAATAAGAGCCGTCAATGGCGTCTCCGCCCAGATCGAAGATGTCAGGGCTGCCCCAGTTGTCGGTGCCGAGCAGCGGAACGGTTATCCCTAGGTCGCGCGCCTGCCTCGCCGCTATGGAAGCCATTTTCTGGTCACCGGGAAGCCACAGCACATCGGGGTTCAGTTCCTTTACCTTCGCGAGCTGCGCGCGGTAGTCGAGTTCCTCGGAACGGAAAGCCTCTTTGGCGAGCATTTTGCCGCCTTTTTCCGTGAAGGCTTCCTCAAAGTACTTCGTCACCCACTGGCTATAGTCGGAACCGACATCGTAAAGAGCCGCGGCGGTGCGCGCGTTCAGCCTGTCGTATGCGAAACGGGCAGCCACGGTACCCTGGAACGGATCTATAAAGCAGGGACGGAAGGCGTATTCCTTCACCTTCTCGGTCTTCTGGTCGATGGTGACGTAGGT
>JAITRO010000062.1 GCA_031288335.1 Synergistaceae bacterium | reverse complement strand
CTTCGTTCAATTTCTGCATACGCCGGTCCGATTCCTGGAACATCGCCCAAACCTTCTCGAATGTCAGGCCCATTTCCGGTTCACGTGCTTGCGTTGTCATTGCGTCTTGCCTCCTACTCCGAAAAATCTTTATTTTTATTTTACCACTGTGAAACTATTTCGAAGCCTCTCCGTCACCGCCGGTTTCGTTCTCTTTGCCGATGGCTTGCCATCGTGGAAGGTTATTCAGTCGTGACAAAATCAGTAAAGTTTAAGTGATTCAATGTCGATAAAATATATATGTACATGACGATAAGAAAGAAAGGCAAGTGAACCATGAAATTCGACGCTAACCAGTATAGATATCCCTCCCGGCGCACACTGGTCTACGGCGCGCGCGGGATGGTCGCGACGGGCGCTCCGCTCGCCGCGCAAGCCGGGCTCGATATCCTGAAACGCGGCGGCAACGCGGTCGACGCGGCTGTGGCGACCGCAGCGTGTCTTACTGTGCTGGAGCCTGCAGCGAACGGCATCGGAGGCGACGCGTTCGCTCTCGTATGGCACGGCGGTAAACTGCACGGGCTCAACGCGAGCGGATGCGCTCCAGAAGCGGCGGATGCCCGCTCTCTCATTTCAGCCGGCATGAATGCGCTTCCAGAGGTTGGCTGGCGCACGGTGACTGTTCCCGGAGCGCCTGGTGCGTGGGCCGCGCTGTCGGAAAGATTCGGCCGCTTGCCCTTTGCGAAACTCCTGGAACCAGCCATTTCCTATGCCGAGAGGGGATACCCAGTGTCGCCGACTGTCGCCCGCATGTGGTCGAACGGTGTTAAACGGTACGTGAAGGAATGCGGCGGAGACGAATTCAGGCATTGGGCGGATGTGTTCTGCATCGACGGCAGGGCGCCCGTCCCCGGTGAAATATGGCATTCTCCCGACCATGCCAGGACCCTCGCCGCCATTGCCGACAGCGGGGCGGAGGAATTTTACAGAGGCCGCGTCGCGGAAGCGATAGGCGCGTTCGCCAAAAAATACGGGGCATGGCTCGCGCCCGGCGATTTGGCGAAATTTCACCCGGAATGGGTCGAACCAATCTCCGTGAATTACAGGGGTTACGACGTCTGGGAGATACCGCCGAACGGTCAGGGGATAGTCGCGCTGATGGCTCTCAATATCACAAAGGGGTTCGAGCTTTCCGGCTCCCGTGAATACCTGGAGACCTATCACAGGCTTATAGAATCGATGAAGCTCGCTTTCGCGGAGGGCCGGCGCAAAGTGGCCGATCCTCGTTTCATGACGGCGGATGCAGGGAAACTGCTATCCGACGCTTACGCTGACAGGATGCGCTCGTTCATCGGAGAGCGCGCGGCTGACCCCGCGACCTGCCGCCCCGATGCGGGAGGTACGGTGTATCTGGCCGCGGCGGACGGCGAAGGCTGTATGGTCTCGATGATACAGAGCAACTATATGGGTTTCGGCTCGTATATCGTCGTTCCTCATACCGGCATAGCGCTGCATAACAGAGGAAGCAATTTCAGCCTTGATCCCGAATCGCCGAACTTTCTCGCGCCCGGCAAAAAACCGTATCACACGATCATCCCCGGATTTCTCACAAAAGACGGAGAAGCCGTCGGCCCCTTCGGCGTGATGGGTGGTTTCATGCAGCCGCAGGGACATTTGCAAGTGATTACCAATATCATTGACTTCGGAATGAATCCGCAGGAGGCCATAGACGCCCCTCGCTGGCAGTGGACGGGCGGCCTCAGAGTTGAGCTGGAAAGCGGCGTCCCCGATCACATCGCCCTCGGACTCGCCGAGAGGGGCCACGACATCAAAACCGTCCGCGACACGATAACATTCGGCAGAGGAGAAATGATATTCCGCACGGAACACGGCACCCTGGCCGGCGCGACAGAACCCCGCACGGACGGTTGCGCGGCGGTTTGGTGAGGGGATAAAAACACAAAATTAAAGAGCTCGGGCGCTGCCCGAACCTGCCAGGGAGCTTGCTCCCTGGACCCTCTTTAAATTTTAAAAGAAAAGAGGGCAAGGGGACTTGTCCCCTTGCGGGGTTCGGGGCGGAGCCCTGAGGTCTTTTGTCTTGTAATAACTTGCGTCACACGTACAAATCCCGTTCTCCGTCCTTTATCCTTTTTATGTTGCTCTTCGTCAGTTCTCTCATGTTCTCGTTTTTTATCTTTGGGATGTTCTTCTCGATCAGTGCGCCGGCCTGGCTTCTAAACGCGTCGTCGCCGTAGTCCATCATATATTCGCAGAGCGTCATGAGAGCGTTGGGCAGGCAGACGTTTTTGATGTTGCCGGATTTCGCCAGGGACATAAACCTGTCGCCGGTGCGGCCTTTGCGATAACAGGCGGTACAGAAGCTTGGGACCAGGGATTCGTCCATCAGCCACCTCAGTACGTCGATCGCGGGCCTGTTGTCAGCCAGCTCGAACTGTTCGCCTCCAGCCTGCCGCGTCGCGTAACCGCCGACCTCGACACTCGATCCGCCGCTTATCTGAGAGATGCCCAGTTTTATCAACTCCTTTCGCATGGCGGGCGATTCACGCGTCGAGATTATCATGCCCGTGTAGGGAACGGCTATGCGAACCGTTGCCACTACGCGTTTGAAGTCCTCGTCCGACAATATCCTGTACGACGACATATCCATGCCATCCGCCGGACAGAGACGCGGCATGGATATCGTGTGGAACCCCGCTCCGTAGGTCTCGTCGAGATGACGGTTGTGGAGCATCAATCCCAGCACCTCGAAACGCCAGTCATAGAGACCGAACAGAACGCCGCCGCCCACGTCGTCGATGCCGGAGCGCATGGCCCTGTCGAAGGCCGTCAGGTGATAGTCGAAGTCCTTCTTGGGGCCGGACTCGTGGAGTTCCCTGTACGTCGGCTCGTGGTACGTTTCCTGGAAGAGGATATACGTCCCAATGCCGACGTCACGCAGTTTTTTGTAGTTGTCGGCTGTGGTGGCGGCGATGTTGACGTTGACGCGCCTGATTTCGCCTGTGTCGGCCTTCATTGAGTATATAGTCTTTATTGCGTCCAGTATGTAGTCTATGGGACAGTTGACGGGATCCTCGCCGGCCTCGACCGCGAGGCGTTTGTGTCCCATGCGCTCCAGTATTTCGGCCTCGGCCTTTATTTCGTCCATGGAGAGACGCCTGCGGCTGAATTTGTTATCGCACCGAAAGCCGCAGTAGCGGCATTTGTTCACGCAGTAGTCGCTGACGTAAAGCGGGGCGAACATCACGATTCGCTCGCCGTAAATCTCCTCTTTTATATTGCCGGCGATCTTGAACATTCTCTCGATGTGCGGCCTGGAATCGGTCATCAGAAGCGCCGCCACGTCCTCGGGGGACAAACCCTTGAAGGATTCGGCCCTGTCCAGTATCGAATCCAGACGTTTTTCGCCGGTTCCTCCGGCCTCGTCGAGCATTTTTTCCACTTTCGCCGCGTCGATTTTCATGTCCATGTGATTTGTCCCTTTCAATGCGCAGCGTCCAGAATTTTTTTCGAGACGGCGCTTTTGACCTGCACGTTTTTGATCTGCCCCAGCCGTCCGGTGAACGCGTTTATCGTGTCGACGTCGCCCATCACGACTATCGAGATGACCGCTATCCCTTCGTCGATGAACGGCATCCCCGAACGGCACTTGACGATGGCCTTGTACGATGACACGACAGAATTAAACTCCTGCTGCGCCTTCTCCGGTTCCTCGATTATCGCTCCGACAAAAGCTATCTTTACCTCCGCCATGTTCTTCCTCCTCCTTTAAATCGTGCGCAAAAAAACGCGCCCGGAATATACGGGCGCGGCAATATCATTGTCATCTAAACAGCGATGACCATTATGACATGTTGCCTCGCCCCCGGCGGGAAATCCCCCCCGCCGAACAAGGACCTGTTTTTGTGGCGTCACCGGACGCAAGAATCACTCGCATCAATGACAGATTAAATATAGCATCCGCGCATTGATTTTTCAATACACGGATGGAAAATACTTTAAAGCGCAGACAAAATCCTGAGGCTCTGTTTATGGGCGCGTTTTAAAATTAATAAACGCGCCCATAAAATATATTTCGGAGAAAAAGTTTTACTTCGTCAGCAGCGTGAGCATCGCGCCTGCCGCTACGGCTGTGCCGATTACTCCTGCCACGTTCGGGCCCATCGCGTGCATAAGGAGGAAACTGTTCGGATTCTCCTTTTGGACAACCTTCTGCACCACGCGCGCCGCCATGGGAACCGCCGAGACCCCGGCCGCGCCGATCGTCGGGTTTATCTTGCCGTGAGAGATGACTTTGAACACCTGTCCGAGAAGCAGACCGCCTGCCGTGCTGAAAGCAAAGGCAATAAATCCTAGGACAATGATCTTCAGTGTCGTCAATTGCAGGAATGTATCTCCTGCCATTGTGCCGCCGACCGAGATGCCGAGGAATATGGTGGCCATATTAAGAACTTCGTTCTGTGCGGCCTGACTTAGGCGTTCGGTGCAGCCCGATTCGCGCAGCAGGTTGCCGAACATCAGAAGGCCGACCAGGGGAGCGCAGGCGGGAAGGATTAGCCCGCAGATTATTGTGGAGATTATCGGAAACAGCACGCGCTCGAGTTTGGAGACGGGACGCAGCTGATCCATCTTTATCGCACGGTCGGCTTTGGAGGTCAGCAGTTTGATGACCGGAGGCTGTATCAGCGGCACCAGCGACATATAGCTGTATGCCGCCACCGCTACGGCCCCGAGTAAATGCGGCGCGAGCTTGCTGCAAAGATATATGGCGGTTGGTCCGTCAGCCCCGCCAATGATCCCTATTCCGGCGGCCTCTTGAATCGTGAAACCCCAAGCCATCGCGCCCGACACTGCCACGAAGACGCCGAGCTGTGCTGACGCCCCCAGGAGAAAGGTCACCGGATTCGCCAGCAGTGGGCCGAAATCCGTGAGCGCTCCAATCCCCATGAATATGATTATGGGATATAGTTCGTGTTCTATGCCCTTTTGCACCCAGTAGAGGAACCCGCCGTGAATGGAACCGTTCTGACCGACCGCGTCCAGTATGCCTGACAGGGGAAGATTCACCAGAAGGCACCCAAAACCTATCGGGACCAGCAAAAGCGGCTCGAAACCATACCGGAGCGCGAGGAAGAGAAGAACAAAAGCCACTATCAACATAGCGACGAACTTCCAGCCACCCCCCGAGAAATTTCCGAGTATCCCGACCAATCCGGAATTTTCGTAGATTCCCCACAATGCTGTTTTATATAATTCAAACATTTATTCGTATCATCCTCTCTTTTGGCAAAAGCACACGAGCATGCTCAACCGATGATGAGGAGAACGTCGCCTGTATTTACCGAATCCCCCTCTTTGCAGTTGATCTGCTTCACGGTTCCTGTCGCCGGGGAGAATATCTCGTTTTCCATTTTCATGGCTTCCAACACCAAAGCGAGCTGTCCCTCGCTGATCGAGTCACCTTCGCGAACGTGGAGCTTCCATATTTTTCCTGGCATCGGAGCTGTGATGCTCGCTCCTCCGGCTATCGGCGCTTTGGGCGTCTCGGCGGCCGGCGCCGGGGCAGGCGTCGGAGCTGGCGCGGGCGCCGGCGCTGGAGCGGAAAATGGAGCGGGCGCCGGTGTCGTAAGCGGAGCGGCTGCCCCGAGTTCTTCCACGACCACGTCATATGATTTTCCGTTTACGGATATTCTGTAACTGCGTGCCATTTAAAAAAAACCTCCTCAGTCGATCCTTGAATTCTCGGTTGAATTTACGGCGCCGCTAATCGCGAAGCCCGCGGCTGTTCGAAAGTATTCCCGCCATTTTCCACACGGATGCGGAAGGACGCCGAAACACTGTCTCCACCGGAGTGTAGCTCAAAACAGCGGCGGCATGTCCGCTCATTTCAGCAACAGCCGCCGCGAATACGGCAATGAGTTCGCCATCGTCGGCGGCTGGAGGTTCATACCGCACCACCGCGGCCACGGTCGGCGACGGCGGGGCTGAACGCTCGCTTTTCGCCGGCGCGGCAGCCGGTTTGTCGGGATTTATGGCCTTCACTATGACCTTAAGCGCCATCATCATGAACATGAGCCCGGCGATGACGAGAAAAACTATGCTGAACGCGATGAGCGACATCAATATGCCGCCCTGCCAGCC
>JAITRO010000024.1 GCA_031288335.1 Synergistaceae bacterium | reverse complement strand
GTACTCCCCTGACGAAGCCTCTATCGTCGAACGGGCAACCCTGGCGGACGACATCTGGCTCGCCACGAACCTTCTCCATATCAGGTCGTACAATTTGAATTGATCGGAAGTAAGGTGCGATTTTATGGATTCGGGGACGAGCGACGCATCCGTGGCGCGAATGGCCTCGTGCGCGTCCTGAGCGCGCCCTTTCGGCGTGTAAACGTTCGGATGTTCCGGCAGATAATCCGGTCCCATATTTTCCGCTATGAAAGTGCGCGACGCCTCTACGGCCTCCGGGGCGAGACGCAAGCTGTCGGTGCGCATGTACGTGATGAGGCCCACCGGGCCTCTGTCGGGGATTTCCACTCCCTCATACAACGACTGCGCTATCCGCATCGTGCGGCGGGGAGAAAATCCGAGCCTGCGCGATGCTTCCTGCTGCAAAACGCTGGTTTTGAAGGGAGGCAGAGGCGGACGCTTGGTTTCCTTTGTCCTGAAAGCATCGACCACGATTTTGTCATTCTTTATGACGTTCTCAGCTTCGAGCGATTCGGCAAGATTGGCTGGAACGAACTTTTTGCCGCCTCTCCTATCGACCCTCATAGTGTAACGCCGGTCTCCCAACGAGGCCTTGACGTCGATGAGCCAGTATTCCTCCGGCACAAACGCTTCTATCTCGTCCTCGCGTTCGCAGATTATGCGGAGCGCGACCGACTGCACCCTGCCGGCGGAGAGCCCTCGCCGCACTTTGTACCAAAGAAGCGGGCTCAAATTGTAACCGACGAGACGGTCCAATACGCGTCTCGACTGCTGAGCATCCACCAGTTTCATGTCGATGCGGTCGGGATTGGCAACCGCGTTTCTGACCCCCTGCTCGGTAATCTCCTGCATACGTATGCGGCATTCGGAGGATGGATCGATGCCAAGTATCGTAGCGAGGTGCCACGCGATGGCCTCTCCCTCTCGGTCGGGGTCGGACGCCAAGAGGGTCCGATTGCTCGCGCCCGAAGCCGCTTTGAGGGATTTTATTATGTCGCTTTTGCCCCTCACATTGATATATTCGGGCTGAAAATCGTGCTCGACGTCCACCGCTATCCTGCCTTTTGGAAGGTCTCTCACGTGCCCCACGCTGGCGGCCACCTGATACGAACGCCCCAATATCTTCTCCAGCGTGTGCGCCTTGGCCGGAGACTCCACTATGACGAGTGTCTTCCCGGCGCCGTCTGCCGCGATGCTTTTCGGATCGGCTGATTTCGCTTTGGGAGATGACGGCTTCCTTTTTACCGATTTAGCCGGGGATTTCGCCTGCGGTTTTGCGGTTTTTGCGGATGACGTCGTTGCTTTGGGTTTGCCCTTCGTTTTTTCCGGTTTTATCTCTTTTTCAACCTTGGATTTGGTTTCCCTCGCCAACTCTCGTCCTCCTCAACAATACCTGTTTGTCGCCCCGTCGCCTTCCTGATCGGGATCAAATACAGGCATCCCTTCATATTCGGATATTTTTTCGATGAGGAAAGAAAGAGTGTTCGCGTCCACGAGACACTGGTTGAGTTTAGAAATAATCACCGCGTGAAGAAGGGTCTTCTCAAGTATATCCACCGGACAGTAATCGCTGTTGAGATATCTGTAAATCGACTCTGTCGCGTCCGGAGACAGCGCTTCCTTTTCTTCTTTCGACAATATCCTCGTGTTCATGGCTTCCCCCCTCGTCCCATTTCAATCGCAAGAACTGTAACGCCCCGGGCCTGACGAAAAAACCAATCCGCGCAGGGACATCACGGTTATCATGTTAAATACTTCAGCGGCGCCCATTTTAGCTTCATTCGCCAGGTTGTCAATAGTATTGTCGGGATGAATCGCCAAGAGCGACAATATTTTTCTCTCTCCGTCCGTGAGATTTTTGCGTTCCGGCCCCGCCGGAACCTGCCCTGCCGGCTGCGATCCCGACATTTCTTCGTCGGTGAAAATATATGTCTCGGCGTACTGGGATTTCGATCCAAACAACAGTTCAAAATCCACCAGCGGCATGGCGCCGTCGAAAATGAGCCGGTTCGAACCGGCGCAGCGCTCGTCGTCTATTCTGCCCGGCACAGACCAAACTTCCCGTCCCTCCTCGGCCGCCAGACCGGCTGTTATCATCCCGCCGCTCTTGTGCGGCGCTTCAACGATCACTATTTTGGACGCGAATCCCACTATAATCCTGTTTCGCCTCGGGAAATGCCACGATTCACCCTTCTCCCCGAGCGAAAATTCCGAACAGAGCGCTCCTCTGTCGAGAATCCGGCTGAAAAGTTCCGCGTGTTCGGACGGATAGACCACGTCGACTCCGGTGCCGAGAAGCGCGGCGGTGATTCCGCCGGATTCGAGGCAGCCGGCGTGAGCCGCGCCGTCGATGCCCTTAGCCCCGCCGCTTATCACGTTCCACCCGCGCTCTGCCGCGCGTGTCCCTATGGCGCGAGCCGTGCGCTCGCCGTAGACGGAGCACCGGCGAGTGCCGACCACGGCTATGGTCTTGTTTTCGGCCGGCGGCATATTGCCCTTGACGTAAAGCAGCAGAGGCGGGTTTTTAATTTTGAGAAGGGCGGGCGGAAAGAGCGCGTCGGCGAACGTCACCAGCCTTACGCCGAGGCGGCCGCAAGTCTCGAGTTCGCGGTCGACCCATCCGAACGACAGGGCCCGCGACATAACGTCCTTGTTCCTCTCGGTTATATCGAGTTCGTCCCATATCGAAGGACTGTCCTCGATGAACGCTTCGGGTGGCAATCCCAACGTCTCGAAGCGTTTCCACGTTCGAACGTCGTAGTGCGCGCACTTGTTGAGCAGCAGCAGAGAACGTATCATGGGAGCATCGCTCACTTTCTCCATCCGTAATGTCCGAAAGCCGCTTCCTCGCGGTACGACATGCCTTCGGCGACATGCCGCACGGAGATTTTGTCCGTGCCTTCCAGGTCTGAGATCGTCTGCGCGACCCTCAGTATACGCGAAAATCCGCGTCCCGACATGCGCGCGTTTTTCATTGCGTCGGCGAGGAACGACCTCACGTCGTCATCCAGTTTGATATTGCGCCTGAGCGCCCGCTCAGG
>JAITRO010000212.1 GCA_031288335.1 Synergistaceae bacterium | reverse complement strand
GTCAGGCCGAGGCGTTCCTGAAAATCCTTCAGCATGTTCACGACTTGCGCCTGTATGGACACGTCAAGCGCCGATATAGGTTCGTCGCATATGACGATCTCCGGTTTCATGACGAGCGCCCTGGCTATGCCCACCCGCTGCCTCTGTCCTCCCGAAAACTCGTGCGCGTAACGGTTTGCGTGGCTGCCGTTCAGCCCCACCCTCTCCAGTGCCTCGCGAACCGCGTCGTCCAGCTCTTTTCGGCTTCCGACGATTTTATGCGCGCGGAGCGGTTCCGCTATTGTGTCGCGCACCGTCATCCTCGCGTTGAGCGACGAGTACGGATCCTGGAATATCATCTGCATCTTCCTGCGAAGCGGGCGCAGTTCGCGCTCGTTCATGCGGGTACAGTCGACGCCGTCGACGACTATGCGCCCCGACGTCGGTTCGTATATCCTTATTATCGTCCTCGCGCACGTCGACTTGCCGCATCCGCTCTCGCCCACCAGCCCAAACACGCTGCCGCGCATGACTGCGAAACTGACCCCGTCCACCGCGTGGACGACGGCGCCCCTCTCCCCCGCCACCGGGAAATGCTTCACGAGATTCGAGACTTCCAGCACTGTATCCTCAGACATCTCGGCCGCCCCTTTTGAACGGGTTGTCCTCGAACGGCGCTTCCGAGGCCAGGAGCCAGCACGACGATTTACGCTCACCGTCCGCGTCGAACATGGGCGGGACATACGCGCCGCACAAGTTTCTCGCGTGTCCGCAGCGGGGCGAATACGGACATCCGGTCGGCGGATGCGTCATATCGGGCGGAGAACCAGAGATGGACGAGAGTTTTTGGCCCTTGTCCGACGCCAAGTTCGGCACGGAGGCCAGCAGACCGGCCGTGTAGGGGTGCATCGGGCGTTCGAAGACGTCGGCCGTCGACCCCTCCTCCATTATCAGGCCCCCGTACATCACGATGACGCGCGTGCACAGTTCCGCCACCACGCCGAGGTCGTGGGTGATGAACATCACGGACATGTCGAGCCGGTCCCGCAGGCCGCCGAGCAGGATCAATATCTGCTCCTGTATGGTTACGTCGAGGGCCGTCGTCGGCTCGTCGGCTATCAGTATATCCGGCTCACAGGCTATGGCCATGGCGATCGTCACCCTCTGCCTCATGCCGCCGGAGAACTCGTGGGGATACGAGTTATATCTCACGTCCGGCTCCGGAATGCTGACCAGTTTAAGGAGCCGCAGCACCTCGGCCTTCACCGCGGAGGCGGACATATCCCGCCTGTGTTCGGCGATCATCTCCCCTACCTGCTTGCCTATGGGCATCAGCGGGTTCAGGGAGGTCATGGGATCCTGGAATACCATGGCGATGCGGTTTCCCCGCACTCGCCGCAACACTCGCGTCCCCATCTTCACAAGGTCCGATCCGTCGAAAATTATCTCCCCGCCCGCGATAAATCCGTTCGGCGGCAGAAGGCGGAGTATCGACATGGAGGTCACCGTCTTTCCCGAGCCGCTCTCGCCCACGATGCCCAGCACATCCTTGTGCCGCAGGTCGAAGGAGACGCCGCGGACGGCTTCGACCAATCCGTCGCCCGTCTCGAACACCGTTCGCAGGTTTCGCACCGACAATATCGGATTCGGCTCGCTCCGCGCGTTCATTTCACTTTCTCAGTTTCGGATCCATGGCGTCTCGCAGTCCGTCCCCCATGAAATTGAAGCCGAACGTCAGCGCGCATATTAAAAACGCCGGCTCGAAGAGCTGATAAGGCGAAGAACGCAGCATCCCCAGCGCGTCGCTGCACATCGTCCCAAGCGACGCGAGCGGGGCCGGTATTCCGAGGCCTATAAAGCTTAGAAACGCTTCCATGAATATGGCCTGCGGAATCAGCATCGTCAGCGTCACCAATATGGAGCCCATCGCGTTGGGTATGAGGTGCCTGACGAGTATCACGGCGGAGGATGAGCCGATCGTCCTCGACGCGAGGACGAAATCCCTCCCTTTCAGCGACAATATCTCGCCCCTGACCACACGTGCCATATTCACCCAGTAAACCGTTCCAAGCGCCACGACTATGCCGGTCATCCCCGCGTCCAGGAACACCATTATGAGAATGACGTAAAGCGTCAGCGGCAGGGTGCTTATGATGTCGACAACGCGCATCATAACGGCATCGACCGACCCGCCGCAGTATGCGGACACGCTGCCGAAGAAAACCCCTATGACGAGGTTTGCCAGCGCGGCGGTGAGTGCGACCAGGAGAGAGACGCGGGCGCCGTACATGAGCCGGGCCATCATATCCCTCCCCAGGCTGTCGCTCCCCAGCGGGTAGGTCATGTTCCGGACGAACAGCGTGGATTCGGCGCGGCGGCCTTCTCCGTCCAGCAGCGAGTAAGGCCGTGAGCTGTAGTCCATCACCAGTTTTTTGCCGCCGTCGTCGAAGACGGCACTTTTGGCCGCCTGATCAGCCGACACTTTGTTTACGGCGCCGGACAGTCTGCCGCCGTCTTCGAGCCTGATCAGTTTGAGTCCGGGCGTGATGTGATACAGTCCGCCGCCGCA
Source organism: Synergistaceae bacterium (assembly GCA_031288335.1). Taxonomy (GTDB): domain Bacteria; phylum Synergistota; class Synergistia; order Synergistales; family Synergistaceae; genus JAIRKI01. Next base: position 2,006 of record JAITRO010000212.1, on the reverse strand, counting down.
CTCAATGGCCCTGAAAAACGGCGGTATGTTAACGTACTCCAGGTTCTGGTCCTCGTAGGAAAATCGCGTAAAAAACGGCCCGACGAACGCAAACAGCGACACAATCAATATCAAAAACAGCCCGAGGATAGACGTGAACTTGCGTCGGAAGCGCAGCCACACGTCCGCGGCAAAAGTGCGGCTCGCTCCCCCGATGAATTCTCTCGCCTCCGAATATGCCGGCAGGCGTCCCCACGGGTCGTCCATATCCGGTATGCCGTGCCGTTCAGTCATATTTTATCCTCGGGTCTATGAGGCAGTAAAAGATATCCACTATGAACACGATAGCGATGAGAAACGTCGCGTAAAAAATGGTCATGCCCATGATCGTCGTGTAGTCACGGTTTGAGATGCCGGACACGAAATGAATGCCGAGCCCCGGCATGGCAAATATGCTCTCGACGACGAAAGACCCTGTAAGGAGGTTCGCCATCGTCGGCCCCAGCACTGTAATTACAGGTATGAGCGCATTGCGGAGCGCGTGCCTCGTCACCACGCGAAACTCCGAGATGCCCTTGGAACGGGCGGTGCGGATGTAGTCCTGTCCCATGACTTCGAGCAGGCTGCTTCTGATGAGACGGGCGAGAAAAGCCATGGAGTACCCGCCCAGCGCGATCGTCGGCAGGATGTATCCTTTCCACGAGGAAGCTCCCAGGGTAGGCAGAATGGCGAGACGGTACGAGAAAATATATATGAGCATCGTGGCCATGACGAACGAAGGTATGGTCACACCCAAAGTGGCGATCCCCATCACAGCCATGTCCTGCCATCGTCCGTTTTTGAGCGCCGCCGTGACGCCGAGCGGAACGGACGTCAAAAGCACGAAAACGATCGCCGCGCATCCGAGGCGTCCTGACACAGGAAACCCGCTCGTTATGAAGTCGTTGACGCTCTTACCTCTGTACTGGTACGACACTCCCAGGTCGCCGCGCGCGAGATCCTTCATATAATGCCGGAGCTGTACGAGCACCGAATCGCCCAGATGATATTTTTCATTGAGCGCTGCCTCCACCGACGGCGAAAGCCCCCTGTCCGACGTGAACGGCCCCCCCGGGATCGCGTGCATCATGATAAACGTCAGGCAGATCAGCGCAAACATGGTAAGTATGGACATTGCCGTTCTTTTTATGGCGTATCTGAGCATATGGCATCGACACCGTCATTCGCAAAAATTTATTATATACAGATGGAATATATGAGAATGTCGGGTCATTGTCAAGCCCGCGGTCCGAGCGTTAGAGCAAAATACCCGGCGTAAAACGGCGGGAAGAATTCATAAATGCCTCTGCGCCGTAAAACGACCGGCGCAGCCGAGCGTTTTATTCCTGCTCGCGTTTTATTTCGGCAAACCAGCAATAAGCTTTTTTGCGGCCGTTATCTGTCAGGAGGTCAATTTCTCTGTGCGCCATGCTGTTCACTATCCATCCAACCTCAAATGCCGAGCGGATCGATGCCTCGCTCATGGCCGGAAACGCGCGCCTCGATTTTTCTTCTCTTTGCAGATTTGCCTCGCTGATCGCTCTCAAATATACGACCGCCCCTGCTTTGCAAACTCTCTGAAGTGTGGATGCGTAACTCTTGCGATCATTTTCCGTAAAGAGAGAATGAAAACATCCTATGTCGATCACCGTGTCGAAAAAGTTGTCGCAACCAATCCATTCGCATATATTTGCCTGAATGAACCGGATGTGAAATTCCCCGGAGACGGTCTTTCGCGCGGCTCTCTCGACGGCATTGGCGGAAATATCCACTCCTGTCACGCTGTAACCCAGCTTTGCGAGAAATATGGATGTCCGGCCAGTTCCGCAGCCCGCGTCGAGAATATTTCCGCGAATTTGGCCTCGCTGCTCTAGATCGGCTATCCATTCGTCGGGAGCGTCGATATCAAACGGGGTGTCCGTTCTTTCGTATTCTTTTTCCCAATATTGCCGCAATTTTGCGCTCTCTTCCATGACCTATACCTCCCT
>JAITRO010000193.1 GCA_031288335.1 Synergistaceae bacterium | reverse complement strand
TGATCTGCCGGCCCTTGAGCGCATCCGCCGCGTCGCGGTCATTGACGCCGTCCGCGGATATCAAAATCTGTCCTTTGCCGGGATGAGGTTTCACGCCGGTTATTTTCAAGGACAGGGGCGGTTTGCCTGCCTGCTCCGCAACCAGCGTCTCCATATCGAAAAAGCGTCCGGGATAGTCCGTTGTCGGCACAATCCGCAGGACGCCTTCAACCCCATGAGCGCCGGCGATATATCCTATCTGCACCCTTTTTCCCCCGATGTCAGGAGAGGTCGACATCCACTTTTTCGCCCGGCTTCACGGAAGCCGCCTTCGCGACCAGCCTTATCGCGTTTATCGTGGCCCCGTGTTTTCCTATTACGCGTCCGATATCATCCTGAGCCGTGGAAATCGTCACCATCGTCGCTCCGGAGCCGCTGTGCTCCGTCGTGACTTTGACATCGTCCGGTTGGTTCACGAGCCTTCGGACGATAAATTCGACAATAGAGCCGTAATCCGGCATGGAACCTGTGCTCCGGTCTCTGTTTATGGCTCGGTCGGCGATTTTCCGCCGCCCTGTTTTGAGCTCAGAAACTTGTTCAGGACTCCGGTTTTGCGCAGAAGCGCCCTCGCGGTATCCGACGGAAGCGCTCCCTTTGAGAGCCAATGAATGGCGCGTTCCTCTTCGACCCTGATATCGGCTGGGTCGGTCATCGGATTGTAAGTGCCGAGCAATTCGATGAAACGTCCATCCCTTGGCGAACGTGAATCCGCTACCACCAAACGATAAAACGGAGCCTTTTTCTTTCCATGACGCGCCAGACGAATTCGCACTGCCATGTCACACACACACCTCCTCTATAATTATTTCCCCTTGAACAGGTTTTTCATAACGCCGGGCAGTTTGAAGGATTTAGATCCCATACGCCCCATTTTGCCGAATGACCGCATCATATCCCTCATCTGGTCGTATTGCGCCAGTACCTTGTTCACCTGCTGCACGCTGGTTCCCGATCCCTGCGCGATACGGCGCCTTCTGCCGCCTTTGATTATCTCGGGAGATCTGCGTTCCTTCAACGTCATTGACTGGATTATCGCCTCGGTATACTTGAGGTGCGACATGTCGAGTTCCACGCCCTTCAACGCTTTCATACCGCCCAGTCCCGGCAGCATCTCCAGCACCTTGTCGAGCGGGCCGAGTTTTTTCATCTGTTGGAGCTGAACCAGCATGTCCTCGAGCGTGAAGCGGTTCTTTTTCAAGCCCTCGGTCATGCGGTCGATATCCTCTGCGGAGGATGAACGCTCCAGTTTTTCCATGAGACCGGCCATGTCGCCCATGCCCATTATCCGCGAGGCTATGCGCGAGGCGTCGAACTGCTCAAGATCTTCGGCGCGCTCTCCCATGCCGGAGAGTTTTATCGGGACGCCTGTGGCCGATTTTATGGCGAGCGCCGGCCCGCCGCGCGCGTCGCCGTCAAGTTTCGTCAGCACGACGCCGGTGAGCCCGAGCCTGTCGTTGAACGCCCCGGACACGTCGACCGCTTGCTGTCCCGTCATGGAATCAACCACCAGCAGTATCTCAAACGGCGGCACGGCGGATTTCATAGCGTCGAGTTCGGCCATAAGTTCATCGTCGAGTTGAAGGCGGCCGGCGGTGTCGAGCAATATCAGGTCGCAGAGGTGATTTTCGGCGTAAACGAGCGATTTTTTAGCCACCGAGCACGGGTCAGTTTCTCCAGCCTCCGGTCCGAAGAACGCTATCCCGGCTTTTTCGGCCAGCGCGCGAAGCTGATCGACCGCGGCCGGGCGGCGCAGGTCGCAAGCGACGACCAGCGGTTTGTGAGATTTTGACATCCTGAGCGCTATCTTGACGGAGGTAGTGGTTTTGCCCGAACCTTGAAGCCCCACAAGCATGTAGACGGTCGGCGGTTTAGGGGATACGGTCAAGGGCGCTGGTGACATGCCCATTATTCCGATGAGTTCCTCGTACACTATCGTCGCGATCTGCTGTGCTGGAGTTATCGAGTTGAGGACGCCGGCCCCTGTCGCGCGCTTCGACGTCGCTTCGACGAGTTCCTTGACTACTTTATAATTGACGTCGGCTTCAAGGAGCGCCCGGCGAATTTCGCGCATGGCAACGGCGATATCCTCGGCCGATAATTTGCCTTTCCCTCGGAGGGCCGCGAACACTTCGTCGAAACGTTGTTTCAGTGATTCAAACATCTTTATCGTCCTCCTTTCGAAGCGCAGTGACTTTTTCCATAAACCGCCGCGGCAGAGCGCTCTCTTCCTCACGTATTGCGGCGAGCAAAGCGTCGTGCGATTTTCTCAGTTTCACGAGGCCCAAACGGCGCTCTATATCCTCCAGCCTATTGCGCGACCGTTTGATCAGGTCGTAAGCCCCCTGTCGCGTCATCCCCATCAACGAACCAATCTCCGTCGTCGTGAAGTCTTCGACCAGCAGCGCCAAACAAGCGCCGCGCTGTTTTTTGGTGAGGATATCCGAGTAAGCGTCCAGCAACTCCCCGAAGCGCACCCGTTCAGATAATACCATGTCGAAACTCGCGTCGCCGTCTTTCATCCCGCTCACTCCAAGCAGGGATTATAAGACCGCCGCGCGGCGGAGTCAAGTATATTTCTTGACGCGATAAGCCGCAGTGGATAAAATCTCTGCCTTGCTGCTATAAGATTTTTATCGACTTTAGTCGTGGAAGTATATCAAGTGTCTGAGCTCAATATTTGAAGTTTATCTATCGGCAATTCCAGAATTTTCGCAACCTCAGGCAACTCCATGCCATAAGCCAGCATTTTTCGCGCCGCCTCGAATTCGCCTTATTCTCTCCCCTCTTCTTTCCAAACTTGCACGGCTTCTTCCATCTTAAACTCCGCTGTAAGCAAATTGAACACCTCCGAGGCGTTAACAAGCAAAAATTCAGCCAGGATGTCATGTTCCA
>JAITRO010000023.1 GCA_031288335.1 Synergistaceae bacterium | reverse complement strand
GTTATTATGAACAGAAGGCGGGCCTCATGGATCTGGAAAGAAGCGATCTTGTCAGGATAGTCCATATGTATTACGAGGAAAATTATACACAGCAGCAGATTGCGGAGCATTTTGGCTGTTCGCGGATGGCGGTGTCGAGGTGTCTTCGAAAGGCCAAGGATACGGGAATAGTCCGCATCGAGATAAATTATGACGGGATTTTTCCGGAGCTGGAGTGCGGGATGAGGGAAAAATTCGGCCTCAGTGACGTGTCGATAGTGCCTTATGAGAACGATCTCCAACTCAAAAGCAGGCTGGCTCAAGAGGCCGCGGGATTTCTTCTGAGGCGGCTGCGTCCGGGAAACGTAGTTGGGGTAGGATGGGGGTCGACGCTGGCGCTCATTCCGGATTTTCTAGTCCACGCTCCGGCAATGGACGTGACATTTGTCCCCCTTCTCGGCGGATACGGGCAGATAAGCAACCGCATGCACGCTAACCAGATAGCATCGAGGCTTGGGGAACTGTTCGGCGGCAAGTCATACATACTCAACGCTCCGGCCCTCGTCAGCAACATCTCGCTCAAAAAAAACCTCATGGAAGACCCTGCTGTAAAATTGACGCTCGACGTTGCCAGGAGCGCGGATATAGCGCTGGTGGGCGTTGGTTCGCCGTTCGCGGAGGACAGCACACTCCTGGATTCGGGGTATTACAGCTCAGACGATCTGGAAAAGCTCCGTGCCTCGAAGATCGAGTGCAACTTGCTTTCTATGATCTACATCGACGATGAGGGGCATGAGCGCAGTCTCGACGTTGCGGACAGAAATATAGGAATCACGTCGGAGGAGTATAAAAAGATCCCCCTCAAAATAGCGGCGGCAGGCGGGCGCGGGAAGCTGTCCGCCGTGTATTCGGCGATCAGGCAGAGGCTGGCGGATGTCATGGTCACAGATGAAAAGACCGCGGAGTTCTGTCTCGGGATGCAATGACAATCAGCCTTCATTCAATAGAGCGAGGGCAAACGAGGTGATATTTAATATGAGAGGTATAGCGCGTGAAATTTTTTTCAATATGGAGGGACGCAGGAGATGAACAAGCTGGAATTTGCCCGGTACGTCGACCATTCGCTGCTCAAGCCTAATCTGACGCAGGAACAGATTATCAGCGGCTGCAAGCTGGCCATGGAGCTGCGGTGCGCGTCGGTGTGCGTGAACCCGGTCAGCATAGCGCTCTCACGGGATGTGCTGCGGGGTTCCGGGGTCGCGGTGGGAACCGTCATCGGCTTTCCATCCGGCGCCCACACGGCATATATCAAGGCGCTCGAGGCCGAGGAAGCATACCGCCTCGGGGCGGCCGAGCTGGACATGGTCATCAACGTCGGAGCGCTGAAGTCCGGAAGGCACGCCGAGGTCTTGAAAGATATAGAAGCCGTGGTAAACGCGACTCCCGGGATAGTGAAGGTGATACTGGAAACGTGCTTCCTGACTGACGATGAAAAAGCGCTCGGCAGCAAGCTCGCCGAGGAGGCGGGCGCGCATTACGTGAAGACATCGACGGGTTTCGCGGCGGGCGGCGCCACGATCAAGGATATCCTGCTCATCAAAAAGAGCGTGTCCGGCGGAATAAAGATAAAAGCCGCTGGAGGCATAGCCGACCTGGACTTCAGCCTCAAGCTGATAGAGGCTGGGTGCGACCGCATCGGCATAAGCAGGACCGCCGAAATAATAAAAGGTCTCGATTAGGCCGGCGAAACGGAGGGGTCTTAAATGAAAGTACTGCTCTTGGGCGACCGCTTCATCACCAACGATATCTTCCGTTCGGCGCTGGAGCGCCGCTTCGAGGGAAGCGGCGCCGGTTTCGAATACTCCGCGCATGAGTTGCAATGGCCGGTCGCTCCGATGGAATCCAACGACGAAGTGGCCGAGTTCAGCGGTTCCGACGACGAGATAATTCCGTTCCTGAAGGATGCCGAGGTGGTTTTGACTCACACGGGCTGTTTCACCAAAAAGGCAGTCTACAGCGCTCCGACGCTCAAGGCCATAGCTTTAGGGAGGGGAGGGCCCGTCAACGTCAACGCCGCGGCTTGCAGCGAGCGCGGCATACCGGTAATCTACGCGCCGGGCCGCAATTCAAACGCTGTGGCCGAGTTCACGGCCGGAATGATCATGGCGCAGAGCCGGAGCATCCCGCAGAGCCACCACTGTCTTCGGCATGAGCGTCGATGGCGGGGAGATCTGTACGCCAATGAGATGGCCGGCGCCGAACTCTCCTGCAGCACTGTTGGTTTGGTGGGATTCGGGGCCATAGGAAGCAAGGTGGCCGGGATCATGAGCGGCGGCTTCGGCAGCAGAATTCTCGTTTTCGACCCGTACATATCCGGAGAGGAGAGGGCTAAGCACCCGGACTGCACGTTCACCGATCTCGACACGCTCCTCTCAGAGAGCGATTACGTGTCGCTTCACGCCAAGGCGGCTAAAGAGACGACCGGCATGATCGGAGTTCGCGAGATCGGCCTGATGAAACGGCACGCGATTTTGGTCAACACAGCGCGCCCCCAACTGGTGGACTATGCCGCGCTTTACTCCGCGCTGAAAGAGGGGAGGCTGCGCGGCGCCGCCCTGGACGTCTTCGAGGATGAGCCGCCGGCGGAATCATCCATGCTCTATTCCCTCGAAAACGTGACCGCCACCCCGCATTTGGGAGGGGCGTCGCTGCAGGCGGCGGAGATCGGGGCTGCCCGCGCCGCGGATGGTTTGTATACCTTTATGGTGGAGGGCAGGATGCCCGAGTTCGTGTTTAACAAAGACCTGAAGATTCGATGAAGGGATGATATCAGTTGAAAGCTCTCTATCTGACAGGACGCGCGCAAGTCGAGGTCAGAGACATACCGATTCCGAATTGCCCGGAAGACGGGCTTCTTATAAAAATAGATTCCGTCGGGCTTTGCGGTTCCGACGTGCGCACATACACCGTCGGATCGGCCAAGATCAATTACCCGGTGATACTTGGGCATGAAAACGCCGGCATAGTTGCCGCTGTGGGCAGCCGCACGAGCGGATACGCAGTCGGGGACAGGGTGGTGGCAAATCCGGCCATACCCTGCGGAAAATGCTACTACTGTATAAACAAGATGCCCGGCCTCTGCGACGCGCTGGAGGTGGCCGGAACCAGTTTCCCGGGAGGGTTTGCCCAGTACATGGTCTTTCATGGAGCGATGCTTCAGCGCGGACAGATAATAAAAGTCCCCGACGAAGTTGACCTCGAACCGATGATCCTGGCCGAGCTGCTGGCATCCGTGATAAAAGCGCAGTCCGACCTGCGGGTTGGGCTGGGAGAATCTGTCGTGATCATAGGCGCCGGGCCGATAGGCTGTCTGCACGCCATGATCGCCAAACTGCGCGGCGCGAGCGTTATAGTGCTCGCCGACGTGAGCGCGCGGCGCGTCTCCTTGAGCAGGGAATACGGCGGAACCCACTTCGTGGTCTCGTCGGAGGAGGATCTCGTGCGGACGGTTATGAAAATCACAGGAGGGCGCGGGGCCGACGTCTGCATTTCCGCCAATCCGTCGGCGAAACCGCATCAACAGGGCGTCGAACTGCTCCGCAAAGAGGGACGGCTGTCGATGTTCGGCGGACTCCCGAAGGATGCTTCCATGACCACGCTCGACGGGAATATGATCCACTACAAGCGGCTGAGGGTCTTCGGAGCTTATTCATACTCAGCGGCGGATTTCGCAAAGGGTTACGACATACTGACCGAAGGACGGATCGATTCGCGCATAATCACTCACAGGCTCCCGCTCGAGCGGATGGAGGACGGCGTGCGCGCCATACAGGACGGGAGCGCGATAAAGGTCGTACTGAAACCGTGGATGCCCGGTTGAACGGACGATGACGCCCGGTTTCGCGCGCGGCATCTATTGACAAAGGCTGGGCAGGCCAATAAAATCAACTGGCTAATACCCACTAAATGCGCCTGAAAAATAGGATTTAACGAACGGGTATATGGCCGAACCGAAGAAAGGAGCGGGGGATTGTTGAAGAAGAAGGATCAAATGACGCACGGCGAGAGAATAGAGGCGCTGTATACCGGGCAGCGGACGGACCGAGTTCCGGTGGTGCATAAGGGTTATTCCTTCTGCGCCAGGCATGTCGGGATACCTCTCTCCGATGTGTACAAAAACCCGGGAGCAAGCTACAGATGCCAGGCGCAAACCTACGCCGATTTCGGTTTCGACGGCGGGCCGTTCTATACCTTCGTGGCATACGGAGCTGGGGAGTTCGGGGGGGTCATAGAATATCTCAAAGGAGAGTCCTTCGGCCCGGATGTCAAAGAGCGCCCGATCCGGGATTGGGAGGCGTTCAACATAGATTCGCTCGAACTGCCCGATCCCAAGAGAGCCGGCTGCATCCCGCATCAAATGGAGTTCGCCAGGCTGCAGAGGGACAACGGAAGCGAGATAGCGTTCATCTGTGGTTCTCCATTCTCTCACGCGGCAAACCTCTTCGGAGTGGGCGCCTTCATGGAGTGCCTCCTCGTAGATCCGGAGAAAGCGCACAAGGCGATCAGGAAGATGACCGACCACATTCTGCAGGTTGGGGAATATTTCATCGGCGAGTTTGGCGCCGGCCGGATTTTGGCTCGGGGAGTGTCTCCCAGCGAGAGTAATTCGCTAATATCCCCTCAGATTTTTCAGGAATTTGCCGCGCCTTATATCACCGAGCTGAACTCCAAGATACTGGACATGGGCGCCAAAAGCTGTTACCTGCACATGTGCGGCGAACACGGGTTCAATCTGCCCTATTGGTCGAAGGTGCCTTTTTCGAAGGAGGACAGGCGCGGAATGATCAGCGTCGGCAAGGAGACGTCGCTGGAGGACGCGGCGAAATATTTTCCTGGGCATGTCGTCTGCGGCAATATCGATCCGGAGTTCATCATGAACCGCACGGCGGACGAGGTATACAGGGCGAGCTGCGAGATAGTCGAAAGGGGGAAAGAGGTACTGAACGGGCGTTTCGTATACATGGCCGGGTGTGAGGTCGCTCCCGGCACGCCCGAGGAAAACGTGGCCGCCATGGTGAAAGCCGTCAGCGAGGTCGGCTGGTACTGAACTTCAGTCTGATGGAGGGGGTGACTGCGGATGAACGAGCCAAAGATGAAGAGCAACGAGCGGCTGGTGGTTCTCAATCGGAGTTTTAAGGAGAGTGCCGAGGTGATAGCGTGCCTGGCCGGGCTGGCCAGGCAGGAGGGTTTCGTGGAGGACCTGTTCGTCAAGAAGATTCAAGAGCGCGAGCTGGAGTATCCAACCGGCCTCTCTATGCCTGTCCCTCTGGCTATCCCCCACATCAGCGACGGATGCGTCGTGCCGTTCGTCTCGATAGCCACGCTCGCCTCGCCGGTCGTCTTTAAGAGCATGGATCGTTCCGGCGGCGATATTTGCGCCAGAATAGTCTTTCTGTTTGGCATACTGGATCCTAAGAGCCAGCTGGCGGTTTTGCGGAAATTCGCCAAGGCGTTCGCAAACGGAAACGATGTCGAAAAATTGCTGAAGTCCGGCGCTCCAGGCGCGTTGCTCAGCGAGCTGAACGACATCCTGAATGGCCTGTTGGATGTCGGATGATAATTCAAGATCATAAGAAATAATTCAATTATCTTAAAGAAGGAGAGTGTGCAAGCCCATGGACAAGAGCGTTCATATCTGCGTATGCTGCGGAGGAGGCATCTTCACCACGACCGTCGTCACTGAGGAGATAGAGAACCTCCTCAGGTCGAAAAAAATCCCGTATGTCATCAGCCCGCACACGATAACGGAGATACCGAACCTGACGGAGGCGGATATTATAGTCGCCACCGGAAAGACCAGCGCAGCGAACAAAAATGGCGCGCCGGTGTTGATCGGCCTTCCCATGTTCACCGGCGTGGGAAAGGAGGAGTTCAGCGATCTGCTGCTCGATACCATATCGAAAGTGAGTTCAAAGTAAGTTTCGTGTGACAGGATTTTTTCCAAATTTAAAGAAGGTGAGTTAAGTGAGTAGTTTACAACAATTGGCGGATGCGTTTAAAATTTTCCTCGACACATTCGGCGTCACCGTACTCGTGCCGGTCGTCGTCTACATACTCAGCGTCTCCATTGGAGTGGCGGCTCGGAAGGCGTTGAGGGCGGCTGTTTTCATGGCCATAGGGCTGACCGCTTTCAGCATCATCCTGGGCATCCTCTGGGGTCAGTTGGACGGGGTAATGGTCGCGATCTCGGCCAACGTCGGCAAGACTTTCGACGTTGTGGACATCGGTTGGCCTGCGGCCGCTGCCATCGTCTACAGCAATTCACTGGGAATGCTTTACTTCATAATCGGCCTCGCGTTCAACCTGCTTTTATATTTCATTAAAGTGACCGACACTTTCCAGCCAACCGACATATGGAACAACTACTACTTCGTCGTGTGGGGCATTATGGTGCAGTTCATCACCGGCGACTTCATGCTTGCCCTCTCCGCGTGCCTCTTCATGAACATGTTCATGCTGCTCGTGGCCGATTTTCTGGCGCCGGCCCTGCAGGAGTACTACGGATATCAGGGCCTTACCAACACGTGCAACTGCACCACCAACATATCGATACTGGCCGGCGTGATACGCTGGCTGTTCAAGAAGTTTAACGTCAGAGAGCTGCACTGGGAGCCGGACAAGATACGGGACCGCCTGGGCTTCTTCGGAGAACCGGCGATGGTGGGCATCGTCATGGGGCTGCTGATGGGGATAATCGCCTACTTCAAGGCTTTGGGGACGTTGGCGGCATGGGCCAAAATCCTAAGCTTCGCACTGACGCTCGCCGCTATGCTCGTGATCTACCCAACCGTGTCCGGCATGTTCGTCAAGGGTCTCATCCCGGTGAGTCAGGCTATGAACACCAGGATGCGCAGCGGCAAAACCCGCCGCAAGATATTCAACATCGGCATTGACCCGGCTGTGTACTTCGGCGAGACGGCGACGCTGACGTCCGGTCTTCTCCTCATACCGATCCTGGTGCTTACCGCCGTCATTCTTCCCGGCAACCGCACCATACCAATGGCCGACATACCGGCCATGCCGTTTATGGCCATAGGCGCTGTGGCGGTGTTCAAGGGCAATATCTTCAACACCGTTCTCACTGGCGCCATCTGGTACTCCGCGGTTCATTACATGGTGAGCGACACCGCCGAGATATTCACCCAAATGGCGCTCAAGGCCGGAACCGCGCTTCAAACCGGACAGACATTTATCCACAGTTGGTGCGTGGCGGCGCAGCCGCCCCTTTACGTAATTATGAAGTGCTTCACCGCGGACGGGTCGCTCAAATATGCGCTGATAGCGGCGTGCGTTGGGGTTTATGTGATAGCGCTGTGGCATTTCAAGACTCATCGCAAGGCGTGGTTTATGTTCTTCGGCGCAAGCGAGGAGTATGCGGATCTGTATCTGAACGCGGCCACTACGGAGAACGCTTGATTTAGCCCTATTGATTCAGCTTGTTGATAAGGAGGGACTGACCGGCTATGAACGATACAGCCATAAAAATTTGCGCCGACATCCGAAAAGGAATGTACAAAACAGGAGAGACGCTGCCTAATGTCGATGATATCGCGGAGAAATACGGAACCGACAAAAAACTGACGCGCGAGGGCATAGGGGATCTCGTATATGAGGGCGTGGTGGAACGTGTGCCCGGCAAAAGGAGCCGCGTCAGAGTCCGCGCGCCGTACCTCTGGGATTTGGTCACCGGCAGCCACAGCTTCACCGGGGAAGCCAAAAAACGCGGCCAGAAGCCCGACAATCGCATACTGACTTTCGAAAAACGCCCGGCGTGGCCGCAAGTGGCGCGGCGGCTCAATCTCGAGGAAGGCGACGAGGTCAACGTCATGGAGCGCCTTCTGCTTGCGGACGACAAACCGGTCGGACTTGAATACTCGTACATGCCGTCCAAATTTTACGCTGGCGTTACGCGTGAGATGTTCGAGGGGGGCAAGTCCACGTTTGCCGTGATGGAGACATTCGGACATGTTTCAGCGACTGCCATTGACGAACTGTCAGCGGCGACGCTCGAGACGCGCGAGGCAAATATCCTGGGGCTGGGCGTCGGAATTCCGGTTCTGATAAGGTTCCGGGTCACGCTGAACCCCGATGGCACGCCAATCAAGGGTTCAAGGGCGATATATCTCTTTAACCCCGGTTATTCGGTGGCCATCTGAGCAGCGGCATGAGGCGGTCGGCGAGAGCTTGCGTCATGGCGGAGGCGGATGTTGTATGAAGCTTTTTGGCAATCCCGTGTCCAGAGGTATAGTAATTGGAGAGGTCATGCGCTATGAACCTTTCAAGGCCGTCCCATCCTCATCCCGCATCGGGGAAGCGGAAGTCGATGCCAGCCTGGAGCTTTATGATAAGGCCATTGGCATGGCGATGGCGGAGCTGGAGGAGACGCGTTCCGGACTTGCGGAGCGCGCCCCCGACAAGGCGAAGATATTGGCGGCCCACGCTGAGATGCTTTCCGACCCGGTAATAAACGATGAGGTGCGCCGTGCTGTGCGTTCCGATCTCATTCCCGCCGACGCGGCTTTAGCAATGGTCTTCGACAAGTACAGCGATTTGCTCGGAAAGTCGAAGAATGCCGCCATGAGAGAGCGGGCCTCTGACCTTCAGGATGTCAAGAACCGGATCCTGCGATGTTGGGCGGGGAGGAGAGAAAAAAACCTGTCGTTGCTGGACAGGCCTGTGATAGTCGTATGCGGCGACCTTTATCCTTCCGACACGGTCTCCCTCGACCGGAACAACGTGTTGGGGATAATCGCGCGGACGGGAGGCTCGACGTCGCACACCGCGATCATTGCGCGCGGCTATGAGATCCCGGCTGTTCTCGGCGTGCCGGATTGCATGGAGCGTCTCAACGACGGCGATATCGTGGTGCTGGACGCTGAAAACGGCGAGGTTGTAATAGCCCCCGACGATGAAGAGAGAGCTGCCTGCGAGGTCAGAGCGTCACAGGTAGTGACTGAACTGCGGGAGATGGAACAGTGGAGATGCGTGAAACCCGTCACCAGGGACGGGCGCCGTATATGGGTCGGTATGAATATCGCCGACATAAACGACGAAGAGCTTGAGCACGCCGCGTATTCCGACGGATCCGGCCTCTTTCGCACGGAGTTCGTCCATATATGCCGGGCCGGTATGCCGTCCGAAGACGAGCAATACCGAATATACAGGCGGGCGCTGGAGGCGTTCGGCGGCAAGCCTGTCCTCATGCGCACCGTTGATATCGGCGGGGATAAACAGATGGAGAGATTTGGCCTTCCGAAGGAGGATAACCCGTTCCTCGGACTGAGAGGCCTGAGACTCTGCTTCGCACAGCCTGAACTGTTCGCCGCGCAGATACGCGCCGCGCTTCGCGCGTCCGTGCACGGAGATCTGCGCATCATGCTGCCGATGGTAGGATCAATGGAGGAAATAGAGAGGGCCGGCGCGTTCATAACCGAGCAGGGCGCGTTGTTGGATGCCCGGGGAATGGACTGGAATCGCGAAGTCGAGATAGGGATAATGATCGAGATACCGTCGATGGCGCTGATAGCGGACATGGCCGCCCGGAAAGTCGATTTTGCCAGCATTGGAACCAACGACCTGTGCCAGTATCTCAACGCGGCGGACAGACTCAACTCCGCCGTTGAATCATGTTATCAGGAGTATCACCCGGCCATGTTTCGCATAATAGGCAATGTCGCCCGTGCTTTTGCGGCGGCCGGCAAGAGCGTGAGCATCTGCGGCGAAATGGCCGGCGATCCCCTGGCAATCCCTGCCCTGATCGGACTCGGCATCGAAAAGCTCAGCATGAATGCCGCGTCGATAGCACAGGCCAAGCGCGTCATATGCGGACTGGACATGTCCGCGGTTTCGGAACTGGCCCGCGAGGTTCAGAACCTTGAGACCGCCTCGGAGGTGAGAGAACTCCTTCAGTCCTTTGCCGCGAGCCGGGCTAAGCGCGGCGGAAAAGCTCAGGCTTGATACCGAATCACCGCATATCGGGGCTCCGCCCCGAACCCCGGCAGGGAGCGAGCTCCCTGCACTCACTTTAAATAATTATAAAAGGGGTCCGGGGAGCTTGCTCCCCGGCGGAGTTTGAGGCGGAGCCTCAAGGTTTTGCCTGCGGATTTGAATAAGGAGGAAGCGCTTTACAATGTATTCGAAAAAAATCAGCGTTAAAAACCCGACCGGGCTTCACGCGCGCCCGGCGTCGGATTTCGTGGCTGCCGCGGCTGAATATAAATCGAGCGTCACGCTGAAGCGAGCCGGCGAGGATGACGAGTACAACGCCAAATCCATAGTCATGCTGCTGGCGCTGGGACTGGAACAGGGCGAAGAGGCCATCCTGACCGCCGAGGGGGATGATGAGACTGAGGCCGTTGAGGTGCTGGCGAGCTTGGTCGAACGGTTTGCGGAGTGAGTGCCGATCTTTGGCTCGACGCGCGCGAAGCGCGATGATTTGAAGCCGGGATCAGAGCCGGAATGATGTGACGAGGAGGCGTTGCCGTGACGAGTACGGACGAACTGATAAACCGCGGCACCGGATATGTGCTGAACTCGCTCGAAAGTACCGGACAAGAACCATGAATACCGGAGGGACGACCGGAATCCACGCCGCAGCGCTTATTATACTGCTGCTCGTTCTGTTTTTTGGCTTCATTCTTCCCGATTCCCGCGCGAAACGTGCCAAGAAAACGCTTCAGGAATCGCTCAAGGTGGGCGATCGAATATTTACGCAATCGGGGCTCCGCGGCGTCATAACCGCGATTGACGGCGACACGGTGCTGCTGGAGTCCGGGCCCGTCGGAACGGAGCTCGAAATCGCGCGTTGGTCGGTGCTCGGAATCGACCGCGCCGACCGGAAGGATGCCGGCTGATGCAGTTCGTGACGCTGGTTATGATGCTGTGCTTCGTATTATTCCTCAACTTCGCCGTCATCCGGCCGCACAGGCTGGAACGAAAGAGATTCGAGTCGATGATGGCGTCGCTTCGCGAGGGAAGTGTCGTATATGCATCAGGAATACGGGGCGTAGTTCTGGAGGTGCGGCTGGATTCGATATTGATTGTCACCGGCCCTCGGCGCACGTCCCTGGAGATCGATAAAAGCTCGGTCGAACTCGAACGAACCTGTTGACGCCCTCGCTATTGTCATGTCCGCTTGCGGTGCATTATAATCAATGACTGGTTGATTTAAGTAAGAACGCGACACCATGGAGGCGAGTGCGGGGATGGCTTATGATGCTGGCGCCATAGAACCCAAATGGCGGAAGATTTGGGAGGAGCGCCGCGTGTTCGAGACGGAACGCGACGAATCTCTTCCGAAGTTTTATTGTCTGGAAATGTTTCCTTACCCTAGCGGGGCGCTTCACATGGGACACCTGCGTAATTATTCGATAGGTGACCTCACCGCGAGATTTCTGCGCATGAACGGCTATAACGTAGTGTATCCGATAGGGTTCGACTCGTTCGGTATGCCCGCTGAGAATGCGGCTATCAAGATGAAAATACATCCCGCGAAATGGACGCTCTCCAACATAGACCGCGCGATAGAGCAGCTCAAGTCCATGGGGTGCGGCTACGACTGGCGCAGACTCGTCAAGACGTGCCTGCCCGACTATTACAGATGGAGCCAGTGGTTTTTCCTCAAGATGTACGAACGGGGGCTCGCGTATCGAAAATACGCTCCGGTCAATTGGTGCGAGACCTGCGGCACCGTCCTCGCGAACGAACAGGTCATAGGCGACGGAGTCTGCTGGAGGTGCGATACTCCTGTGGTGAAAAAGGGTCTCGAACAGTGGTTTCTGCGGATAACCGACTACGCGCAGGAATTGCTGGACTGCCTCGACGGCCTCACCGGCTGGCCCGAACGTGTGCTCACCATGCAGCGGAACTGGATCGGCCGCTCCGAGGGAGTGCGCTTCAACATCGCGATAGCTGATACCGATCTTTCAATAGAGGCATTCACCACGAGAATAGACACGATATACGGCATCACGTTCGTCGCCATAGCGGCCGAACATCCTGTGACCGAAGCCCTCGCCGAACGTTCCCCTGAGGCCAAACGGGATGAAATTTTGGACTTCGCGCGCCGCATGGCTTCGCGCAGCGCAATCGAGCGCACCGCCGCCGGAGGCGACAAGATGGGGCTCGACACCGGGTTCAAGGCTGTAAATCCGGTGAACGGCAGACGCGTCCCGATATGGATTGCCGACTATATCCTGATGGATTACGGGACTGGCGCGATAATGGGTGTCCCGGCGCACGATCAGCGCGACTTCGACTTCGTGAGGAAATACGGCCTCGGCATCATTCCCGTCGTCAGAACCGCGGACGAGCCGATACCCGACCCTGAGAAGATGACCGCCGCCGCGGAGGCCGACGGGATATCCTGCAATTCGGGCGAGTTCGACGGACTGCCCACGCCGGAAGCCATAAGGAAGATAGCGGAACGTTTCGAGGAACGCGGATGGGGCAGACGCGAGACACAGTATCGTCTGCGCGACTGGCTCATCAGCCGCCAGCGTTACTGGGGCACGCCCATTCCAGTGGTGTACTGCGACCGCTGCGGCATCGTCCCGATACCTGAGCGCGACTTGCCGGTGGAACTGCCGCTCGATGCCGTCGTCCCCCCCAACGGCGGGAACGCCCTGCTCGGCTGTCCCGACTGGATCAGCACAAAATGCCCCAAGTGCGGCGGACACGCGAGGCGCGAGACCGACACGATGGACACGTTCATCTGCTCCTCGTGGTACTTCTTTCGCTATCTGTCGCCCGGTTATGATGAAGGGCCGTTCAGACCGGAGGACTCTAAATACTGGATGCCCGTCGACCTTTATATAGGCGGCATCGAGCACGCCTGCCTGCATCTCATATACGCCCGGTTTTTCACAAAGGTACTGTCCGACCTCGGCCTCACGCCGCCCGGCCTGAGGGAGCCCTTCACTGGTCTCTTGACGCAGGGAATGGTGATAAAGGATGGGGCGAAGATGTCGAAATCCCTGGGAAACGTCGTCGACCCCGACGAGATCATAAAAAAATACGGGGCCGACACCGCGCGGCTTTTCATACTCTTCGCCTCGCCGCCCGACAAGAGCCTCGATTGGTCAGACAAGGGCGTGGAGGGCGCGCATAGGTTCCTTGGCAGGGTGTTCAGGCTTGTCGAGGACAACCTGCCCTCTCTCAAGTCCGCTTCCGCGGCGAAAATCCCGATGAAAGACATAAAAGACCCAGGGCACCGCGCCCTGAAACGGCTCATTCATTCGACGACAGACAGGGTGACGAGGGATATCAGGGATGAAAAACAGCTCAATACCGCCGTTGCACGGCTTATGGAGCTGTGCAACGGCCTTTCGGCTTTCTCACCGGCGGACGCCGCGGGGGATTGTCTTTTTCGCGAGGGGGTGGAAACCCTGCTGCTCTGCCTGTCTCCGTTCTCTCCTCACGTCTGCGAGGAGCTTTGGCAGATGCTGGGGCACGACGACCTGCTCGCCCGCGCGAAATGGCCGGCCGCCGAACCGGAGGCGCTCGCCGCGGACTCCGTGACCGTCGTCCTCCAGATAAACGGGAAACTGCGAGAACAGTACAGCGTGGAGCCGGGCCTTTCCAGAGAGGCGCTTACAGAGCGCGTCATGTCGGAGGACGCGACCAAACGCAGGATAGAGGGTTTAGAGGTTATCAAGGTGATCGCGGTGCCGGACAAACTGGTGAACATCGTGGTCAAGGGCTGAGATGCCTCACTTACACGTGATTTCCGGTTCGGGAGCCGCCGCGCGGCGGCTGCTCACCGAGGTGACGGTCGGTCTGGAAGCCAAAGGCTACGGAGACATCCGACGACAGGAGGCAAACGACTGGGGGACGCTTCTGGCGGAAAATTCCTGCCGCGGGCTGTTTGAAGCAAATAGCCTGGTTGTCGTAGAGGAAGCCGAAAAGCTTGGTCCTTTGCCTAAAAAGTTCCTCTCGATGCTGGAGGGGCCGGGAGCCTCGAATTATATCCTGTTGTCCTGTAAATCGGAGAACGCCTCGATAATACCCAAGGAAGCCGCGGCCAAATGCTCTTTCTCGAAGAACGTCTCGCCGCCGCCGTGGGCGCGCGAACGCGACGAGTTGATCTTGGGAGCCGCGCGAAGCCGAGGAGTCGGCATCTCGAAATCCGCCGTCATGTTGATGAAGGAACTGTTCGAGGACATGGGGGAATTGGCGTCCGAGTCCGAAAAAGTCGCGTCGTTCTGCGCGCTTTTGGGGCACAAAGAAATTTCGTCCTCCGTCGTCGGCGATTATTGTCTCTCCGACGGCAGCAGGAGCTTGCTCAAGTTCCTGGACGCGCTTTGTGCGGGGCGGGACACGGACTCAATGGAGGCCCTGTCGGAATTGGCACTTTATTCGGAGCTGACGCCGCTTTTGTCT
The DNA here is from genome assembly GCA_031288335.1 of Synergistaceae bacterium. GTDB lineage: Bacteria > Synergistota > Synergistia > Synergistales > Synergistaceae > JAIRKI01. Next base: position 9,272 of record JAITRO010000023.1, on the reverse strand, counting down.
GCTTTACACAACAGATTTCGCCTCGCCATGTACTTCGCGTTGTATCCAGCGGAAAAGGCCGGTTTTTCGCGCGCCCTTGGGGCGAGGGATTACGCGGCCAGGCAGGCTGAGACGGCGGCAAAAAAGTACGGCGGCGAGCGTTTGAAAGATTTTGTGACGGGCCTCATACGCATGACGTCGAACGAACGTTCAGGACAAAGCGCGGGATGGTTTGACCTCGAAGTGCTGGTGATTGATCTTCTGAGCCGCTGGCAAGACCTTGGGGCTCTGCCCCAAACCCCGGCAGGGAGCAAGCTCCCTGCGCCCTCTTATTAAATATCTTATTAAATAAGGTCAAGGGGGCGAGCCCCCTTGCGGGGTTCGGGGCGGAGCCCCGATTTTATCCGCCATACGCTTATAACACTACAACGAACATAAGAATCTGTAGAACCATAAGATCAGAGTTCCATAATCCTGTATAATTTTTGGAACCCACATAAATACAGGGCTAAAAATCTTATGTCGTTGTAGTGTTAATCGGAGTGAGGCGAAGCTCCATTCCGGCGGCGCGGGGCGTCTGCAGTTGACCGTCCGAGGGCTGAAGGACGAAGATGACATCCGTTTCGCCGCGAATGAGTCTAACGTCACGCTACTTTACGCGATAGCTTTTTTCTTGACCTGTTCGTCAGCTTTTATTTGATTCAGCGTGCGCAAACCGTACTCTTGGAGAATTGGTGCAGCGAGTGAATTAAAATAGGCTACTTGTTCTTTGACGGTCATGTTTTTTGTTTCTTCGTAGAGCTTTATTCTTATCTCGTCCAGCTCATCTTCAAAAGTATTAGGTCGCTTCATCAATCCAACACCTCCATTGGAGTACATATAGAAATACTTTTATATCCTTCGATCAGGTTGATGTTTTCCACCATATGTTTCGTTTTTAGCTTGTTTATGTGTTTATAGTTGAAAGACATTACGCAGTCAAGTTCATTTACTGAGGCGATGGCTATATGCACAGCGTCAAACCTATATTTAATCGGTATAATGCCATTTTGAATATATAAATTTGCCATACGTATGCTTTCGTCGTCCGATTTCAAAATATTGACCTTATACTTTTCGATTAAATCCATCATATTAGTTTTTTTTGAGTCATGTGCTTTAAGTATTTCAATTATGGCAAATATCGATGTGTACGCTTCATATTCGCCGTTTCCGATTGCCTCAAATAACCTTACCGTGTCCTCGTGTCCGTCGCGGGCTTCATCAAAATAGTAGTTGAAAATTGTCGTTTCAAGGTACAAGTGCAGTTTCTTTATTCACGCCACCTCCCGTAAAAGTATTATACCTCGAAAATAGGATATTGAGCCATTGCTTGCCTGCTCAGAAAAACACCCAGAAAAACATTTCCCCCATTTCCCCCGCAAGCAGTATACCGCCGGACACGCCTGGCCTCTGCTCCGTGAAGTTCTGCGCCCTGACGCAGAACCTGCACTGTATGTTGCAGTTTCGGCAAACCGGCAGGTGCAGCCGCCCCCGCCTTCCGTATGAACCGTCCGAGAAGCAGGGGTGTTCGGTCATGACGTCTCTGTGTTTCGGGCGTCTTTTTTTCAGGTAGGCAATGTACTTTTCAAGGGTTTCGTCGATAAAACCAAATATCTCGAGAACCTGTTTCCCTCGCCGTTCCAGCGCGATTCTGGCGTATGGACCGAGTTTGGAGACGAACACCGTCTCACAGTCCGCCACGATGTCGATGCTTTTTTCAAACGCCTTGTCGTCATGCTCATCCTCGCGGCAGACAGGAAGGTTTGCCCTTCGCTCGATGATTTTCCACGTCCAGGAGATGTCGTCGATATCTATTATGCAAAATTCCGGCGTCTTGCCAAAGTGCTTGGAAATGACCATACCGTCAGTTGTAGCGACAGCTATTCGCATTGGTTTTCCTCTCCGTGTTCTATAAGTTGTACTCTTCTTGTTCCTCTTTGGCGAAATCAAGCCTCCGCAGTATCTCGTTCCTCACAACGGTGAATTCCGATGAGCCGCGGTTTCGCGGATACGACATGCGCAAGGGTATTTCTTTCACGATTCTCCCGGGACGGGGCGACATTATATATATGCGCTGCGATAGATATATTGCCTCGTCCACGTCGTGGGTTATGAGTATCATGGTATTCTTATGCTCATTCCAGAGTTTCAGGAGTTCGTCCTGTATGTTCATTCTGGTAAAGGAGTCGAGCGCCCCAAGGGGCTCGTCGAGTAACAGGACGTCAGGCGAGACCACAAGCGCCCTTACCAGCGACACTCTCTGCCTCATCCCGCCTGAAAGCTGGTGCGGATACGAATCGGCAAACTCGGAGAGGTCCACCCTTGAAATCAGCCGGTCCACCATATCCGCGCCGGATTTGTATCTGCCTGTGGCGCGAAGCCCGAAAGCTATGTTGTCGCGCACCGACAGCCACGGGAAGAGCGAGTGTTCTTGGAATACGAGCCCCCTCTTCGGATTGGCGCCGGCGATGACTTCTCCGTCGCAGTACGCCTGCCCGAAGGTGACAGACTCAAGCCCGGCGATAATGCGCAGGAGCGTGGATTTTCCGCAGCCTGACGTGCCTACTATGGATACGAACTCGGCCGGCTGTATCTCCATATTTACGTTCTCAAGCGCAACAAGCGTCGAGTTCAGATCGGCCCTCGCGAAAATTTTAGTCACGTTTTGGATGGAAATATGTCCCGCCCGCTTCGTCAATTCCAATGTCCCTCCTGCCAGCGCAGCACCCTCCGTTTGATGAGAGACAACAAAAAATTAACGACTGAGAACGTTATGCAGATGACTATGACCGCCCCGTACATCTTGGCGAACTCCGCCCAGCCCCTCTGCCAGTTGATGTACCAGCCGAGGCCGGACTCCACGCCCATCATCTCCGCGACCATCAGCGCTGTGCAGGCGACGCTCATTCCCTGCGTAAGCCCCTGGAATATGTTGGGCATTGTCGCGGGCAGCGCGACTTTGAACAGCAATCGCGCCCTGCCTGCGCCTAAAATGCGCGCCGCTTCGAAATTCGCCTTAGGAATGTTTAAAACACCCTGCATAGATGTCATGGTCACCGGATACCAGACGCCGAGAGCAATCAAAAACACGCTGCCTCCAAAGAGCGAAGCGGCGGCGATCAGTATGATGGGAAGCCACGTGGTGGATGGTATCGGCCCCAGTATCTGAACCAACGGCAAAACCCAATAACGCACCCGCCGCGATAGTCCGGCCGAAAGGCCGGTGAGAAGCCCAACGGCCGCTCCAGCGAAATAGCCGGAAAAGAGAAGGATCAGGGAATTTTTTATGCAGTCGAGCAGGAGCGCCCAGTCCTCGTAAATGCCGTTCAAGATTCGATCCGGCCATGGGAAATACGGCAAAGGGAGAATTCCGGTCTTGAGCGTCGCGTAATCGTAAAGGGCAAACAGAAGAAGGCCCGCTGTGTAAAGCGGCGCTTTCTCCAACAGGTTTTCGAAGGATTTTTTCGAAAAAAGCGACCTGATAAACTTGACCAGAACGATGAGCCCCATTAAAAGGATAAAACCCGTATAAATATCCGTGGTCGCGGCGTTATTGAGATTTGGCGTTATCTTGTACTGCATGGTTACGATGACGGCCATGATCAGCGGGAGCGCGCATATCGCGCGATCCGCCGCTATTCTGCCTTTTGATTTCGGAGCTGCCTCTATCTGCCGCAGCTCCCACGGAGTGGGAGTGCGGCTTGCGATAGACTGAGATCCGTCTTTGGCTGATACTGGTTCAACCGGTAGCGTGACGCTTTAGATGGACATTGTTATTTCGATTTCGTCTTTATTTTTTTTATTACTTTTTCTCGATCACTCTGTCGAGATCCAACGGCTTCCATATCCGGGTTTTCAGCTCGTCCGGATTTACTTTCTCGTCCAGGACACCCAGCGCCTTGTATTCGTCCACCGAGTCGTACAGGGATTTCTCTGTCGTCGCGTTGTCGAGCCCGAATCGGTACATATTCAAAAGGTCGAGTGCATACTCGGGCGTGCCGCTTATATGCCCGCCGTCGAGCAGGATCGCGGCCGCCTCTCGGCGGTTTGCCTCGCTCTCGTTCAGCCAAAGGCTCGCCTTGTAGATCGCCCGCGTGATCTTTTCGCTCGTGACCGGATTTTCATTCAGGAATTTGCCCGAAATGCCCATGACGCAGCAGGATTCGTTGACGAAATCCTTGTCGAACGTGAGCGAGCGGATGCGGCGGACTTGCCCCTCCTGCACCCATTTCTCAGCAAGCTGGTCGGACAGCACGGCAATCTTTGCCTCTCCGCGCTGCAATACGAGCAGGCTCTGATCCGCGGGAAAATCCTTCCATTTAAAATCCGCGGCCTTGAAACCGTCGTGGGCCACGAAGCGGAACGCTATATTGTGATATACCCCTCCGATGCCGCCGTTGATGGCTATCGTACCGCCCTTAACGTCGTCGAACGATTCGATGCCCGAGTCGGAGAGGACTATCGCGGACGCGCAGCCCGTGTGCAGCCCGACGGTAAATACTATATCCACTCCGTTAGTTATCGGCTTCAGCCAGGCCGCAATCATCCCCGCGGATGTGTCGATCTTGCCGCCGGCGATGGCATCCCGCGCCGACTCCGACCGGGTGAGCTTCGTTTCGAGCCCTTCCGCCGTAAAAAAGCCTTTGTTCTGCGCAATCGGTATGGCGGCCTGGCAGAGTCCTCCGTCATAACCGATGTTGATGACGCGACCGGACGCCGGCTCCGATTTGTACGCCGCCTGATATTCCGCGTCGCTCAGTTTGGAGTATTTGCTGAGATCGACGTCATCCTCCGCGGCAAACAGGGTTTGCGGCAATGCTGCAAAAAACGTCAGAGCAGAGATCAAGCATAAAATCGCTGTGAATTTTTTCATTATGAAAACTCTCCTAATCTTTGATGTAATGAAAAGCATCCATGTCATACCATGATTCACGATAAGGAAACTTCACATGCGCGCTGAGACGCTTCTGGTAAGACGTGTTCCTGAAAGCGAAAGCGATGCGCTGTAACAGGGAAAAAACGCCGGCGTACCCGAAAAACGACCGGTCGACGTCGAAGAGCTGTATGGAAGGCACGCCAAGTTTTGCGAGTATACCTTGCGTCCCGTTATGGGAGATTACCAGGTCAGGCTTGAGCCGCTTGATCTGGTTGCAGAACTCGAAAAGCTGATTGCTGACGGCTATCCTGGCGCACGGCAACTCATCGGCAACTCGTTCGTAGATCTTCTCGGCCCCGCTCTCATAGTGATAGGCACGGAAAGTCAGGACTTCCATCCCCAGTTCCTTGAGGAAAATGGCCTCCGTCCCGACCCGCACGACGCCGCCGCACAGCAGAACCCGTTTGCCCTGGATTTTAGGCAGGAACGGCGCTATAGCCTCCCTTGCCGCCGCTTCCTCGTTGTCCGCCAGGCGGTCCGCCTCGTTTTCCAGACCAAAGCGGGCCGCAATGGACTTGAGCCATTGGCGGGTGTCGTGAAACCCGATGGGCATCCCCGCCATAATATAGGGAGTGCCGAATTTTTCCTTTAAAAACGAGAGCATATAGTCGTCATGCACATCGCACATGCTCACGTTCAGCGCGGCCTGGCTGACCAGCCTGAATTCATCCGCGTTCGAGTATTCGGCGAACACCCGTGTCTTCAAACCGAGCGCCCCAAGGAGGCGCTCGAGTTCCCCCTCGTCGCCCGGTCCTATGGACGTCGCGTTCCACAGGTTAACAGTCCTCGCCTTGATATGCGCGTATTTAATTTGTCCAAAATCGTCCCGCCCCGAGGTATGGGGGACAAAATCGCGCCACGGTTCCGGCTCCAGCGGCAAGTGTCTGAGCAGCCCATGATAAAAGGCGTCGTAAGCGCTTGCGACGACACGGGATTTGAAGCCCGGGCAGTGCAGGCTGACGACGTGGGCCGCCGAAGATTCCTTAGCTCTCCTCACGATCTCCTCGACATCGTCGCCGATGATATTCGGGGCGCAGGTGGAGACTACGAAAATTATCTCCGGCCTGAATTCGCGGTCTGCGTATTCTATGGCTTCGCGGAGCTTGAGTTCGCCCCCTCCTATGACATCGCTCTCTTGAAGGTTTGTGGACAGCCATGCCGGAGGCTCGGGCTGTTTTCCCCTCTTGGTTTTCCCCTTGCCGGTCTGTACGCAGAGAGCGTGAAGCTGTGTTCCGCAGCCTATCGGTCCGTGCATCACTATGGCGGACCTTTCCACAGTGGCGGCCATCATTATCGTAAGCGCCATCTGACACGCGCCGGTCTGCCAAAAGAGGCGGTTCCGCTGCAGCATGCAGCCGGATTTCGCGCATTCGAGCATCTCTCGCGCGCTTCCGGCAAAGCTGTCGCCGATCTTGAGTCGCTGATCCCGTACCGGCGGCGCCGCTTGTTCGTAATACGACATTGACATCTCCCCTATCCCTTTGGAAATACCAGCGAACCCACGATGTCCTCGAAAAGGTGCAGTCCGCCCCTGTAGCCGGCATAGCCTCTGTCGACGATCATTCGGTTGAACGCCGGGAAGCTGATGGAAAGTTGAGCGGCGCCGCGTTTTTGTGCCACGGCCTTCTCAATGGAACTGCCCAGTATGAACAGAGGGCTGTGCCCGTCAAAGTATCGCTCGCCCCTGTTTTCGGGATGGCGCCGAACCATGGCGCGGGCAATTGCGCCGGCATCGGTCTCAAACAGGAGCCCGGTGTCGTCGAAGCGGATATCCTCAAACGCGCGAAGCAATGTTTTTTTCTGGATGTCGTTGAGCTGATCCGTCACGAATACGTCCAGAACCACCCAGCCAAGTTCGTTCCGCGCGTAGCGGACCAGGGGAATGGCATAATTCGAATTTGTCACCGTAAACGCGTAATATTTAAAATCCGAATCGCAGAACACATCCGCCGTGCGCTCGAAATAACCGTAATAAATTTTATTCTCCCTATCGATCACCTCTTCAACTCGTCGTCTCGGCACATGCGTCCTTTCGGCCAAGTCGGACAAAAACGCGTCGCTTGCCTCCGGGCCTATCGGAAGCTCCGTCGCCCAGTACGGCGTGCCATGTTTTTTCTCGAATTCCTCCGCGAACGAAGTTCCCCATACCCGCGAGAACACGATATTGAGCGCCGCGGAGGGGGCGCTCCTCACGTTTTCAAACGTCTGGTCGGGCGTGAAAAACGTGTTCGCTTCAAGTCCCAGCGCGCGAATCAGTCTCGCCATTTCCTCTAGATCACCCCTGAAAAAGGGGTCATAAGCCGGGATGACGCCGAATATATTGACTAACTTTGGGTCTGTCCTCTCGGTTTTTTGCAGATAGCCGTTAAAAATCCCGTTCAGCACTATTTCATACCCGGAGTAAGAGTCGCCTTTGAAGCTGGGCGTGCTCACCGTTATGATCGGTTTGCCCTCGGCGATGAAATCATTAGTCACGCCTCTCGTATCGTCCCCTATCATCTCCGTCATGCAACCGGTGGCAACGATGTAGAGCTGACCGTCGATAAGTTCCAGCGTAGAAACTATTTCTTCCCGCAATCTGTCGTTGCCGCCGAAGACTATCTCGGTTTCCGTGACGGCGCTCGTCGGGATGCTCCCGCCTCCGCAGTAACCCGCCCCCCAATAACCGGATCCGAAGGAGTTCGCGCCGCTCAGGTTGCCGCCGCACCCCATTGACGTATGGACGATGGGGATCACGTCCGGAAGCGCGCTGATCGTGCTGAGCGCGCCCGCCAGGGCGCACGCGGAACGCGGTTTTTCAACAAAAGACGTCAAACGAAACACCTCCGGTCATTGGTTCTCTTCATACTGATACAGGATTGTCGACAAGTATCTCTCACCTGTATCCGGCAGCAGGGCGACTATGACCTTACCGGCGTTTTCCGATCGCTTCGCGATCTGCACGGCCGCAAAGGCGGACGCTCCGGACGAAATGCCGACGAGCAGACCCTCGCTGCGACCCAGGGCGCGTGACGTGTCTATTGCCTCCTGCGATCTCACCTTGTATATTTCATCGACAATTCCGGCGTCATAGACCTTAGGTATAAAACCGGCGCCGATGCCCTGTATCTTGTGAGGGCCTGGCGGGCCGCCTGAAAGCACCGGCGACTCGAAGGGCTCCACAGCCACTATTCGCACCGTCTTTTTTTTGTCTTTGAGATTTTTCCCAACCCCGGTCACAGTGCCGCCGGTGCCGACACCCGCGACGAAAATATCCACCTCCTCTTCCGTGTCCCGCCAGATTTCTTCCGCCGTCGCCTTATAATGAATGGCGGGGTTTGAGGGATTCGCGAACTGCTGCAGGATTATTCCGCCCGGTATCCGCGCCGCCAGCTCCTCCGCCTTCCGCACAGCGCCCTTCATCCCATCCGCTCCCGGAGTGAGGACGAGTTCCGCGCCGAGCGCCTTGACGAGCGTCCTGCGTTCAAGGCTCATCGTTTCAGGCATTGTGAGGATCACTTTATATCCGCGGGCGGCCGCGACGAAGGCGATGCCGACGCCGGTGTTGCCGCTGGTCGGTTCGATGATCACGGACTCCGGCGTCAATGCGCCGCTTTCTTCGGCGTCCGTGATCATGCTGTACGCTATGCGATCCTTCACGCTGCCCGCCGGGTTGAAATATTCGAGCTTGAAATACAGCGAACCGCTGAGCTTGCAGCCCTCCGCAAAGCGCCGAGGCTGCAAAAGCGGTGTGTTCCCGATGAGATCCGTGAGACTTTTTGCCGCTTTGACCATGACGGGCCTCCTTCCGTTTTTAAATTCCGGCCTTGATTCCGCCGCTCACCACGCCGCTCTCGAGCGCCAGTATCTGGTCGGACCACTCCGCGGCCCATTCTTGCAACTCGCGGACTTCCAGCGGAGAGGGCGTTTCGGATATATCGTGAGCCGCGATTTTTTCGGCAAGCCGCATATAAACTTTCGCCTGAGCGGAGTCCGGGGCTGCCTCGATAGTCGTCTTGCCCCTGAGTTCGGACTGCGTCACCGTTATGGATCGCGGTATATACTCCATGACGCGCGTCTTTGTCCGCGAGACAAAGTCGTCGATGATGTCCTTCGAGTATCCCGCGTTGATTGAATTTGCGATTACGCCTCCTAAAAGCGCCCCTCCGGAGTTTGAATATTTTTTTATGCCTTTGAACAGATTGTTCGACGCGTAAATGCTCATGAAATCGGAGGACGACACGGTAAACACGTGTTCGGCTATTCCCTCCCGGATAGGCATCGCGAATCCTCCGCAGACGACGTCCCCCAGCACGTCGTAAATAACGAAATCCAG